>JBBRCA010000037.1:0-22485 GCA_038205325.1 Terriglobales bacterium | reverse complement strand
TGCTAGAGTTGTCCGACGGACCGCAACTCACTCATCTAGATTGTTGGGTAACGAGAAGTCGGCTTTTCGGAAGTGATCTTCGTGAAATGTGAAAATCAGTGTACCGCGGGCAAAACGGAGTTTTTGCGCAGCCTGTAAAGCCGTAAAGCAAATGCAGATTCCCCATTCGACTTCGCTCAGGGGAATGACAGAAAGAAAAACAAAACAGAGTTTTTCCCGCCGCCTGCTTAGCCAGTCCTGCCAGTCCGCGCTACTTCATCTGCTTGAAGAACGCGATCACGTCGCGGCGCTCTTGGGATTTTGGAACGCTGAAGCCCATATTGTTATCCGGCACGACCCTGTCCGGGTCGGTCAGCCATTGGTCCAGATTCGCCTCGTCCCACGTCAGCCCGGACTTCTTCAATGTGGCCGAGTAGTTGAACCCCGCTACGCTCCCCGCCTTTCTTCCAAACACCCCCGCCAACCTCGGGCCTTCGCGGTCGGCGGTCAGCGCGTGGCAACCGGTGCAGCGTTTTTCAAACACGAGTTTGCCGCGCGCCGCATCGCCGACCCCGGCATCCGCTCCGCTGTCCGCCGTTGAACCCGCTTCAACCTCGCCGCCCTTTCCCATCTCCACCAGCGCCGCCACATCGGTCGGCGACAGCTTCGCGCCCCAATGCAGTGCGCGGTACTGTAGCGGAGGCATGTCGCCGCTCTTGGCTTCGTGACCAATTTTCGCGATGAGCACCGCCTGCTGATCCTGCGGCATCTCCGCCCAGTGCGACAAGTTCATGGCCTTCCGAGCTTCGATAATGTCGCGCTCGATCAGCCACGACCCCGGAGCGATCCGCGCATACACGGGCCAGCGCGTCTCGCTCGAGTGGCAGTCCGCGCACTTCGTGACGAGGACGTCCTTCGCCGCGGTTGGCATGTTCGCGCCCGCGAGCAGCGTGCCGGGCCCTTTCGCAGGCTCGGCACGCGGATTGCCGAAGGGATGCACAAACGCCAGCCCCACGGCAGCAACAGCAGACAGTATGATCGCGGCTCCAACGTGTTTCACGCAGCTTCCTCCAGTGTTTTTTTACACCGTTTCCGCCAGCGTGTGATCAACCACCGCGAGGTGACTATGGCCGCGAACGACCTTCACATCGGTCACGCCGAGCACTCTCAGCAGCTTGCCTGCGGGGACGACCATCGGCCCGGGGTTGGGGGCGGCCCCCGGAGCGGGCTGCGGAAACGCGGTGGCCAGCGCTGTATGAAACGCGACGTTGCCCTCGACCTTTTGCACCACTTGGTGAATGTGCCCATTCAACACCGTCACGGAGCCGAAGCGCTTGAGCAGCGCCAACGCCTGCGCACCATCGGCCGTGCCCCAGCCCCACTTTTCGTACACCATCCACAGCGGAATATGCGCGAAGACCACGATGGGCGTCGACGCGCTCAAGCCTGCCAAATCGGTCTTCATCCACGCAATCTGCTCCGCGCCGAGGCTGCCCATCGCGTCCACCTGCACGCAGTTGTTCAGCGCCACAAAGTGGACGCCCTTGTGGTTGTAGCTGTACCAGCCATTGCCTACGGTGCCTTTGCCGAAACGCTGTTTATACTGCGCGCCGTCGTCGATGAAGTCGTGCTCGCCGGGAACGTAGAAAACCGGGCTCTTGAAACTCTTGATCGCCTGTGCGGCGGTATCGAACTCCTCCGCTTTGGAGTTCTGCGTAATGTCGCCCGTATGGATCATGAAGTCGGGTGGCTTCATGCCCGCCGGAACTCTACTGGCCCGCTCGATGGCCTTGTTCAGCGTGCCCGTTACATCGGGGTTGGCGCCCTTGTTGAAACCGATGTGGCTGTCGCTGATCTGCACGAAGGAGAAGTCTTCGACCTTGCCGGCCCCGTTCGCGCCGCCTTTAGTCGTCTGCGCCAGCAGCTTAGAGGTCGGCACGCCGCCCGAGAGCGTCCAGAGCAACCCGGTGCCCGCCCACGCCATGCAGCCTAGAAAATTTCGTCGGTCGATACCGTCGCCGCCGTCGACCGCCAGTCCAGAGCTCGCGGGTCGCATCGTGTCTGGGCTGTCTTGTGCCACTTTATCTTCCTTGAATCGGTTCATAGTCTCTCCATGGGCTCGCGATTGAACCCATCTCCATAACCTGGGAAAATGAAATTTATTCCCGAACGCTTCGAAAATAATTCAATGGAATAAATCGGGCGCGATTTGGTTTAAAGTTAAGATGTTCACTGCCGAAGCCCATGCCGTTCGCTCCGTCTTCCCGGTGGGAACACGACTTGTCACACGAGGCCCATTCGCACCCATGCCGTCTTCCCATCCCAGCGCGAACTTCGAGCAACTCGCGCTCCCGCTCCTGCCCTCGCTGTACAGCCACGCCTTCTGGCTCAGCCGCAACCACGCGGAGGCGGAAGATTTAGTGCAGGAAACCCTCTCCAAAGCCCTGCGCGCGTTCGATTCTTTTCAGACCGGGACCAACTTCAAGGCCTGGATATTCCGCATTTTGCGCAACGCATTCCTCACCTCGCGCACCGGCATAGCCGCCACGCGCACCGTTTATCTCGAAGACAATCCCGATTTGCTCGACATCGCCGACGCCAGCCCTACACCGGAAGATCACCTTCTCCGGCTCGACGATGAGGCGGCTGTGCAGCGCGCGCTCGAGCAGCTCAACGCGCCTCTGAGGGAGGTTCTGCTGTTGTGCGATGTCGAAGAACTTAAGTACAAAGACATCGCGCTGATCCTCGAAGTCCCCATCGGCACTGTGATGTCGCGCATCTCGCGCGCTCGTCGCGGCCTGCATCAACTGCTGCAATTGCAACTTCGTGAAACCCTATGACACCAACGACCCCAACGCCCGACTCTCCAACCCTGCACGCCGACGAGCATCTCTACGTCGAAGAACTCAATGCCTTCATCGACGGCGAACTTTCGCCCGCCGAGTCGAACGGCATTCAGCAACATCTGGAGGCGTGCCATCTCTGCGCTTTGCGTGTCCTTTGCGCAACGCAGCTAAAGGCGGCCACCGCTCACGCTGGCGAGCGCTTCGCTCCCTCCCACGAAGCGCTCGCCCGACTCACCGCACAGCTCGCCCCGCAGGTGCCACAAGGACCCTCGCGCGTCCGTCCATTGCGCCCCAATGCGTTTCGTTGGTTTGCCTGGCCGGCGCTGGCGACTGCCCTCCTGTTGGCGGTTTCGCTGACCGTCTGGCAGCACATGCGCCAAGCCAACACGCTCACCGCTGAGCTGCTCGACCAGCATCTTGCGACCCTCTCCAGCGGAGCGTCCCCGCAGGTGATCTCGACCGATCGCCACACCGTCAAACCCTGGTTTCAGGGAAGGATTCCGTTCAGCTTCAACATCCCGGAGACCCTTCCCCCCGACACGACGCTCAACGGCGCCGACCTTATATATATTGAGGGTCAACCAGCGGCCTTGCTGCTGTTTACGATTCACGCACACGAAGTTTCAATCTTCGTGACGCAACGCGCCGGGGTGCTGAATGCCATGCCGTCCACGACGCGCGCGGGATTTGCGATCCGGTCGACCCGCACACGGGACCTTCGCATCGTCGCCGTTAGCAATGTCAATCCTGCGGAGCTTGAACGGCTTGTCGCGGCGGTGGTGCAGGCGCAGTAAGGGGTGGTTTGCGCCGAGGATATTTCGGCGGCGCAGAGAAGCTGCGGGTCTCTCCACTCCGGCGCAAAAAACGCGCCTCCGGTCGAGATGACAGCTTTGGGGGAGGCGCAAGAGAGATCGTGAACAGGCTTTAAGGAAAGTCCGATTAAGTCCTTTGGTATTTCTCCGGGGCTGAAGCCCCTCGCTTGAGGCACCTGGATTCAGAGGCCTGAAGGCCTCTGCTCCCTCCGGTAGAACAAGCCCACGCACCTAATCAGAGGGCGTCTAATCAGAATCCCTAACCAGATGATCAGAGGTTCGCTTATCAGAGGTTCCCTAGACGAGGACTGCGGCGGTTGTTTCGTCGTTGATCACTTCCTGGTCGGAGGCCGCGACGGAGGCGGAGGCGGGGAAGTAGGCGTTGGCGAAATATTGGCCCAACATGCGGTGGGTGTTGAAGAAGGTCCCGTTCAGGGCGATGCAGTGGCGCTGCATCTGTGCCCACGCGGCCCGGTCGGCGTATAGAGGAGCGACGGCGTTCTCAAGCTTGGCGTAAAGACAGGCCGCTTCGGCGGTCTCATCGTCGAGGTCTTCGATGGCCCAGCCTGTGATGTTCTCGGCGCAGCCTTCCATCCACCAGCCGTCGAGCACGCTCAGCGACGGCACGCCGTTGAGCGCGGCCTTCATGCCGCTGGTGCCGGAGGCTTCGTAGGGGCGCAGCGGCGTGTTCAGCCAGACATCGACGCCCTGCGTGAGCTGCTCGCCAAGTTCCCAATCATAGTTTTCGAGATACACAATGTGGAGCTTCGAATTTGAGTGGTTCAGTCTGGCGGCCGAGGCGAATACGTCGCGGATAAGGCCCTTGCCCGCGTTGTCGGCGGGATGGGCTTTGCCGGCGAAGAGGACCTGCAAGCCGCCCAGCTTTTCGGCCAGCGCTTCCAGTCGTGCGGGATCGTGGAGTAACAGGTTGATGCGTTTGTAGGTCGCGACGCGGCGAGCGAAGCCCAGCGTCAGGATGTTGGGATCGAGCACGACGCCGGTGCGCTGCTGCACCGTTTCAAACAGCCGCTGCTTGCCGAGGCGATGTGTGGCGGAGATCGTCTCCGGCTCGATGCCGTAGACCGAGCGGAGGTACTGGTTGTCGTGCCGCCATTCCGGCACTTGCTTGTCGAGCAACTGCCTGAAGGGCCGCGACAGCCAAGTGGCCGCGTGGACGCCGTTGGTGATGGAATGGACGCGGTACTCGGGGAACATCTGCTGCGAGACTTTACCGTGCTGCATGGCGACGCCGTTGACGGTGCGCGAAAAGCGCAGCGCGATGTAGGTCATGTTCATCAGGCCGTTATGCAGGCACGCGAAACGCTCGATGGTCGAAGCGCGGTCGTGGCCGAGCACGGCGTACATCTGGTCGACGCCGAACTGGTCGTGCCCAGCGGGAACGGGCGTGTGGGTGGTGAAGACGCATTGCTGCTGCACGGCGCGCGCGTCATCGTCTGTGGCGTCGTGCAGGGAAGAACCTTCGAAGCGGGCTTCGAGACGGTCTTCGAGCAGGCCGAGCGCGAGCAGTGCCGCATGGCCTTCGTTCATGTGACAGACTTCGGGCTTCGCGCCGAGCGCGTGCAGGAGATGAATCCCGCCGAGCCCGAGGATGGTTTCCTGACAGAGGCGGTAGTAGCTGTCGCCGCCGTAGAGGTGGTCGGTGAGCGTGCGGTCCCAAGGGTCGTTGCCCTCGACGTCGGTGTCGAGCAGGAAGACGGGAATGATGTGGCCGGAGACGCCGACGACGTCGAAACGCCAGGCGCGGACCAGGACTTCGCGCCCCTGCATGGTGAGGGCGACGACCTGGTCCGCGGTGGGCAAAGTGCTTTCGGGCGACCAGCGGACGTCAGACTCGGTTTGGTGGCCGTTGGAGTCGAGGTGCTGCTGAAAGTATCCGCGGCGATGGACGAGCGAGACGGCAACCATGGACGCGCCCGTGTCGGCCGCAGAGCGCAGCGTGTCGCCGGCCAACATGCCGAGGCCGCCGGAGTAGGTTGGAAGGTCTTTGGACAGCGCGATCTCCATCGAGAAGTAGGCGATTTTGCGCTGTGAAAGGTCGATGGGGGGGGCGGAAGCCGTTGCGTCGCGGTCCGTCGAGTGGGTCAGGCTCATGCGAAATTAGTTCCTCATCCTGTTAACTTAACGACCAGTTTGCGCTGCCGGATCGTTTGGAGTGTTGCCAAAATTCCTACATCGGCTTAAACCAACATTGCCGTGGAAAGTTCTCAATATAGTGCAAACGATTGCCTGTGCGACCAGCTTACCTAGGATTCCCTAAACAAGGGAACCTATTTTGATGCGAATTATGTTGATAAATGGACACAATTGGGGGAGCAACATGCCCAGAATGTGTAATTCAGAGATTTTCAGGCTCCGGGTCAGGGCTGCAGGCCAATGAGACCCAGCCTGACGGTGAGGCTGATGGCGACAGCCAGGACGAAGGCCGCCGTTGAGAGCGCCGCCCAAGGCTTGAGCCGTTTGCGCGCGGCCTCTAACAAGAGGATGAGGGCCAGCAGGATGGCGGCGAAGATCAGGCCGTTGGCGATGTAGTCGTAGTTTGCGTTGAGGTGGAACTTCCACAGAGGAATAATGTTCAGGCTCGGCTTGCGCAATGCCAGGGAAAGGCGGACGAAGTCCCAGTCGCCGCCGACGATCAGCAGAGCGCCGAAGACGAGAAGCTGGAGCAGGAAGAGAAGAATGCGCTTGGTCAAGGTTCGACTCCAGAGAGGTGAATGCGATTAGTCTAGCAGCGCGTGTCTGCGTACACCCCCACCCATCGCAAAAAGCGCGATGAATGGGGCACCCGGCGTTCGGCGTTCGGGCCACACCCCCAACCTCTACCAACTTTGTGCTTCGAAGCTCATGAAACGGCTCTCCAACTCCCACTGTTCCGCGGCGCGCTCGCTTGCTTTCAGAAGTCTGGTGCAGCTATTGGCGATGCGCATGCGAGGCATCAATACAGCGGGACAGGCCGCACTCTTCTGCGTGAAGTTGTCGGGCGAGGCCCAGAGGCTCGCGCCGGGAAGGAAGGAGTGCTCGAGTGAGGTGCGAGCGCTTTGCTTAAGGTCGGCGTAGGTGAGGTTTTGCTCGAGTGCCGCGCGAACGTATTCGTGGGTGAGGTCGATGCGGGAGACGCCTTCGTCGTCGGTGGAGAGCGCGAAAGGAACACGCGCGGCGCGGTAGGCGGTCAGGGGGTGGTCGGCGCCTTTGATGCCGAGGATGGCGTCGTTGGAGGTGAGGTTGACCTCGACCATAATGTGCTTCGCGGCCATTTCTTTGAGCAGCGCTTGCGGGTCGTCTTCGTAGAGCACATCGACGCCGTGGCCGATGCGTTCAGCGTGGCCCAGGTCGATGGCTTCGCGGATGTGGAAACGGAGGCCGTCGGGCGCGACCATGCCCGGCGCGAGTTCGCCGGCGTGCAACGAGATGTGGACTTTGGGATAGACCGAGTGCAGATAGTCGAGCATCAACATCTGGTGGTGATACTCGGTCATGGAGAGGTAGCCGTCTTCGGGCATGACGAAGTTGATACCGACGACTTGTTCGGGATAGGCGGTGGCGAGTTCGAAGCCGAGAAGGGTTTGAGCGAAGACCTGTTGCGGTGGGAAGCCGCGCAGGACTTGATAGAGGAAGTGGATATGGATGGAGCAGCTGGTGAGTTCGCGAAAATCAACGTAGTCGGGCGCCGCGTTGCAATGTTCCAAAGAATGGCGCGCGGTTTCTGCGTCGTTGAACTCTTTATGGTCTATGGCGATGTCGTCGCGGAGACCGCCGGCGAGTAGAGCGTCACGGAGTTTGGCGAGGGCTGTCATGTGGTTTGCGTCGTTGAAATTGGCTGGCCAACCGAGCTTGTAGCCCGCCATCGCCGCGTGGGTGAAGCTTGGGGTGTTCATGATTTCGAGATATTGCTCGTTCTGCTCGGCGGCGCGGGAGGCGACCTCGTCGAGCCATTCGCCGCCGAAGTCCTTGAGGCCGCCGAAGCGATCGAAGGTGCTGAAGAACTGGTCGTGTCCGGTGATGCCAGGGCTGGGAACGAAGCCGCGCATAGAGAACGAATCGACCAGTGCGTCGTATAGTTTTTGATTCTTAAGCGCGTCGGAGGCGGGGACGCGGCCCGGGCCGCAGGGGGCGTCTTTGCCGGTGATTGGAGGGACGAAACGGACGGCCCCTTGCGGAACAGGCGTTGCGGGCGTTCCGGGGTCGACCGCTGCGATGCAGAGGCCCGCTTTGACGGCTTCGGCGATAAAGGTTTCAGCGTAGACCGCGCCGGAGAGGTGCATGTGCAGGTCCGCGCCCTTGGGGAAGGATTTGAGGAAGGCGTAAAGTTCGGGCGCGCCCGCTCGTTTTGCAACGGTGAAGGCGCGTTCGGTGCGGGCCTCGGCGGTCGTGGTGGTTTGCGCGGCTGCGATGGCGGCGCACGGAAGGAGCGCGAGGGCGAGCCAAGGGGAAAAGATGTTGCGAAGAATCATCGGGCCTCCAAAGCCTCTCGGACTCGGCTAATGTTACGACGGAGGTGGGCTTTCGGGCTAAGTTCGTTCAGGATGGTGGCGGAAGACAAGCGCCCGTGAGTACAAAAGCAACAGCAAAACAAAAGAAGAAGCAGGTTCCCTTCGGGAATGACAGAAAGAAAGGCAACGGCAAAAGCAAGGGCAAAAGAAGAAGCAGATTCCCTTCGGGAATGACAAAAAGAAAGGCAAAGGCAAAGGCAAAAGTAAAGGCAAAGGCAGATTCCCTGAGAGAATGGCAGAGAGAAAAGCAAGGGCAAATGACTGAGACGCTAAATCTAGAAACTGTATCGATTGCCGCAGCCCGCGACGCCGTGCGCGAGGGTCGAGTCTCGGCCGCGTCGCTCGCCGAGCGACATTATGTGCGCATCGCAGCGCGTGATCCTGAGATTCACAGCTATCTCGCGCTGAGCCGCGAGCGGGCGTTTGCGCAGGCTGAGAAGGTCGATGCAGCGGTGAAATCCGGCGCGGAGCTCGGTCCGCTGGCGGGCGTGCCCATCGGCATCAAGGACGTGTTGGCGATGCGCGGTGCGCCTGCTACAGCGGGTTCGCTAATTTTGAAGGACTACCACCCGCCCTACGATGCGACCGTGGTGGCGAAGCTCGAAGCGGCGGGCGCGGTGCTGCTGGGCAAGCTGAACTGCGACGAGTTCGCGATGGGATCGTCGAATGAAAACTCCGCGTACGGCCCGGTGCGAAATCCGCGCGCGCTCGACCGCGTTCCGGGCGGGTCGTCGGGCGGTTCTGCCGCTTCGGTTGCGGCGGGATTTTGCGTGGCTTCGCTGGGCACCGATACCGGCGGCTCGATCCGCCAACCCGCGGCGTACTGCGGCGTGGTGGGCGTGCTGCCGACGTATGGCCGCGTGTCACGTTATGGGTTGATTGCGTTTGCGTCGTCGCTCGATCGCGTGGGACCGTTCACGCGCTCGGTCGCGGACGCAGCGACGATGCTGGGCGTACTTGCGGGACCGGACGCGCTGGACGCGACGTCGTCACACGCCGCCCCTGCGGATTATTCCGCAGAGCTGGCGAAGCCTGTCACTGGATTGCGCATCGGCGTGCCGGAAGAGTACTTCGGCGAAGGCCTCGACTCCGAAATTCGCGCTGCCATTGAGAAGTCTCTGGACGTTCTGCGCGCGGCGGGATGCACCATTCACAAAGTTTCACTGCCGCACACGCGCTACGCGATTCCGACGTACTACGTGATCGCAACGGCGGAGGCGTCGTCGAACCTTTCGCGCTTCGACGGCGTACGCTTCGGCTTGCGCGCCGCAGAATCGAATACGCTCGCAGCGATGTTCCGCAAGACCCGCGACGAGGGTTTTGGCGCGGAGGTGAAGCGGCGCATTCTGCTGGGGACTTACGTCCTTTCCGCCGGCTATTACGACGCGTACTACCGCAAGGCGCAACAAGTCCGCACGCTGTTGACGCGGGATTTCCTGGCGGCGTTCGAGCATGTGGACGCGCTGGTCGCGCCGGTCACGCCGTCGTCTGCGTTCAAGCTGGGCGAGAAAACCGACGACCCAGTGAAGATGTATCTCGAAGACATCTTCTCCGTCGCCGCTTCGCTCGCCGGCATTTGCGGGATGAGCGTGCCCTGCGGCGAGACGAAAGCGGGCCTACCCATCGGCGTGCAGGTTATGGGCCGCCACTTCGACGAGGGGACCCTGCTGCGCGTGGGCGCGGCCATCGAGGCGGGGCAGGGTTAGGTCTGGAGAGTCCGCCTTCGCGGGCACTTTCCCGGAACCTTCGTGCATCAAACCTTAGACGATTTGTTGCGCGTCTTGGGATGTGTTTCATGCTGCATCGCATCATTTGTTTCCTGGTGGTCTTCGGGCCGGTTGCGAACGCCCGCCCGATGGGCGCGGCGATAGCCTGTGCATCGTTGCGGCACCTCATCATTCCGGTTGGCGACATTGGACTCCCGACGACGGGTGGCGTTGTGACCTCGGCCAGCGTTGCGCAGTCGTCCGGCACGCGCTTTTGCAAAGTGCTCGGTCGCATTCATCCCGTGGATCCTTCCGCGCAGGATATTCGCTTTGAGGTCAATCTTCCGGAAGTCTGGAATGGCAAAGCAGTCCATTATGGAGGCGGCGCGTTCGACGGCTATCTGGTCACGGGCTTACGAGCACCCACGATGGGGTCGCCCGGCGAGCGCACGCCGCTGGAGCAGGGCTATGCCACCTTTGGCGGCGATTCCGGCCATCATAAGCGCTACTTCCTGCTGCCCGACATTGTGAATGCGCTCAATGCAAGGTTCGCGTTGAACATGGAGCAGCGCGTCAACTACGCTCACGATGGCCTGAAGAAGACGCATGATGCGGCAGCCGCCGTGATGCGCGCATTCTACGGTCGCGCGCCTTCGCGCATGTATTTTCTGGGCGGGTCGACGGGAGGACGCGAGGCGTACTTCGTCGCGCAACGCTGGCCCGCCGACTACGACGGCGTGCTGGGCGCTTACGCCGCCTGGAACCAGGTCGAACTCGATTTGCAATTCATTCGCGTGAGCCAAGCGCTTTACAGGAAGGGTGCGGATGGGCAGTCCGGATGGCTGCCGCGCCGCAAGACGCGCTTGCTGGCGACGGCCGTGATGCGGCAGTGCGATGCCCAGGATGGCCTGAGCGACGGCATTGTGAGCGACCCCGATAACTGCCATTTCGACCTCGCAACAATGCGCTGCAAGGATGGGCGTGATCGTCGCGGGTGTCTGTCGGATGGGCAGCTTAGGACACTTCAAACCTACGCGACCGCGCAGCGCACCGCGCAGCCTTTGGCGAACGGCGTGCAGGATATCCCAGGATTCAACGTCCTCAGCGGCGCCGATCTTACTGGCACTCAAGGCCTGCTGAGTCACCCTTTTCACCCGCCGATAGCGTTGCTGGACTCGTTTGCGTACCTCGTTGGGGATGGTGTTCTGCGGTTTTTTCTCACCGGCGATCCGCATTTCGACGCGCTGCACTTCGATACGACAACCGGCGGGAAGTATGCTGCCGATCTTCTGCCGCAGAGCGTCGTTTCGGACGCGAGTGACACGGACCTTGACACTTACAAATCGCGCGGCGGCAAGCTGCTGTTGATTCACGGCGACGCCGATACGACCATCCCAACTGGCGCGACGCGGCAATATTTTCTGCGCCTGAAGGAACGCTACACGGACGCAGATTTGCGGGGCTTCGTGCGCTTCTACGAGGTGCCCGGCTTCGGGCACGGCAAGGGCGTCTTCGATGCAGGCTTCGACGCTCTCGCGGCACTGGATGTGTGGGCGGACAAGGGCGTCGAGCCTGAGAAACTCGTCGTCGAAGACGCGAAGCGGGGCGCTCATCGCAGCCGGCCGCTGTGCGAGTATCCTTCGTGGCCCCGCTATCGCGGTACAGGCGACGTAAATGCTGCCGCCAGTTTCGAGTGCGTCGACGGAACGACTTCACCGCAACCCGCAAGTTCAAATTAGTTGCGCGCAACGATGCGCTGCGACTCGCGTTTACTTCACTGTACGTCGATGCAAGAAGCGGTCGATGCAATAAGCAGTCGACGCAAGAAGCAGTACAGGAGGCAAGTCATGAAGCTATCTGATGCAACAACGAAGCTTACGTGCATGAAGTCGAAGGCAGTCAGAGTCCTGGCGGCGGCGACGCTGGCGGGCGCGTTCCTCACCGCAGCGGCACCGGCGGCGCAGGCCCAACATTTTGCGATTGGCGTCCAACTCGGCGGACCCCAGTACTATGCTCCGGCGCCGGCGTACTACGGCTACGCTCAGAACTACGGCTACGCTCAGAACTACGGCTACGCGCAGAACTACGGCTACCCGCAGAATTACGGCTACGCTTCGGGCTACTACGGGGACGGCTACCAGAATCGCCGCTATGAAGAAGGGCGCGAGCGCGAGGCCTGGTTTAGGCGGCAGCAGCATGAACAGCATGAACAGCGTGAGCGGTGGGAGCGCGAGCGCCGCTTCAATGGTTACAACCGTGAGCATGACCGCGATGATGACCGCTAACACAGTTCAAACAACGTTCGCGAGGCCGGCGCTCAACGCGCCGGCCTCGACGGTTGTGCGTCAGGCAAGCGGCTTGTAGTAGCGATGCGATTCGTTGGCGCACGCGAGGCAAAGCTGCTCGCCGTCGCGCTCGACGAAGCGGTCGAAGTTGACGCCTTCGCCACAGCGGGCGCAGGCGAGTCGCTCGCCTTTGTAGCCCGGAAACTCGCTGGGCGGAAGCGCGACTCCGACCCATTGCGGGCTGAAAAGCTCCTCGTTGGGAAGCTCACGATAAGCGCGCATTTGCTGCGCGTTCTTCGGGAGTTCGGGATATAACTCGCCCGCGCGCGCCTTGGAGCTTTCCAGCGCGACCACTCGCAGACCTTTGTACACGTCGTCGCCAAGGGTAGCGTTCAGGTCGACAAACGTCGCAGCCATCTTACCCCAATCGCGCAGTTTGAGCGCGCGCTTGCCGACGCGGCAGCCGGTCACGACGCCGATGGCATCGGTCGCGCAGCGGTCGATTTCGACGAAGGTGACGAGACGCTTGCGGTCGGGACTGGTCTTGTTGCGCGGGTCTTCGATGCCCAACCGCGCGAGCGCGAGCATCGCCATGCGCACGCCGAGGACTTGCCCCGCGCATAGATGTCCGTGCGCGACTTCGGCATCGTGCAACAACTCGTCCAGCTTTGCGGTATCCACCATCTCTCGATGTTACTCCGCGTTCGTCGTTGCTTTTACACTGACCGCTCACGCATCCTATTGGCATGAGAAACGAGCGGCAGTGGTGGCAGACCGGCGTTATCTATCAGGTGTATCCGCGCAGTTTTCAAGACACGAATGACGATGGCGTGGGCGACCTTCGCGGCATCGCGGCTCGGCTTGACTATCTGGTGGCGCTCGGCGTCGACGCCGTTTGGATATCGCCGTTTTATCCGTCGCCGATGGCCGATTTCGGTTACGATGTCGCCGATTACACGGGCGTCGACCCGCTATTCGGAACGCTGGCGGACTTCGATGAATTAATTGCAGCGGCGCATCAGCGCGGCCTCAAACTCATCCTCGACTTCGTGCCGAATCATTCTTCCGATCGACATCCGTGGTTTTTGGAGTCGCGTTCGTCGCGCACGAATCCCAAGCGCGACTGGTATCTGTGGCGCGATCCGGCTAAGCCGGGCGACGATTGGAAACCCGCTCGAGAGCGCGTGCCGAACAACTGGATGTCGCACTTCGGCGGCTCGGCGTGGACGTTCGACGAGACGACGCAGCAGTTTTACTATCACTCGTTTTTGCCGCAGCAGCCCGACCTCAACTGGCGCAACCCGGAGGTGCGCGAAGCGATGTATGCGGCGATGCGTTTCTGGCTGGACCGCGGCGTCGATGGGTTCCGGATGGACGTGCTCTGGCTGCTGATCGAGGACGCTGAGTTTCGCAACAACCCGCGCAATGCCGCGTGGCAGGAAGGCTGGCAAAGCATCGCGAGCGTGTTGCCCAAGCACACCGCCGACCATCCCGAGACGCACCGGATCGTGCGTGAAATGCGGGCGGTTCTGGACGAGTATGCGGATCGCGGAAGTCGCGTTTTGATTGGTGAAATCTATTTGCCGCTGCCGGAACTGGTGCGCTACTACGGCGTCGAAGACGACACTGGAGCGCCCGATCTCAATGGCGCGAATCTGCCCTTCAACTTTCATCTCATTCAAACGCAGTGGCAAGCCGCAGCGATCGCCGACATCATCCGTGAATATGAACGCCTGCTGCCAGCGGGTGCGTGGCCGAACTATGTTCTTGGCAACCACGACCAATCGCGGCTGGCCACTCGCATCGGGGCAGGGCAGGCGCGCGTGGCGGCGATGCTGCTGCTCACGCTGCGTGGAACGCCGACGCTGTACTATGGCGACGAACTCGGTATGGAAGACGTTCCCGTCGCGCCGGATCAGGTGCAGGACCCGGCAGAAAAGAACGAACCGGGCATGGGACGGGGGCGCGATCCGGAGCGCTCGCCGATGCTGTGGGACGGTTCTCCCAACGCAGGATTTACGACGCCAGACGCGACGCCCTGGCTTCCGTTGATGGCGGAACGGAAGAGCGTCAACGTCGCTGTCGAGGGCGTGGATCGCCGCTCGATGCTCTCGCTGTATCTAGCGCTGCTGGCGTTGCGACGCAAGTTCGCGGCGCTGCATTCGGGTACGGTTGCAGATGTGCGCGCGCACGAAGGCGTGCTCAGTTACGCGCGGACGCTCGGCGAAGAGCGCTTTCAGATTCATCTCAACCTGACTTCCGAGCATTGTCAGGTTGCGACGGAACCCGGACGTATTCTCTTCACCTCGCTGATGGATGGCGCAGGTTCAGAGGTCGGTTCGTCGATGGTGCTCGAAGGCGGCGAGGGCGCAATCGTTATGCTCGCTTAGCTGAGACGGGCAGAGCGGGTTATTCTGGCATGGTCATGGAAGAATTTCGAGTCACACGCGACGGCCAGACCTTCGGCCCTTATACCGAGGCCGACCTGCGCCAGTATCTTGCCAGCGGAAATATTGTCGAGACCGACCTCGTGCGCAGCAAAGACACGGACAAATGGCTGCCGCTCAAGAAGGTGATTCCGCGGCTGGACAAGTCCTCGGCGGCAACGGCGCGTTTGATGACGTTGCGCATGGACCTGCCACCGCCTCCGGACATTCCGTGGTGGATGGCGATGGTGCTGGAGGTGTTAACCGTCCTGACGTTTTTTGTGGCGTGGGACGTGGTCGAAGCGGTGTGGCTGTACCGGGTGCAGCGCAATAGCCGCGCGCTGCTTTACTACAGCATCGCGGCGCTCCTGTTTATTGTGAACTCGCAGGCAATTTATTCGATCGTGATGCACGATGTGTTCAGCCGGCCGCAAACCGACAATCCCAACGCGACGCTGCTGGGGATCGCGGCCTGGGGGGTACGCATCTTGGCGCGGTTCGCGATGAGGAGTTCGCTGCTGGAACACTTCAACAAGATCGAGCCGATTGGGTTGAAGCTTTCATGGTGGAGGACGCTGCTGTTTGGCGGCTTGTACTTTCAGTATCACTTCAATCGCATCAACGAAATGCGGCGGGCGCGGATTGCGATGACCGCGGGGGTTTGAATGCAACGAAGCCCCGCACGCGGACTGTGCGGGGGCCGGTCTGTTGTTCAGTCTCTAGAGCAAATTACCTGTAATTGTGTGGGCTTGCGATAGGCCGGGCCTTCAGCCCTCGATTCACGTTGCAACTCTTACCTGGGGCTTCGCCCCAGGCTGGTATTGAACGGGCCTGCGGCCCTGAGTAGCAAGCTGGACGTTTGATGATAGTTTGCTCTAGCTTGGGGTGGTGGCAGGCTCGGATGTGGAGGGAGTTGGAGCGGGGGAGCCGGGCTTGGCTTCAGCGCCGGGCTTGCGGATGTCGATGCCGCCTTTGAAGAAGGCGCCGTCCTCGATGGAAATGCGCGCTGCAACGACGTCGCCGGTGAGCGAGCCTTCGCTGCGAATGTCGACGCGGTCGGAGGCCTGCACGTTGCCGCGCACCTTGCCGAGGACGACCACTTCGCGGGCCATGATGTTGGCCGCGACCTGACCGTTGCGACCGACGGTGACACGGTTGCCGGGGAGGTTGATAGCGCCTTCGATTTTGCCGTCGATGTAGAGCGATTCGGATCCGGAGACTTCACCTTTAATGACGAGGCTCTTGCCGATGGTGGCCTGTTCGCCAGCGGGGATGGCCCCGGCGGCGGGCGTGGCGGCGCGCGCGGGGTCGAAGCCGGGGGTGGTTGGCGAAGCTGGGCGCGCGGGCTCGGGTGTGGGCGTTCCGCCTGCGGGCTGATTGGGTTTCCACATAAGTCGATATTTCCTTTCAGGTTCGTGTTGCTGGGGGTTGGTTCGCGGTCACATCGTGCATCGAGTGTGGTGGCGACGGCAATCGTTCTCTGGTCAACAATACTCCTTCGCCAGCGAGAGGATGGTACCCGCGCCTGGCTTTATACTCCCTGAGCCTGCTGTGGATTGTGCCTTGGCCGGACCGAATTTCGTGGGGCCGGATAGGGAGGCCAATGCCCGGGGCTAAAGCCCAAATCTTCGCCTGGCCTAAATGTCCGGGCTGAAGCCCGGACCTACCTCCGAAGCGAAGACCGAGCAGCACTTGTAAATCTACTTCCGAAGCGAAGGCAAAGCAGCACCTGTGAACCTACCTCCGAAACACGCGGAGAGCAGCTAATACGTCCGGAGCAAATCTCCTATAGTCTCGTCTGCAATGCAGATTCTTCGTTCGGCTATTGTGCCCCTGCTATTGTTTAGCGTCGGAATGGCTCTCCCGGCCGCCGCCGCCCCGAAATCCCATACCGTAACGCTGGGTGCGGCGCGCAAAGTGCCCTACACGCCGCCCGAGGCCACGGCCGAAAACCGTGCCGGAGAAGCGACCACGTTGCGGGTGCGCCCTTTGCTGGTGGACGGCCTGCACCGCGAGTGGACGGTGGGCGATCTGCACGAAGTGACCGACCGCAGCTTCACCATCCGCCGCGCGCTACGGCTGAACGACGCGCTGCCCGGCGAGCCGGCGCGCTGGAGCTGGCAGCCTGGGCCGTGGCTTCAGGTGGACCGTGTCACGGGCCACATTATCGCGTTGCATTTGCCGGCGTTTGACGCTGCCGTGTCCGACGTGGGCTGGTTTCGGGACTATGCGGCCTATTGCGGTATCACGACGACGGCGAAGGGTGGCCTGGTTGCGGTGGTGGCCCAACTGGGTGCGCGCAAGGCGGTGGCCGAAAGGGTCGTCGGCAAATGGCCTCCGCTCGCGCCCGTGCGTCCGGCGTGCGGGCCAGTGCATTGGCAGCGAGCGCCGATGCGGGCGACGCTGCAACCCACGGGAGGAGTGGCGGTCACATTCGATGTGGTTGGGACAAGCTCGTTGATCGACGAGGGGGACGGCGAGGGCCAACCGTAACTGCCCTCATTCATCGCAAAAGTGCGATGAATGGGATACCCGCGAGATGGTCGAAACCCATTTCCGAGAGCCCCGACCCACTTCGACAAGCTCAAGGTATGCTGCGGGAACCGGCATCGTTGCCGATATACCATCGCTGCTGTGGCTGTATGCGTTGTGGTGTTGTGCTACGATTCGCTGCAAAGCAGACATACAGAGTTCATACAGCGGCAAATCCAGCGCAAGAGGCAAAGAGATTTATGGCTGAACAGGATTGGCTGACTCCGGCCCCCGCGCCTGCTTCATCTTCGTACTACGACGTGCCCCCAGTGCCGAGCATGGGCGCGCCTGCGTACGAACTGCGTCCGCTGACGCTGGGTGAGTTGTTGGACCGGACATTCTCGATGTATCGTTCGCGCTTCTGGCTGTTTGCCGGGATCGCGTCGGTGGCGGCTGTCGTTGAACTGGTGGCCGCCGGGACGGGTCGGATTCTGCTGCATCATCACACCAGCAACCCGGCGACCATCATGACGGGCGGCGTTCTGGTCGCCTATGGCGCGGGCTTAATTTACTTTTTTATCTATTGCGTGACGCAGGCCGCGACGTGCTTTGCGATGTCGGAGGTGTACCTGGGGCGGCCCACTTCGATTGGCGCGTCGCTGCGCGCGGTGCGGGCAAAATGGTATGCGTGGATCGGGATTGCGATGTGGCAAACGTGGAGCTTGTTGTGGGGGATGTTTCTCGTCCTTATTCCGGCGCTTGTGCTCATCCGCTTCCATGTCTTGAATGGAACGGGATCTACCGTCGTCCTGATGGCGGCGGTTTTTTTAGCGGGCCTCGGCGCATTTGTTTACGGCTGCATTGCATACATCCGCAATTCGCTGGCGATCCCCGCGAAGGTCGTCGAGGGCATCGGCGTTCGCAAGGCGATGCGCCGCAGCAAGACGCTGGCGAAGGGTGCGAAGGGCCGCATCTTTGTGTTGTTGCTCATCGTGTGGGCGCTGTCTCTGGTGGCCGGAATGTTGGCTGTGCCGTTTGGGCTCGTCATGGCGGCGCCTATAGGTAAGCACGTTTTCGCCGAGGTGTCGGTGTTGCTGATTGGATTTATCACCCGGACGGTGGTGCCGCCGGTGTTGTCGATTGGGTTGTGCATGATCTATTTCGACCAGAGGGTGCGGACGGAAGCGTTTGACCTGGAGGTGCTGCTGGGAGCGGAACAGGCCAGCCCGCAACCTGGTGTGCTTGAGGTGGGACGGGACGCGGATGCGCTGACGGGTGGGACGCAGGCGAATGCTCCGCACTTCTAAAAAAAGCTCGATTGAGTCGGTGGGCATGGCCTCCGGGGCTAAAGCCCCATCGCGTTTTCGTTGCCTTTACCGCAAGCTGAAGCTCGCTGCTACTCCGTTCCCTAAGGAAACTCTGATTGAGTTGCCGCAGGAGCGCCGTGGCGACCGGACGGAGTACCCGGGGCTAAAGCCCATCTCGTGGAAGCTGACGATTCAGGGGCCTGAAGGCCCCTGCTCCCTCCGAAAGGCAAGACTTCCCACGTCACAATCGTCAATTGTGCAAAGACAATCGGCAATTGTGCGAAGACAATCGGCAATTGTGCGAAGTTTCCCTAAGCTGGACAGGTCGTGTGCCTTTGCGGCGGTCGTGCTACTGGGGTGCAGCGCTCTGGTTGCGCAAATCGCGCCGGTGAAGGGTGCGGCCGGGTCGAGGCATGAATCGATGCAGGAGTTTCAGGGGCATCTGGCGCGTGTGCAGGCGTTGGTGCGGGCGTGTGGTGCGGCGGCCTCGGGCTGCGTTCGCGACAATGTGGGCGCGGACGAGCGCGTGGATGCGAAGCCGGAATTTCAGGTGCGGTGGCAGTGGCTTCGAGACGCGCTCGATCAGGCTCGGGGCGGGAATGCGGACAGGCGCACGCAGTTGATGGAGCAGGCCTCGGCCCGTCTCGACGAGATGGTGCGCGAGAGTGCGCAGCCCGAAAGTGAGACGGCGCAGTTTGCTCAGGCGCGGAAGAGTGCGGATCAGATTCTTGCGGGCGCGGACTTTGCGGCCGTGGAGCAGGAGTCCTGGCTTGACCGGCAAGTGGCGAAGTTCTGGATGTGGTGGGGACGGATTTGGGAGCGGATGGGCAATCTCGGCGGAGCGGCGCCGTGGCTGGGACGGTTGCTGGAGATACTGCTGTTCGGCGGCGCGGCGGCTGCTCTCGCTGTGTTTGTCTACAGGAATTTGCAGCGGCAGCGCCTGGCGGTGGCATTGAATGCGCAGGCGGGCGGGTTGGAGTGGCAGCGCGAATCGACCGATTGGGCCGCGCAGGCCGAGGGGTCGGCGGGCAACGGCGATTGGCGCGACGCGGTGCATTGCCTTTACTGGGCGACGATTGTGATGCTGGAGGGGCGTCGCGCGTGGCGGCACAATCCGGCGCGGACGCCGCGCGAGTATGTGCGGCTGCTGAAGCCGGGGTCGGCGCAGCAGGGCGCGCTACGCGGGTTGACGCAGATTTTCGAGCGGCTGTGGTACGGGTTGCGTGAGGCGGGAGCGGCTGACTACGAGAAAGCGCGGGCGCACTATGAGAGCTTGCGCGACAATTCTGCGGCAGGGGCGTCCGCGGCGGGTGCGGCGTGATGGTGCAAGGGGTTTCCGACAAACGCCTGATGTTGTGGATGGGCGGCGGCGTGGCGTTGCTGATTCTCATCGTGAGCGTCGCGCTTCCGAAGACGGACGAAGATCCGCGGCCGCGCGTGGACAATAATGGCACGGCGGGAGCGAAGGCGGCGTTTCTGCTGCTGCCGAGCCTGGGCTACAAGGTGGAACGCTGGGACGCTCCAGAGAGCGATTTGGAACGTGTGGACGCCGCGCGGACGACGCTGGTGATGGCAGACGTGTACGTTCCGCCGAAGCTCGAGAAGGCGACTGCGGAGGCGGTAAAGCGGTTCCTCGAACGCGGCGGGCGCGTGCTCGACACCGGAGGCTCGACGCTGCTGCCGGAGGGCAAGACCGGCCCGGCGACCCAGCACGGCGCGGATCTCTGCGACACGACGCCGGAGGGTCAGGGCGCGCTGGCGCGGGCGGGACAGATTTCGATGAGCGACAACGGGCAGTGGGACGAGAAGGAGTCGAAGCTTGGCCCGGCGTTGCATGTGGAGCAGCGCTGCGGCGACGACGCCGTCGTCGTGCGCTATGCGGTGGGCAAAGGCGAGGCGATCTGGTGGAGTTCGTCGATGCCGCTTTCCAACAGCGGCCTGCATGAGGACGCGAGCTTGAAACTGTTGCTGGCAACGGTGGGCGAGCCGGGACGCACGGTGTTGTTCGACGAATATTTTCATGGCGAGCCCGTCGGTTTCTGGGACGCCGCGAAAGGCTTGCCGCTGAAGTGGCTGTTCTGGCAGCTTGTGCTGATTGCAGGATTGCTGGTGGTGAGTTTTAGCCGCCGCAAAGGCCCGCTGCGGATGCCGGTGACGGTGCCGCGCACATCGCCGGTGGAGTTTGCGGAGTCGATGGGGCACCTGTATCAGCGCGCCGGGGTGACGAGCGCGGCAACGGGGTCGGCGCGGCGCAGGCTACTGCGGTTCCTGCAAACGGAGTGTGGCGTGGCGCGCGTGACCCTCGACGAAGGGCCTGCGGTGATTGCGGAGGCGTTGCGGGAGCGCTTTGGCGGCGACTGGAACGCGCTGCGGAAACACCTTGAGGACGCGGCTACGGCGGAGCATACGGAGGTTGCGCCGAAGAGCGCACTGCGGCTGGTGCAGGCGCTGGATGATGATGTTGAGAGGCTGCGCGCGATTTTGACGCCGAAGCGCATGGTTACGCGGGAGACAATGGCTTTAGTTGAAGCTGGAGATGAACGAAGCGCGGAGCTGATTTCCGCAGCGAAGGAGTAGCGAGTGAGCGAAGAGTTGGAGCAAGTTCAGCAGGAGGGGCAGGGTATGCCAATGTCCGAAATGTCGGCGGCGTTGGAGTTGTTTGCCTTGGGCGAGCACGAGATTGGGCGCGTCATCGCGGGACAGAATGAAGCCATCGCGCAGGCGTTGATGACGCTGCTTTGCGGTGGTCATGCACTGGTCGAAGGCGTGCCCGGAGTGGCGAAGACGCTGGCGGTAAAGACGCTGTCGCGGTTTCTGGGGCTGGACTTCAAGCGCGCTCAGGGGACGCCCGATATGATGCCCGCCGACTTGCTGGGGACCAATGTTTTTTCGCCGAAGACGAGCGAGTTTTCGCTGCATAAAGGGCCGGTGTTTACGCAGTTTCTGCTGGCCGATGAGATCAACCGGATGCCGCCGCGCACGCAGGCCGCACTGCTCGAATGCATGGAAGAGCGGCAGGTGACGATGGACGGCGAGAGCCACAAACTCGACGACTACTTCACTGTATTCGCGACGCAGAACCCGCTGGAGTTCGAGGGCACCTACCCTTTGCCGGAAGCGCAGTTAGACCGCTTTCTGATGAAGATTCGCGTGCCGTATCCGGAGCTTGCGGACGAGCGCACGGTGCTCGAACGGCACCATGCAGCGACCTCTCCGGCGGGGCTTGCGGATACGCCAGTGGCACAGGTCCCGACGGGATTGCTGGCCGCCGCGCGGAGGGAGGTGCGGGCGGTGCGCGTCGAGCCGGCGATGTTCGATTATCTGCTGGCTGTGGTGCGGCGGTCGCGCGATTGGCCGTCGATTTCGCTGGGTGCGAGTCCGCGTGCGAGCGCCGCGCTGCTGCTGGTCGCGAAAGCCCATGCGGCCCGCGAGGGGCGGGATTATCTGGTGCCCGACGATGTAAAGGACGCGGCGCTGCCGGTTTTGCGGCACCGGTTGGTGCTGCGGCCGGAGGCTGAGTTGGAGGGTTTGAATACGGATCGCGTGGTGCGAGACATTCTGGCGGCGACGGCGCTGCCGAAGTAGAGCAGGAAGCAGCCAACAATGGCGCGCAACAGAAGCGCAAAAGCAGATTCTTTCGCTGCGCTACGGAATGGCACCAAGAAAGACGTCATGCAGACACTGATTCCTGAACCCGCGAACGCGATAGCGCAGCCAGTCGGACGCACCGGGCGGTGGGCGGGGTATGGGCTGACGCCGCTGGCTTTATTTCTGTTGCTTGGTGGATTTTTGCTGGCGGTTCCGGCGTTCTGGCATCCGCGGCTGATCTGGTTTTTGTTTGCCTGGGATGGTGCGGTAGTGGTGCTGGCGGGGGTCGATGCGGCGATGTTGCCTGCGCCGCGAACGATTGAGGTGACGCGGAGTTTTCTGGATTCGCCGCAGTTGGGGCAGGCGGCACGGATTGAACTTTCTGTGGTGCAGCAGAGTGGTGGGTTGCTGGATGTGCGATTGACCGACGATTTGCATTCGTCGCTTGTCGCTGCGCCTGCGACGCTGCGTGTGCAAGCGTTTCCGCGCGATGCGGTGGTCGTGGTGCAGACGATCTTCCCGCGCGAGCGTGGGGACTTTGCGCTGGGACGAGTTT
>JBBRCA010000036.1:0-22640 GCA_038205325.1 Terriglobales bacterium | reverse complement strand
ATGCGGTCCACGATGATTTCAAGATGAAGCTCGCCCATGCCGGCGATGATCGTTTGGCCCGAGTCGATGTCGGTGCGAACGTTGAAGGTGGGGTCTTCCTGCGCAAGCTTCGACAACGCAACACCCATCTTCTCTTGATCGGCCTTGGTCTTGGGCTCCACCGCAACCTCGATCACAGGCTTCGGAAAATCGATGGACTCGAGCACAATCGGGTGCTTGGCAGAACAAATTGTGTCGCCTGTGACGAGGTTCTTGAGACCCACGGCAGCGCAAATGTCGCCCGCCATAATCTCAGTGATTTCTTCGCGCTTGTTGGCGTGCATTTTGAGCAGACGCCCGATGCGCTCGGTCTTGCCGGTACGCGGATTAAGCGTCGTGTCCCCGGTTTTCAACACGCCCGAGTAGATACGGATGAAGATAAGCTGCCCTACGAACGGGTCGGTCATGATCTTGAAGCCGAGCGCCGAAAGCGGCTCGCTGTCATCGGCCGCGCGAATAATCTCTTCTTCCATGTTGTCGGGGTTATGGCCGATCATGGGAGGAATGTCGAGTGGGCTGGGTAGATAATCGACCACCGCATCGAGCAGCGTCTGCACGCCCTTGTTCTTGAACGACGAGCCGCACAACACCGGGAAAATATTCATCGCAATCGTGGCCTTGCGGATGCCCGCCTTAAGTTCGGCTTCAGTCGGATCGGTGCCATCGAGATAGTGGTGCATGATGACATCGTCAGAGTCGGCGACCGCTTCGATCAGGTCGTGACGAGCCTTATTCGCGGTTTCGACGATATTGGCGGGAATGTCTTCGGTCGAGTACTCCGCGCCCATCGTCTCGTCGTGCCAGACGATGGCCTTCATCGTGACCAGATCGACGACGCCGACAAACTTTGCTTCCGCGCCAATCTGAATGTTGATCGGAATCGCGCGCGCGCCCAAACGGTCGACGATAGTCGAAGTCGCATAAACCGCGTCCGCGCCCGCCTTGTCCATCTTGTTGATGAAGCAGACCCGCGGAACTTTGTACTTGTCGGCCTGCCGCCACACCGTCTCGGACTGAGGCTGCACGCCGGCGACCGCATCGAAACACGCCACCGCGCCATCAAGCACACGCAAGCTGCGTTCAACCTCTGCGGTGAAGTCCACATGGCCCGGCGTATCGATGATGTTGATGCGGATGTTCTTCCAGGTGCAGGTCGTGGCGGCGGAGGTGATGGTGATGCCGCGCTCCTGCTCCTGCTCCATCCAATCCATGGTGGCGGTGCCCTCATGCACCTCTCCGATACGGTGCGTGATGCCCGTATAGAAGAGGATGCGCTCGGTCGTCGTCGTTTTGCCGGCGTCGATGTGAGCCATGATGCCGATGTTCCGGCATTTTGCGAGAGGTACTGTGCGTGCCACGGTCAATGTCTTTTCTGCGAGCGCATGGCTCGCGGTAATTCGTTCTAAAATCCGGGGCTAAAGCCCCTTTATAATCTGTCCGGATTCAGTGGCCTAAAGGCCACTGCTCTCTCCGAAAAGCGACTCTACCAGCGATAGTGCGCAAAGGCCTTGTTCGCTTCGGCCATGCGATGAACGTCTTCCTTCTTCTTCATCGCGGCGCCACGGCCATTGGCAGCGTCGAGCAGTTCGGCCGTCAACTTGTCGACCATGCCCTTCTCGCCACGCGCGCGGCCAAACGTCACGAGCCAGCGGATTGCGAGAGACGTGCGACGCTCGGGGAGAACTTCGATTGGCACCTGGTAGTTGGCTCCACCGACGCGGCGAGACTTAACTTCGAGCATCGGCTTGACGTTCTCGACGGCCTTCTTGAAGAGCTTGAGCGCTTCATCACCGCCCTTAGCTTCGAGATTGGTCATCGCCTGATAGAAGATGCCCTGAGCGGTAGACTTCTTGCCGCCCCACATCATGCTGTTGACGAACTTCGTGACCAGAGTCGAACCGTAGATCGGGTCGGCTGGAACTTCGCGTTTTGCTATGTAACCTTTGCGTGGCATTCTTTTCTTCTTCTTCCTCCAGCGCGGTGACTTCTCACGTGCTGGACATCAATCCTGGTTGTTGTTGCTCTTGCATTTCTTTCTGTCATTCCCGCAGGGAATCTGCTTCTCCAGCGGGAGCACCAAAAATCCTTATTTCGCCGCCTTCGGCCTCTTCGCGCCGTACTTCGAGCGGCTCTGCTTGCGATTCGCGACGCCGACAGAATCCAGCGTCCCGCGAACCACGTGGTAACGAACACCCGGCAAGTCCTTCACACGGCCACCGCGGATGAGCACAATCGAGTGCTCCTGCAGGTTGTGGCCGATGCCCGGGATGTAGGTGGTGACTTCAATGCCGTTGGTGAGGCGGACGCGGGCGACTTTGCGCAGCGCCGAGTTCGGCTTCTTGGGAGTCTGGGTATAGACGCGGGTGCAAACGCCGCGACGCTGAGGCGAACCCTGCAACGCGGGAGAGGCGGTCTTATAGCGGGTCGGCGTGCGGCCCTGCTTGACGAGTTGATGGAACGTAGGCACTTTGAACAACTCCTCGGAATTACCCGAATTTCTCTATTCGGGCTCGGTGCAGGGCAGCGCCTGTCGCTCTGCTTTGCGATACGCTTGCGCACACGCAAAAGGCGAAGCACGGCGAGCATGCTTCGGCGAAGTTCTGAATCCTGCACGCGGCCGTACTGCCAACTGCGTGTACAACGGTTCACTGCTCAGGTTTGAGACAGGCGACGGTGGCTGAGGTTCATTCAACCGACTCTCTCAGTCAGCCCAACCCAACTCCGTTTCGCGCTGTTCCGGCCCGCATAGCCCTTCCACATGGGATCCTCATTGCGTTCCAGAGGGAAGAGGGTGTCGCAGGCTCACAGACAGGCCTTCTGGATATTGTTGCTGTCCAGAAAGGTGCGTTCGGCAAAAATCGCGGAACCTTCTAAATCTAACAAACCGTTTTCCGGGAGTCAAGTGTCCCGATGACGCTCCGCGCATCGCATCGCAAGAATCGTCCGTGTTGCCAATAGCCCCAATGCCCGTGCTACGCTTTTTGGCATGACCGTTTTCATGCGTGTTCTGTCCCTATCCACTGTTGCCGCCGTCCTTTGCATGACCTCTTCTCTCCCCGGAGTCGCCCAGCGCGGCGGCGATGGCGCGGATCGCGTCAAAAATCCTGGCAGTGTCGCGATTTCGCCCGACGGGGCGACTGTCGCCTGGACCGTCGGCACGGGCGAAGGTGCGCAGCTTCACCTCACCGCAGTCGCCAACCCCGACCCTGCGAAGGACCAGATTGTCGCGCCCAACGGCGCGACCAACTGCTCTAATGGCTCGCCGATATGGTCGCCCGACGGGCAGTTTCTGGCCTACACCTCGACCTGCGCCGGCAAGGATGAAAAGCCCGCGCAGGCGCAGATTTTCTTATGGTCCAAAGCCACTGCCGAGTCCAAGCAGCTCACCCATGTCACCGGAATATTCAAGCAAGCCGCGTGGTCGCCGGATGGGAGGTCGATTGCGTTCCTGTTCGTCGAAAACGCTTCACGCTCCGCTGGCGCACTCGATGCCATGAAGCCTTGGGCGGGCGTGATTGGCGAGGACGGCGTCGAGATTCAGCGTGTGTATGGCGTCGACATAGCAAGCGGACAGGGCAACTGGCTTACGCCGCTCGATCTCCACGTTTACGAGTTCGATTGGGCTCCCGCGTCGAACGCGATTGCGTTTGTCGGCGCGCATCCGCCCGGCGAGAATACATGGTGGATCGCGAAGCTCTATGCGGTGGATTTCAAGCGTTCCATCGAAGTCAGCGGCGCGAACGTAAAAGACCGCGTCAACGAAGAAATCCGCACGGTGCTTGATCCCGGCACAGTCTCAGGCCCGCTCCACGGCCTGCAAATCGCCGTCCCCCGCTGGTCGCCTGACGGCAAGCGCATCGCGTTCATCGGCGGCCTGATGAGCGACCAAGGCTCGACCGGTGGCGACGTCTGGGTCGTCGACGCGAAGGGTGGAGCGCCGACCAACATCACTCCCGGCATCGACGGCTCTCCCACCTTCATCGCCTGGACCGGCAACGACAACATCGGCTTCGTCGAAGACCGCCGCGGCCACACCCTGCTCACTGACTTCGTCGTTTCCACCCACAAACAAGACGCCTCTGACGACCTCGGCGAAGTCAACGTCGGCGGCGGCCCCATCAAGGATGCCATCGGTGTCTCCGCGCATGGCGTTCTTGCGCTGGTCAAATCCGGCCACGCAACGGCTCCCGAAGTCTGGGCCGGACCGTTCGACCAACTCAAGCAGATCACCCATCTTAACGATGGAGCCAAAGCCCTCGGCAAGGTCGAATCCATCGAGTGGGCCAACGACGGCTTCCACGTCCAGGGCTGGCTCACCTACCCGAAGGACTACGACCCCGCGAAGAAGTATCCGATGATCGTCAGCGTCCACGGCGGGCCATCGGCCTCCGCCGGGGCGCGCTGGGGGGACAGCAACTGGGCCGATCTCGGCTACTTCGAGCTTCAGCCCAACCCACGCGGCAGCTTCGGACAGGGCGAGAAGTTCACCGCAGCCAACCGCAAAGACTTCGGCTACGGCGACCTGCGCGACATCCTCACTGGCGTCGACGCCGTCGAGAAGAAAGTATCGATCGACGACCATCGCGTCGGCATGATGGGCTGGAGCTACGGTGGCTTCATGAGCATGTTTGCCGCCACCCAGACCCAGCGCTTCCGCGCCATCGTCGCGGGTGCGGGCCTCTCCGACTGGCTCAGCTACTATGGTGAAAACTCCATCGACCAATGGATGATCCCGTTCTTCGGTGCCAGCGTCTATGACGACCCCGCCGTCTATGCAAAAAGCTCGGCCATCAACTTCATCAAGAAGGCGAAGACGCCGATGCTGATCATCGTGGGCGACCGCGACGGCGAGTGCCCCGCGCCGCAGAGTTTCGAAATGTGGCACGCCCTGCGCGATCAGGGTGTCAAGACCCAACTCGTCGTCTACCCCAACGAGGGCCACGGCTTCCGCGATCCCGCCCACATCAAGGACCGCAAAGAACGCACCGTCAAGTGGTTCGCGGAGAATATGCCGGTAGGGCAGTAAAGAGGGAACAAGGAAACAGGGAACAGGGAACAGGGAACAGGGAACAGGGAACAGATCCCTGTCATCTGGACCGGAGCCTTCGGGCTTTTTGCGAAGGCGCATTGGAGACCTGCAGATTTTTCGTGGTGGCAAGGATCTTCGGGCCGCGCGGAGAAGCTGCGGGTCTCTCCACTCCGGCGCAAAAAACGCGCCTCCGGTCGAGATGACAGCTTGGGGGGAGGCCAAGAGAGATCGTGAACAAGTTCTAATCCTGTTCCCTAAACCCTGTTCCCTGTTCCCTGTTCTCTGTTCTCTGTTCTCTGTTCTCTGTTCTCTGTTTCCTGTTTCGTGTTTCCTGTTGCCAAACCCTGTTCCCTAAATTCCCCTGCGAACGTCTAATCATTGAGCACCTCCAGCAGCGGTCATTTGCCCATTGTTCCGGGCACACTCTACACTGGAGGTTCGGCAATTCAGAGTCTACGGTTTCGACCGTTCAGCCTGGTTCCGGTTTGCGGTTCCGGCTGTCCGGGGAGGTTCGATGCGGCGGTTTGTCAGTTTTGCGGTTCTACTCTTTTTCGCGGCCCCTTTTGGAGCGTCTTTAGTCGGTTGCGGCACTAAGACGGTTTCAACGTTTTGCAATGGCCAATCCGGCCCCCTTGTCGGCCAGGTGAAGAGCATCACGCTCTCGCCGCAGTTTGCCACCTTTGGCGAGTCGCTCAACTTCGGCCAAATCGGCACGGGTCTGAGCGCCACTGCAGTGGATTGCAAGGGCAACCCCGTCTCGGTGCGAAGCTACGTCTTCGCTACAAGCGACATGAGTTTCGCAGACATCAATCCCACCACCGGGCAGGTGTGCGGCGGCACCTTCAACCGCAACACCGGCGGCGGCATTCCCGATTACACCCTCTGTACCGCGCCCGTGAACCCTCCCGCCAACACGATGGCTTTCGTCACCGCGACTGCGGACGGCGCCGTCAGCAACGCTATTCCCGTCTTCGTCCATCCGGTTGTCACGAGCATCGTCATCGGCAATCCCACGCCTACAGGCAGTTGCCCCGCCAACCTCAATTCAACCACCGCCGATCAGGCGAGCAACTGCTGCCCCATCACCACGGGTGCGGTCGTTGTCGCGCCCCCCTACACAGGCGGTTCATGTCTTTCGCAAGGCGTCAGCACGCAAATCACAGCGCGCGCTTACAAGAATGGAACGACCAATCCGGCCGACAACATCACCTGCCAGATCGGCCACCTGCAATATTCTGCACAGAACCCCTCCGTCCTCACCATCGACCAGAACGGCGTCGCCACGGCCGCGCAACCCGGCTCAACCATCCTCTCGGCCGCTGTATCGAACACCGGTTCGGGCGGCGCAGCGGGCTTTTTTGCCACTTGTCCCCCGGCGTCCATCACGCTCTCCGTCCCCGGACAGGGAAACGCCACCAGCATCACTGTGGGCCTGAACAACAGCCAACCCCTCACGGCGGTCGTCAAGGACACCAACGGAGTAACGCTGACGGGCGTTAGCCTCGAATTCGAATCCACCACGCCGACCACCATTTCCGCCGGCTCCGGCTCGGTCCTTCCGCTCTTTCCCGGCAGCGCGACCATCACAGCCGTTTGCCAGCCCCCCATTTGCAACTCGGCACCCTTCAGCCAAATCGGCCTCTACGGCAACGGCGAACCCATCACCTCGAACGGCATCCAGGTCACGGCCACTGGCTCCAATGTCACCGTGCTCTATATTGGCAGCACGCAGTCCCAATTCCTCCTGCCCGTGGACTTTTCGACAGGCCAACCGGGTTCTCTCATCAAACTGCCCTACGTGCCGAACTCGATGGTCATTTCAAACGACGGCAACAGCATTTACCTGGGCAGTTCGACCGCACTGATGACGGTCAACGCGGTGAGCAACACCGTTGGCGCGACCAATCAGGCCGTCCCCGGAACGGTGCTTTCGGTCTCTCCGGATAGCTCAACGATCGTGGTCACCGACCCCGCCCGTCAGACCGTTTCGCTGGTGTCCAGCGCAGGAGCAGTCACTACCACTAACGGCGGCGTCGGTCTCCACGCGCAGTGGTCGCCCGATAGCCAAACCGTCTATATCGCGGCGGCAAACGATAAGCTGCTCGTCCACTCGTCCTACACGGGCTGGTTTACGACTACGACGGCCAACCAATACCTCGATGTCGCGGTCACGGTTCCCAGCGTCGGCGCCTTCTTCGCGACCAACACCACCATTACCGAAGGCCGCAGTTATTGCCCGCAAGTCACCAGCACCACACCCGGCAATCCTCCCACCACCACCGCCGCGTTTTATCCCGTATCGAACGATACGACAGTTGAGACCGACCGCGTCGCCGCAACCAACGATGGCCTGCACATCCTCGGAGCGACCGTCACGCCTACACCCACGCTCAATGACATATCGGTGACGTTTCCGCCTCAAGCGCTGGCCTGCACAATTGCCATCCCACCGGTGGTCTTCAACAGCACCTTCGGAACCCACCCCATTCCCGGCATTGCGGCCACCGCCATCACGGGCGTCTTCCCCGCCAGCAATTCAGCGCTGGCCTTCGTGACCTACACCGGCACCAGCGGCTTGCTTCCGGAGTACGTTCCTTCCACCGGCGCGTTGACGACTGTTCCGCTTTCAAGCGGTGCGGTCGCTCCTGTTGCAGGCGTTTTCAGCACCGACAACAACACGTTCTTTACGGGAACGTCGGGCGATAACGAAGTTCACCTGATCACGGTCACCGGAACGACGGCCACCGACACCAGCGTCATCGCTCCCAAGCTTCCGGACGTGAACGGCAACACCGCCGTCCCGAACCTCCTGGTCCAGCGTCCCAAAAAGGCGAACTCCTAGACCGAGGCCCGATTGAAGAACGCCCTCCTGCGAGGGCGTTTTCATTTTCGTTTCACAATTCGTAATCCCGGATGTGGCCGCATGATGTTTTAAGGCCGCCTCGCTCTGAAAAGGCTCGCCGTCTAGTAGACGGTACAACAGCCCCGTGCGGCCCGGCATCTGAATTCCAGACCCGATGTGGGCCGCCCGTATGAACGTCCGATCCCCAACAAGTTAGATCCACAACTGGCACTGCGCTCCATCGACATTAAGCGATGGTGTACGTGTCCAAAAAGTAAAAGAGGTGAAAATGCAACTTCACAATAAAACGTTACTGTCCACTGCGCTGGCCTTCGGCACGATCCTCTGCGTCGGCGGCGGATCAATCGGAGTGAACGCTCAGGAAACACAATCGGGTCAACCGACAACGACCGCGCCTGACAACTCAAGGCACAACAAGGCCCATCGCACTACCCCAACCGCCGACCAGCAGAGTGAGCATGTATCGGACCGCACCCTGACTCAAAACATTCGGAAGGCCCTGATAGCGGATAAATCGCTCTCCACCTACGGCCACAACGTCAAGATCATTACGCTCAACGGTGCGGTCACGCTGAAGGGACCGGTCCACTCCGAAGAGGAAAAGCAATCCATCGCCGCGAAAGCAGCTGAAGTCGCAGGCGCCGATAAGGTCACTAACAACCTCACCGTCAAGTAACTCAAACCATAACGCACCACTGGCGCCGGCACGTTCTTAACGTGGCGGCCCGACCCAAGGGAGACATACATCATGGCAGGTAAAAACACAGCAGCATTCGGCATCTTCCCCACACGTTCGGCCGCCGAGACGGCCGTCGACCGGCTTACAGCCGCCGGTTTCACCCATCAGGACGTTTCGGTGCTCATGGCGGACCGTAACAGTTCCAAAGACTTTGCCACGGAGAAGAACACCAAGGCCCCCGAAGGAACCACGACCGGCGTTGGCGTCGGCGGAGCGATCGGCGGCACGCTCGGTCTTCTCGCCGGCATCGGTGCCTTGGCGATCCCGGGCGTCGGCCCCCTGATCGCGGCTGGACCCATCATGGGTGCGCTCGCCGGTCTGGGAGTGGGCGGAGCCGTAGGTGGCCTCGTCGGAGCACTCGTCGGAATGGGCATCCCGGAGTACGAAGCCAAGCGCTATGAGGGCCACATCAAGGATGGAGGCATCCTGGTCTCGGTCCATTGCGAGTCGTCGGAAGAAGTCTCTCGCGCCAAGGATATCCTCAAGCAGGCGGGCGGCAACGACATTGCGTCCTCAGGAGAAAAATCGGTCAGCAGCCACGACGTCGATGGCGACCACACGGCCCACGACCATCGCGTGGACGAAACCCGTACCCTCAACGAAACCCGCGTCGAGGACGAACGCCGCCTCGAACACACATCAACTCGCAACTAGAATAACTCTCCGTGCTGGGGAGTTACGACTCTCAACGACTCTCAAACGATGGCCGTTTCCCCCTCGGGGAATCGGCCATCATCATTTGAGCGCCGCTGCACACGAAGTCATTTCAGACCTGCACCATGCCCGCGAAGCGACGTCATGGATCCAACGCTTTTTGCACTGCACAGGCTCCGACCTGCATGGTTGGGACCGCACGATCCTCACGCAGCTGGCTCCCGCTATACTTTTCCCATGCCAAAGTTCTCCTCGCTCCCCGGCGTCGCAATCGCAGCCGTGCTCATCAGTCTCATCGCTGCACGACCCGCCTGGGCCTGGGGTTCCGACGGCCATCGTATGATCAACCGCCTCGCCGCCGCTAACCTTCCCTGCGGCGTTCCCGCATTCCTTCGCGCACCTTCCGCGCTCGACACGTTGGAGTATCTCGGCCCAGAACCCGACCGCTGGCGCAACCGTGCTGAAGACGAACTCTCCCAAACCCAGGCCGCCGACCATTTTATCGACATGGAGTACGCCAACCTCGTCGGTCCGCTATTGAATCTGAAGAAGCGCTACGACTTCATCCGCGCGCTCTCCGCAGCACAATCCGCGCACCCCGACGTCCCACTCACTCCCGAAAAAGTCGGCCTGCAACCCTGGCAGACCGAAGAAGTCTGGCAACGCCTCAAAGCCGATTTCCGCGAGTACCGCAACCTCCTCGCCGCGCACCAGAACACGCAGCCCGTCGAAACGGCGATCCTCTTTGACGCGGGCTGGCTGGGCCACTACGTCGCCGACGGCTCGCAGCCCATGCACACCACCATCCAGTACAACGGATGGACTGGCCCCAATCCCAACGGCTACACCACATTGCACAAAATCCATTCGCAGTTCGAAACAGTTTTCGTGAGTGCGAACGTGATGCCCGCCGACATCGCACCGCTGGTCGCCGCCGCCAAGCCGCAAGTCATCGCCGACGAATGGACGCAATATCTCGACTACCTGCACCACAGCAACTCATTGGTCGAGAAGACCTACCAACTCGAAAAAGCCGGGGGCTTCAACGACGCCGGCACCCCCGCAGGCAAGGTGTTCGTCGACGAGCGCATCGCCGCCGGGGCCATTGAACTTCGCGATATGATCTACTCCGCATGGATGCACTCCGCCGAACCCGTCGAAGAGTTCCACGGACTGTAGTAGCCCTCGCCTCGATGGCCATGCCGTCTATTTTAAACTTGGGCGTTTGATTGAGGGTCAAACGGTAAAAACAGGGCGAACACCGTGCCGTTTCGTCCCGGTCGTTGGCTGCTGCGCACACTCAACCGGCCTTTGTGTCTCCCCACGATCTCGCAGCTCACCCAAAGTCCCAAACCTACGCCACCAAAGCCTTTGGTCGTAAAGAATGGCTGGAATATTTTCTTCTGGGTCTCGACATTCATCCCTTGACCGTTGTCTGCAACCGTCAGGAAGATTCCCTTTTGGCCGGACTTCCAGTCGGTTCCTTCGCGGCTCCGAACGAGAAGGCGCGCCCCGTGACTCCGACTGGCGTCCAGGGAATTGCCAATCAGGTTGTTGAGAACCTGCCTGATTTCGCCGTCAAAACACAGAATAGGTTTTATGGCTCTTTTTCGCTTCTCCACTTCAATACCCGCGTTCAGCATGCGGTTTTTGTAGACCGAAAGTGCCTCTTGAATGAGGTCGACACAGCTGACCGCTTGTCGATAGGTCGATTGCTTATGGAACCGCAGCGTCTGATTGGTGATCTGCGAAACTCGTTGCAGCTCCGCCTCCGCCGTTGCAACATACCCCATCACTTCAGGCAAGTCCTGTGAATGGCGCATGAGGTAAAGCAGATTTGTAACCGCTTCCAGGGGGTTGTTGATCTCATGGGCGATGGAACTCGCCAGCCGTCCTACCGCCGCCAGTTTTTCGGATTGCAGCAAAGCGGTTTCGGCCATCTTTCGGTCGTGAATGTCTTCAGTGCTGCCATACCAGCGCACAATCGTCCCATCCGGCAGCCGGCGCGGCAGCGCCCGTGAACGCATCCATCGGAGTTCTCCGGACGCAATCTGAACTCGATGCTCTACATCGTAAGGCTCTCCACTCTTAAGAGACAATCGCCAATTCGTTTGAACTTGGACAAGGTCGTCCGGCTCAGGCACTTGCATCCATCCATCCGCAAGCGCTTGTTCTAAAGTGAGGCCAGTTAGATCCAGCCATTGCGGGCTGAAATGGATCATCCGTCCTTCCGCGTCCGCCGTCCACTCATTGTGGGGACTCAGCTGCAGAGTCCAGCGCAAATCGGCTTCGATCTCTGCAAGGTCCAGGCTATTCTGTCTGCCTTCGGTGACATTGATGCCCACAACAATGATGCCCGAGATGCTGTTATCCGCCTCACGCAGCGGCTGATACACCAGGTCGACGAAGAGGTCTTCATTCCCCTGTTCGACGGCGCGGGTGATGCTGAAGCAAGCTCCGTTTGCGCGATACACTTTGCCCGTTTTGTAAACATTGTCCAGCAGTGCGGTAAAACCCTGCTCGACCGCCTCTGGCAGCGCCACTGCCACGGATTTGCCGAGCACGTTTCGACCTCCGATCAGCTTCTGATACGGCGCATTGGTCATCTCGAAGACATGCTCCGGACCGCGCAGCATCGCCATAAACACCGGAGCCTGCTTGAACAGCTCGTTCAATCGTGCTTCGCTGGCCTGCAGCCGTTCCTTGGCCAGTATCTGTTCAGTGGTCTCGTAGACCGTCACCAACACGCCGTGGATCGTTCCGGTGTCATCGCGCAACGGACTATAGCAAAGCGTGAAGAAGGCTTGCTCGAGGTAACCATGTCGAGTGATCGGATAGAGTTGGTCTTCAAAGGTGAGGGATTCACCAAGCAGCGCTTTCCTGTAGATCGGTTCATTAATGTGCCAGACTTCGGGCCAACACTCCCGCGTAGCCTGACCCAAACCTATAGGGTGCTTGCTCCCCATCAGGTCCCGGTACGCATCGTTATAAATCTGAATGAGATCGTCGCCCCACAGCACAATCATTGGAAATCGGCAGGCCATGGCCAGCTCTACGGCAGTCCGCAAGCTTTGCTGCCACATGCTCAATGGTCCGAGATCCGTACTCGACCAGTCGTATTCGCGAAGTAAGCTGGTTGTTTCGCCGTGACCCACAGGCCAGGAATGGACCAGCGCACTCGATCCGTTACCCACGGCGTTTGATCCAGTTGCTGCGATCATGGTGCTCTCAGTCTAAAGACGGCCCTTGGCACGGGGGCGCTGTCCGTCATACTATACGCGATGGCACTTCGAGCGATTTCAACTTTCTCCGAGTGCCTGTCGCCCGCGAGACCTCGCCGACCGTTCGAGCGCCAGCAGCAGGCCCCCTGTAAAATCATGTTGATCAGCCGCAAACGGAGCTTATCATTTGTCATTCATAAGGACCTTCTGGCGCGCATCCCTCCTTGTCGCGATGTTCGCCTACGCGGGCGTTGAGCTTGTCGTCACCCGCCCCCGGACTCGCCCGGATCGCGCCGCTTGGCTGAACCGGTTTTGCGCGCGCACGCTGCGTGCGCTGGACATCGCCTACACACTCGCCGGCCCGGTCCCGCAGAGCGGCGCCGTGATCTCGAACCACCTCTCCACGCTCGACATCCTGCTGCACTCCGCGATGCGCCCCTGCGTCTTCGTTTCGAAAGCCGAGCTTCGTGCCACCCCGGTGCTGGGCTGGATGAGCATGATGAGCGGCACGGTATACGTCGCGCGCGGTCAGGGCGGCAGCGCCAGCAAGGCCGCCGAGGGCATGGCGAAGGGATTCCGCGACGGCCTGCCCGTCGTCTTCTTCCCGGAAGGCACGACTGGTGTCGGCGACGTGCCCGCGATGCCGTTCCGCAGCGGCCTGCTGGCGCAATCGATCGAGGCCGGAGCGCCCATTGTGCCCGCCTTCATCGCCTATGCCCTTTCGCCGCGCGACGTCGCCGCGGGCAAAACGCTTAGCCAGGACGTGCATTGGGGCCCGCAGTCGCTCTTACACCACGTCTGGAGGCTGCTTTCACTGCACAGCCTCCACGCCACCATCCGGTTCGGAGACGCTCCCATCGCATTCACCGAAGCCGCTGTCGCCAACCGCAAAGTGGCCGCCGTGGAAGCCCGCGAGGCCGTCGTTCAACTCAGCGCCTCGCCCTACCGAAACGATGAAACAGAAGTGCGTTACCATTAACATGTACCCGTCATGGATATCGCTCTCGCCGTTATCGCGCCGCTTCTCGCTGCCTGCGTCTTTCTTCTGATCGCATACCGGCGCGCGCGAAAACAGGTTGTCAAACTCTCCGCGCAGACCCAGCAAGCGCTGCGCATGACCATGCAGCAGCAGCAAATGCTGCGCGAACACACTCACGCCGGTGCCGTCAAGGACGAGTTCATCGCCACCGTGTCGCATGAGTTGCGCACGCCGCTCACCAGCATCCGAGGTGCGCTGGGGCTGCTTTCCGCCATGCCGTGCCACACCGACCCCAAGGCGCAAAATCTGCTCCGCATCGCACTCGCCAACACCGAGCGCCTGGTGCGCCTGATCAACGACATCCTCGATCTGGCGCGCATGGAGTCCGACCACTCCTCGTTGCAACTCCAGCGCTGCTCACTGCCCGAATTGATCGTGCAAGCGGTCGAAACGATAACCCCAATGGCCGACGCCGCCGAGGTCTACGTGGAAGTCTTCCCCTCGCGCGGCGAAACCATTCTGTTCAACGGCGACCCCGACCGCATCCTCCAATTGCTGTGCAACCTGCTCTCAAACGCGGTCAAGTTTTCGCCGCCTGGGGCTACGATTCGCGTGCTCACCAAAGTCATTGCAGACGATTTTGTGCTGCGCATCGAGGATCGTGGCCGCGGCATCCCCGTCGAGCAGCTCGAAAGCGTTTTCGACCGTTTTCAACAAGTCGAAGACGCCGATTCCAAGGCCAAAGGGGGCACCGGACTGGGCCTCGCCATTTGCCGCGGCATCGCCGTGCAACATGGCGGCGCCATTTGGGCCGAACGCAACGATAGTGAAACTCCCGGCCGCCTGGGCAGCAGCTTCAACCTCCAACTTCCACGTCTCACCCTGCTTGAAGACACCGCATTGGCGTCCCAACAGGACGGCCTGCACGGACTGCATGACCTGGTGGTCGAACAGCATCGGAACGTGGACTTAGAGCCACTCCTATAGCCTTGCCACAGGTGGACAAGCCGTGCGACGCATCCTGATCATCGACGACGACGACGACATCCGCGAAGTCGCCGCGCTTTCACTGGAGTCCATTGCGGGCTGGCATGTCACTACCGCGAACTCCGGCGCTGCCGGTATCCGTGCCGCCGTAGTTCAGCAACCCGACGCCATTCTGTTGGACGTGATGATGCCCGGGATGGACGGGCCTACGACCTTCAAGGAGATTCAAAACACGCCCTCGATCGCGCACATTCCGGTCCTCCTGCTGACCGCCAAAGTGCAAGGGGTCGATCAACGCCGGTTCGCCAGCCTGGGCGTCGCCGGAGTCCTCTTAAAGCCTTTCGATCCGCTGACTCTGGCCACGCAGATGGCCACCATGCTGGGCTGGAGCGTCTAACCTCACCATGCCCAGTTCGTTGCGACCCAGTTCCGCCCTGAATCCTGGGGCCATTCGCACCCTGTTAGATGAAGTGTGGCAAAGTGGCCTGCCGTTGCTGAGCGAGAGACTCGCTGTCCTGGACGCCGCCACAGCCGCAGCACATTCCGGCAACTGCACCGGCGACCTACGCGCTCAGGCCATCGCCGAAGCCCACAAACTCTCCGGCTCGCTGGGCATGTTCGGCTATCCCGAAGGCACAAATTTGGCCCGCGAAATTGAAGCTCTGCTCGATGCTCCCGGCCTGCCACCTGCCGCGCGCCTCACCGAACTCACCGCGGCTTTGCGCGAGACCCTCTCTCTGACGAAAGTTCTTTGAACTCTTACGGGGCCACCCCCACCCCTATCATTTTGCGCAAAGTCCAGAGAACATTGAACTTAGCTTTGGACTTCGTCAAAGTCATTGCGTAAAGCATTGAAAACAAAGGGCTGTGGAAGTGTAGTGGCGCAAAGTCCGCAGAACATTGCGGTTACGGGCTAGATGCAAACGCCCGGCGTGTGGCCGGGCGCGAGAAGGTGCTGGCCTCATTATAAGGGGTCTGTCAAGAGGTAGGCCCAAGTCGTCGCGCCAGTTTGGGGTTGTTGAGGTTTGAGGAACGTAGGTTCGAGGGGTGGCGGCTTAGATGAGCTTGAGCCTGTACACGATTTCTCTTTAGGCTCGTTGACTTGCCATCTCGACCGGAGCCTTCGCGTATTTGCGAAGGCGGAGTGGAGAGATCCGCAGATCTTCAGTGGCGGCAAGGATTCGGGCCCGCAGAGAAGCTGCGGGTCTCTCCACTCCGGCGCAAAAAACGCGCCTCCGGTCGAGATGACAGCTGGGGAAGAGCAAGGGAGATCGTAGACAGATTTTAGAGCGTTAGAGGTTTTGAACTTGGAGGGAAAGTGGGCCTTGAGAGGGACATGGGTTACCACAGCCACAATTTCAACGGACTCCCCCTCAATCGCACTCCAGCGCAGTCCACACGCCCGCAGGGTTCCCTGAAGGCCCACGTACACTCAAGTCGATAAAACTCCCCGCCGCCACGGCCACCGTCCCGCTCACCGTACAGCTACCCCCGCTGGCCGCCGCGCAACTCAACGCGGTGTCGGCCATCGCGCCCGGCGACCCGTTTCTGAGCGTCACAGTCACCGTATTCGACTGCTGCGAAAACACGTCCAGCCGCACCGCGGAGCATCCCCTCGGTACCCACGCCAACACCGCCCCGGATTCATTGGCCGAGGCCGACGGAGCATTCACGGCATAGAAGCTCGTATTGAAGCTGACCGTGTGGTACATCGCGGCCAAGCTCGCACCGCCGCCGCTTCCGGTGCCCCCACCGGATCCCGCTGCGCCTTGCGGAATCCCGAAGTTCAGCACTGCCGCTCCCGGAGCGCCGCTGTCGGTGACGGTCGCCTGGGAACCCGCCGCCAACGTCGTCACCGAACCCACGGCGACGCTCGCCGCCGTCCCCGCGGCACCCGCCGCTCCTGTCGGCCCCGCTCCGCCCGCCTGCGCCACGACCGCCCAAACCTGCGGCGTCAAATCCGGCTCTTGATTCTGGTTCGCGCTCGCGGCCAGAAATGTCGATCCCGCAAACGTCACAGCATCGTTCACCGCATAATTCGCAGGCTGGTTCCACGCGCCGCGAAAGTTCATTCCGACGGCTCCCGTCGCACCCGCCGGGCCCGCGCTTCCCGGCGCTCCGGCAATTCCTTGCGGCCCCGCAGATCCTTGCGGCCCGACCGCTCCCGCTTGTCCGGTGACACCCTGTGCTCCAGCCTGTCCGGCCGCCCCCTGCGCGCCCACGTTCCCGTTGGAACCCTGAGGACCCACTGGGCCGGTAAGCCCCTGCGCCCCGCTCGGTCCCTGCGTCCCGGCAGCGCCCGTCAAGCCCTGCGATCCCGCGGCTCCCACCGCTCCAGCCGGCCCCGTCGCGCCCGCAGGCCCAATCGCGCCGGGCGATCCAGCCCCTCCCTGAACTCCCGGCGTTCCCTGTGCCCCTACCGGGCCGGCAACTCCGGCAGCCCCAGTCGCTCCCGCTGCCGAAAATTGCTGCCAAGCCTGCGGCGACTGGTCGGGCGTATTTCCGGCATTGCCCGCGATGCGCGAAACCCACCCCGCGCCCTGCCACAGAACACCGTCCCCCAGCGCATAGTTCACGGTCGAGTCGTAGGCCCCGCGAAACGTCAATCCCACCGGCCCCACTAGACCTTGCGACCCTATCGACCCTTGCAATCCCTGCGCCCCAGCCGCGCCCGGCAACCCTTGTGCGCCCGCCTGTCCCGGGACCCCCTGCGCTCCGGTCGGCCCCTGCGATCCCTGTGTTCCCTGCACGCCCGTCAATCCCTGCGCCCCAACCGGCCCTTGCAGTCCCGGATCGCCCTTTACGCCCTGGACTCCCGCCGGACCTGCGGCTCCGGCGCTTCCAGGTGAGCCTGCCGCGCCCGGCAATCCCGCCGGACCGACAGGCCCCGCCGCTCCGGCCTGTCCCTGAGCCGCCAGCACCGCCCAGAACGCGGGCGATTGGTCGGGCGTCTGCCCATGGTTGTTCCCCACCAGCGAAATATAAGTCGATCCGCCAAAACTCACCGCGTCCGCGACACTGTAGCTGTTCACGGAAGAGTAGTTCCCGGTGAAGTTGACCCCCGGCGGCCCCACCGTACCGGTGACCCCACGCGGGCCCACGGCCCCATCGAAACCGGCTGGGCCTTGCACTCCCGGCGACCCGGCCACGCCAGGCGCTCCGGCCGTTCCTGTAGCCCCTGGCGTTCCGGTCGCAAACGCCGCCCAAAACTGCGGCGACTGGTTGGGTGCGTTGCCATGATTGCCCGCCGCCAGCGACACATACCCCGTGCCCTGAAACAACACCCCATCGGCGAGGGCGTAGTTCACCGTCGAGTCGTAGGCTCCTCGAAACGCCAGTCCCACCGGCCCCGCGACTCCCTGCGCCCCCGCTGGCCCCTGCAATCCCTGTGCTCCCGAACTTCCGCTCAAACCCTGCGCTCCGGCTTGTCCCGCGACCCCCTGCGACCCCTGAGCGCCTGTCTGCCCTGGAGGCCCGAACGACCCCGGCGGTCCGGATGCGCCCGTTGGCCCGGCCGCCCCCGAAGCTCCCTGAACGCCCTGCGGCCCCTGCGCCGTCAGCGCTCCCCAGTACGCCGGACTCGACCCTGGAGTTTGCCCATGGTTCGCAGCCCGCAGCGACGCATAGCTCGCCCCCGCAAACAGCACCACATCGCCCAGCGCATAGTTCGCCGTGGAATCGTAAACCCCCTGATAAACCAACCCCGGAGCTCCAGTTGCCCCCACCGCCCCCTGAGCGCCCGCACTCCCCGCTGGTCCCTGAGCTCCAAATCCCACGGGCCCCTGCGGCCCTGCCGACCCCGCTGGCCCTGCAACGCCGGGCGTCCCGACCGCTCCCGCAGCAGCCAGCAGCGCCCACGCATTGGCCGTTAGGCCGGGAGTGTTCCCATGATTGGCCGCCGTCAACGACACAAAGCTCGAACCCGCAAACGTCACCACATCGTCGAGCGCATAGTTCGCCGCCGAGTCATATGTTCCCTGAAAACTCAACGAAGGTCCAGAACCCCCCGTCCCTCCCGTCCCCGGAGGCCCCTGCGGCCCCGCTGGCCCCGCTGGCCCCGCTTGCCCGGTAGTGCCAATCGCTCCCGCAACTCCAGCGGCCCCTGTAGCGCCGTTCGAGCCGACAATTCCTGGGACGCCCTGTGGCCCTGCAGTCCCTGATTGCCCCGCCACCCCCTGTAGTCCTTGCAATCCCGTCGCCCCGGCAACGCCTTGCAACCCTTGTAGCCCAGCCGCTCCCGCTGGCCCCTGCGTTCCCCCTCCGCCCGCCGCCAGCACAATCTGCAACTCCGGCGCGTGCGATGTCTGGTCATTCTCCTTGCTGTCGAACTGCAGCACCGCCGACCCCGCCGTCAGCGCCAGCCCATTGTTGCTCGAAGGCGCGCCAATCCACCCCTGCACCGTCGCCGTCACATCGAAGGTCACAAACGTGTCCGCTGCTCCCACCTGCGCCGTCTGTACCGCAGCCCCCAGCGCGGGGAGAGTCGCGTACGTCACGCTGTACTCGCCCCAGGCGCTGCCCACGGGCTGCAACGCGACCAACCCCGGCGTGACTGCGCGGTTGCAATACACCCGCAATACCGCGCGCGTGACCTGCGATGGCGTGGTTCCCGCCGGCAGCAGCGACAGGTCGAACTGCACCAGCGCCGTATACCCTCCACCCACATTCAGATTTGTCAGAGTCCCCGAATTGACGGTCGGCAGCGCGCTCGACACATGCGCGTCCGCCACCAGCGTCGCCTGCGCCCCGGCGGCCACTGGCATCAAAATACACGCCAGCCCGAGCCAATCTGCCAGCCCACGTCCCAAATCGGTCCGCCTTAACGGTTCCAGTACAACGATTCCAACTCGACAATGCACGTTGCGACCGGCTCGACTGCGCCGCGCGGACGTTCCCAAAATAGTTCGGTATGTCCCTTTTTAGGCCACCCCCGCTCCAAACGCAAGCCAAATCGGAACATCCTTTGTTTAAAATGTTATAGACAAAGCCTCGCAGCTCTATCGGAGCCTTCAAAACTGTCCACTCGACCGGAGTCTGCACCGTCTCATATTCCCCAACCCCGAACCCCTGTTCTATCCTTTCTCAATGTCCACCGACCCGCAGCAGAACTCACCCGGCCACCTCCCTTCGCCCGACAAGCTGGTCAACCTTCCGCGCCTCGTCACAGCCTTCTACGCTCTCCACCCCGACGCGACCGTTCCCGCGCAGCGCGTCAGCTTTGGAACATCCGGCCATCGCGGTTCGGCGTTCAACACGGCCTTCAACGAAGACCACATTCTCGCCATCACGCAGGCCATCTGCGACTACCGTCGCACCAACCGCATCGACGGCCCGCTCTTCCTCGCGCAAGACACACACGCCCTCTCCGAACCCGCCTTCACCGCGGCTCTCGAAGTTCTTACCGCCAACGGCGTGACCACGTTCATCGACCAGGACCTCGGCTACACCCCCACACCGGCGCTCTCGCACGCCATTTTGACCTATAACGCTGCGAGTCCCGGCAAGCCACAAGCCGACGGCATCGTCATCACGCCCTCGCACAATCCTCCCGAAGACGGCGGCTTCAAGTACAACCCGCCCAACGGCGGGCCCGCCGACACTGCCGCGACGAAGTGGATCGAGGACCACGCCAACGACCTCATCCAGACGCGTCTCTACGAGGTCAAGCGCACGCCCTTCGCCCGCGCGCTCGCCGCCCACACTACGCACCGCCACGACTTCATCTCCGCGTACGTTGCGGATCTCTCCAACGTCATCGACTTCGACGCGCTGAAAGGCGCGACGCTGAAACTCGCCGTAGACCCGCTCGGCGGCGCGGGTGTCCACTACTGGCCGCGCATCGCCGAGCAATATAAGTTGCCGCTCGAAGTCCTCAACCCCTACGTCGATCCCACCTTCCGCTTCATGACACTCGACTGGGACTCGCGCATTCGCATGGACTGCTCGTCGCCCTTCGCGATGGCGTCGATGATCGCAAATTGCGCCAACTTCGACGTGGCCTGGGGCTGCGACACCGACCACGACCGCCACGGCATCGTCACCCGCATCACCGGCCTGCTCAACCCGAATCATTACCTGGCGGTGTGCATTCAATACCTCTTCACGCACCGCGCTGGATGGTCAGAGAACGTGGGCATTGGTAAGACCCTGGTCTCGTCGAGCCTCATCGACCGCGTCGCCAAAGGCCTCGGGCGCTCGATGCTCGAAGTGCCTGTGGGCTTTAAGTGGTTCGTCGACGGCCTGATCGATGGCTCGCTCGGCTTCGTGGGCGAAGAGTCCGCTGGTGCGACCTTCCTCCGCCGCAACGGCCACGTCTGGACGACCGACAAAGATGGCCTCGTCTGTGGTCTACTCGCCGCCGAGATGACGGCCGTCACAGGCTCCGACCCCGGCCTGCTTTATGCCGAGCTCACCGCCAAATACGGCGCGCCGGTCTACCAGCGCATCGACGCCCCAGCCACCAAAGCCGAGAACGCCAAGCTCGCCAAACTCTCGCCCTCGCAAGTCGCGGCTAAGACGCTGGCGGGCGAACCGATCACCGCCATCCTCACCGAAGCTCCCGGCAACCACGCGGCTATCGGCGGCCTGAAAGTCACCACCGAGAACGGTTGGTTCGCCGCACGCCCGTCAGGCACGGAAGACGTCTACAAAATCTATGCCGAAAGCTTCAACGGCCCCGCCCACCTCGCCGCAATCCAAACCGAAGCCAAAGCCCTCGTCGCCTCTGCCATCGCCTGATAACCTCAACCTTTGAAACTGTCATCCTGAGCGCAGCGAACGACCTGCTTTGGGGAGCGGTCAATTCAAAAATTCTCAGTGCGCCATCGCACGGGCGCGCTTGGAAACGCGACGGTCAGCGATTCGTTTCAGGGAGCGGAGAGCCTCATTGACGGAGTCTGAATCAGGGAATGTGTCCAGCAGGTCAGGCGCGAGCAGGACGATGTTGCTGCCTTCCTGCATACGGTCGCAGTACTTGCCGCGCACGGCTTTGCTGAAATCCAGGGCGCGGGGTGCCAAAGGATCGCGACTAGAAACGGGTTTTGAGTTCTTGGTAGGCATTTTTCTCGGCGGCGTCTCGGCGTGCACCGATTACTATCCTATCCCCGCCGGGTGTCGGGTGCCCCACTCATCGCGGCTTTACGCGATGGGTGGGGTGTATGGGTTCTAGTGCTAGTTTCACGTGCATTCGGACTCGATCTCTATCCGGCCTTTTCCCACCCATGCGCAAAGAACGCGCATGAATGGGGCACCCAGATGGTGTTGTGGGTGGGCCACCCGCCCTCGTTCACTTCCAGGAAATTTTTCCACCCGTTGACCCTCTCGATCTTTTCCCGTCCAACCGCCACCCTACAATCCTCGATGGAGATTCCGATGCGTTTGCCACTGACTGTTTTCATCTTCTTTTCCGTCCTGTCATCCGGCGCGCAAACACATTCCCTGGTCTCCAACACCGCGCAGCCTGAACCCACCGGCTCCGTCACAGGCCACGTCTTCTGCTCGGACACCAACCAGCCTGCGCGCTTCGCCAAGGTCTCGTTGGAGCCCATCCGCGAGCCCGCAAGACCCATCGCGAAGACTTCTCCGGCCCAGCCCTCACCCGCTGCCTCGGGCAGTGGCCTCTCGAATGTCGAAACCACCATCGACGGCAGTTTCACACTCACCAGGATTAAACCCGGCGCGTACTACGTCATCGTGACGAAAGAAGGATATGTGAGTCCGCGCGCCATGTTCACTCAGAAAGAAATTGACGATCCTTCGCCCGATACGCGTTCCATCATCGACCACGCGCTGCCTCGCGTGGAGGTCCAAAACAACCAGACCGAACACGCCGAGGTGCGCCTCGAGCGCGGAGCAGCGGTAAGCGGCACAATTCTCTACGACGATGGCAGTCCGGCCAGCGAGATCGGCGTCCAACTCCTTCACAAGAGCGCTGAAGGCAAGTGGGTCGAGTTCTCCGGCGGTGGGGGCTTCAGCATTGGCTTCAGCATTGGCGGCACGGACGACCGCGGACGCTTTCGTTTCGCTTCCCTGCTACCTGACGAGTACATCGTTCAGGCCAGCCTCACGTTTTCCGAAAGCAAGGAATCTTCCATATCGGGGCCCGGCAACAACACCATGGTTGTGAATTT
>JBBRCA010000035.1:0-23020 GCA_038205325.1 Terriglobales bacterium | reverse complement strand
ATGACCACGCACCGCATCTCCGCCCGATTTAGCAGCTACTGGTATTATCCAGCGGCTCGGCGGACGTGCGTGCTTCTCTAAAATTCAAGAGACAACGAACGAAATCCACCGAGCCGCAGCCTCCCAAAGGGCTGCGGTTTTGTTTTGCGTCAAGCGCACACAGGAGACGACAATGAACACAGCACAGCACGCCGCACCGACCGCCCCCATGCCCCGACTCCGCACGCTCCCCCGAACTCTTCGCACTCCCGAGCGCATCGTTCTCACCGGCTTCATGGGTTCCGGCAAATCCACCGTCGGCCCGCTGCTCGCCGCTCAACTTGGCTGGACGTTTATCGACCTCGACTCTGAAATCGAGCGGCGCACCGGCCTCACCGTCGCACAAATCTTCGCGGAAAAAGGCGAAGCTGCGTTCCGCAAAGAGGAAACCGCCGCCCTCGCCACCGCGCTCGGCTGCACTCACGCCGTGATCGCCCTGGGCGGTGGCGCGCCCGAAACCCTGGCCAACCGCCTACTCCTCGAACAGACGCCGGCCACCGCTGTCGTCTACCTGGCCGCGCCGTTCGCCACGCTCGCCCAGCGTTGCGCTGTACAAGATGCACAAGACGCACAAGCCGCCAGCCCCGGCACAATCCTCCGCCCCAACTTCGCCGACCCCATCGCCGCTGAATCGAGTTTCGCCGCGCGCCAACCCCTCTACCGTCGTCTCGCGCACATCATCCTCGAAACCGGCACCCTCACGCCGGAAGGTTCCGTCGCCGCCGTGCTCGCCGCACTTGCTGCAAAAGCTCCGCGAGCGTAGCCTTCGAATATTCTGAGACACCACGCTTTGCCTGGCTTGCATCGAATCCAGCAGAACTTGCCGTCGAAAAAACAATGAAAGAGGATCCCGCGACGAATGCCAAACGCACGCTCCCCTGAAGGTACCGTTGTGAGCGTCGTCGAGACGCCCGCCGAACGCCGCGCCGTCCGGCGCCATATTCTCTTCACCATCGCGGTCATCATCGGGCTGGGGATCGCCTGGAAACTCTTGCGCGTGCTCGAAATCGTCTACGTCAGCGCCCTGTTTGCCGTCGTCCTGATGCCGATCGTCCGCGGCATCACAGCCGTCAGAATTCGCGGCTGGAGCCCCTCGCGGCCTCTCGCGATCGCCCTGCTGCTGGTGACGGCCCTTGTCGCCCTCACCCTCTTTCTGGTCCACGGGCTTCCCCCGGTCATGCACGACCTCCGCCAATTCAGCGCTGACTTGCCCGAGCGCATCCCGTCCGTCGTGGCCCGTATCAAAGGCCTCCCCATGGCCGATAAGTTCGGCGTCGACGCTTTGTCCGAGAAGGCCCAGAGCGCCGCCAGCTCCACCGCAACCTTCCTGCTCGCGTCGTTTCCGAAGTGGGCGGAGCTGATCTTCGACATCCTGGCCGCGGTCTTCCTGTGCATCTACTTCATGCTCGAAGGCGAACACGCCTATGCTTACCTGCTGGCCATCTTCCGCCCCAAATCGCGTGAGCGCCTCGCCACCACGCTTGAAACCGCCGAGCGCCGCATGAGCAAATGGCTGCTCGGACAGGGCGCGCTGATGCTGATCCTCGGCGTCGCCAGCACTATCGCCTTCGCCCTGCTGCATGTGCGCTACTTCTTGCTGCTCGGCATCCTGATGGGCCTGTTCAACATCATCCCCGTCGCCGGCGGCATCATCAGCATTCTTCTCGCCGGAGGCGTCGCCGCGCTCGATTCCTGGAGCAAGATGGCCTTCGTGTTCCTCTTCTACTTCGTCTACATCCAGATAGAAAACGGATATTTGACCCCGCGCATTATGAAGACCACCGTCGACCTCATGGGCCTGACCGTCCTGATCGCGCTTCTGGTCGGCTCCGGTATCGCCGGGGTCATCGGTGCGCTCGTCGCGGTTCCCACGGCGGCGCTGATCGCGGTCCTCATGGACGAGTACATGGTGCAGAAAGACGCCGAAGCCCAGGCCCTCGCCGCCGAATACATACCCCCCGAAACAACGCCTGAGGCTCCGCCAGCTTGAGAGGGGTACTCCAAATCTTCGAGTCCTGCGCGTGGCTTTACGGCCTACAAATTCCCGCGGCTGTCTTGCTCACGCTCAATCGCCTCAAACAACGCCTTGAAGTTCCCCTTGCCAAAACTCCGGCTCCCCTTGCGCTGAATGATCTCGTAAAACAGCGTCGGCCTGTCTTCCACGGGCCGCGTGAAGATCTGTAGCATGTACCCCTCGTCGTCGCGGTCCACTAGGATTCCGAGCCTTTCGAGCTCCCCAATCGGCTCGTCGATCTTCCCAATGCGCCCCTGCAACTCGGTGTAGTACGAATGCGGCACGGTCAGAAACTCCACGCCCTGCGCCTTCAACTTCGACACCGTATCCAGAATGTCATTGGTCGCCAGAGCAATATGCTGCACCCCGGGGCCGCCGTAAAATTCCAGATATTCCTCAATTTGCGATTTACGTTTCCCCTCCGCCGGTTCGTTGATGGGAAATTTCACATAGCCATTTCCGTTGGCCATCACCTTAGACATCAACGCCGAGTACTCGGTCGAGATATCGTTGTCGTCGAAGTGCTGGTACAGCCCGAATCCCATCACATCTTCGTAAAACTTGACCCACTCATTCATCGCATTCCAGCCCACGTTGCCGACGCAGTGGTCGATATGCAGCAGCCCCACTGGCCGCGCGATCAGGTCTTCGGCGACGGCGCGATACCCCGGCAGAAATGGCCCGCTGTAGTCCTTGCGCTCGACAAAAGCATGCAGCGTATCGCCATACGCTGCGATCGCGGAGACGACCGCCTTGCCATGCTCATCCGAGCTCTCCGTCGGCTCGATTACGCTGCGCCCACCGCGCTTGGTCGTCTCCTCCCAGGCGGAGCGCGCGTCGTCGACCCACAGCGCAATCGCGCTCACGCCGTCGCCATGCCGCGCAATGTGCGCCGCAATCGCGTTGTCCGGGCGCAGCGGCGTGGTCAGCACGAAACGCACCTTGCCCTGCTGCAACACATACGAAACGCGGTCGCGGCTCCCCGTTTCCGGCCCCGCATACGCCACCAGTGACATCCCAAACGCCGCGCGATAGTAATAGGCCGCCTGGCGCGCATTGCCGACATAGAACTCGACGTGGTCCGTCCCTTTCAGCGGCAGAAAATCCACGCGAGCGTCGACATGCGAGGTAGCGGGAGCGACAGGAGCAGCAGCGGCCATGATGTTTTCTCCAAAGCGGGTGGCTTCAAAATCGGCGGGCATCCAGACCCAGCTATCTCACAAGGATATTCCTCGACGCTGCCTCGTGGCTAGAGCGCGTGCTTCATGGATGATTGACGCGAATGGGGGCGCAATGCGCGTTGGCTTGCACAAGAATAGGACACGGGCCGACGCCCTACCCCGAAGGAGGTATAAGCAGTGACCTGATTTTCGTCTATGATGACGTTCTATAGACCCTTGCCGATGGACTGTAGGAGACCCGCCGCATGGTAAGAGATCGCCGCCAACCCGAAATTATGGACATGCGTCAGATGGAGAATCTGCGCGTGTTTCATGACGTGGCGCGCGCGCTCACATCGACGCTCGAACTGGAGCCGCTGCTGCACACCATCATGACCAAGATGGCCGAGTTTTTCGGCCCGGAACGCTGGTCGCTTATGCTTATCGACGAAGAAGCCAACGACCTGTACTACGCTCTTTCGGCGGGCATGAACTCCGACAAGCTCGACACATTGCGCGTCAAGATGGGCGAGGGCGTAGCTGGTTGGGTGGGCCAGACCGGCAACCCGCTGGTTGTGCCCGATGTGAACGTCGACCGGCACTGGTCGCGCTTTGCCAAGCAGCATCCGGACCTCAAACTGCGCTCTATCGCCGCCCTGCCCATTCGCTGCGGCGAACGCACGCTGGGCGTGATGCAGTTGCACAACAGCTCGCTCGACCTGCTGCCGGAGTACTCGATTTCTTTCTTGCGCGTGCTCTGCGACTATGCCGCAATCGCGCTCCAGAACGCGCGCCATGTGAAGCTGATCCACCACCTCAGCATTACGGACGATTGCACTGGCCTGTTCAACTCGCGCCATCTCTACAAGCTGCTCGAAGAGCAAATTGCGGGGCCGGTCAATCCTTTAGTAATTCCGATCCATCCGCATTTCAGCCTCGTGTTCCTCGATCTCGACTACTTCAAACGGGTCAATGATACTCATGGACATCTTGTCGGCAGCCGTTTGCTGGGCGAAATCGGCGCGTTGCTGAAGCGCACTATGGGGCCACAGCACGCCGCTTTCCGCTACGGTGGCGACGAGTTCGTGGCGCTGCTGCGCGGACTCGACAAAGCCGATGCGACCGTGATGGTCCGTCACCTGCGGCAGCAATTGAACGAGGCCAGCTTCCTTACCCGGGAAGGCCTGGCGATCTCCGTCACCGCCAGTTTTGGCGTTGCGACTTTTCCTCAGGACGGCGCCACCTTGCGTGGCATCATTCGTTCGGCGGACGCGATGATGTACAAGGTAAAGAATTCCACCCGCGACGACGTCGCCATCGCGCACGGCGAAGTGCAACCCAGCGAGACCTTCATCGAAAAAGCCCCACCCGTCCGCGCCGAAGCGTAGGGGCATAGTGAAAGAGTGAGGAGAAATCGCTCACTCTTCACTCTTTCCTCTTCGCTCTGCCTTGCGTCTCTCCAACGTAGCCGGCCTGCGCTCTTCGGGCTTGATCGCATCGCCGTTTTCGGGTGCGGTAGGATGCACGCCGAAGTCCCACACACTGAGATTCACCTCGCGCTCCGAGACCACCTCCATCAGCGCATACTCGCCAAACTCCAGCGGCTGGCGCGGTTTCAGCCTCAGCCAGTGGCCGCCCGGAAGTATGTCCGCATCAGTTTCGACCACGTCTTGTTGGCGAGTTACGCTGCCCAGCAAGCTGATGCGAAAACTCGCCACCACGCGCGAACCCTTGCGAACGTCGACGCGCACAATCACGTAACGGCTTTTCTCCGAGCCGCCCGAAGGCGTCGCGCGCCCCGATTGCGAGGCCCCGTGCGTATCTACTGTAAAGCCGCCCCCACCGCCTGCGTCCGTAACATCTCGATCGTCCGCGCCCACGCGGACGTACAGCATCGAGTCTGCTACATGCAGTTGCGCGTCCGCGCGTTCGCCTTTGATTTCGAGAATTTGATGCGACGCGGCCAGCGGATTCAACGCGGCGCGCAGCATGTTGTGCGCGGTCTGCTTGTTCAAGTCGCCTCCCTGCTGCTCCAGCGGCACCAGCTCCGGCGTGGCGTGAAATGTGTCGAGCGCGAGGACGCTGTCCTCATCGGGCAGCCGCAGGTTGGGCGCGACTTCAGGCGTCCGCGCGGCGCGCTCGGCCTCTTCCTTCTGCAACTCCGGGCTCAGAACCGGCGCGGGTCGCGCGGCCTGCTCGGATGCAGGAGCATGATCGGCCTCCCACTTGTGTGTCGCGACCATATCCGCCAGCGCGAGCGGAATCTCCTCGACCGCGCCTGCCCGCTCAGCGCTGCGGTAGCGCACAATGCCTCCATCGACTTTGTAGCCGAGCACGACCTGGTAACTTCCATCTTTCAAGAAAAGCCGCGTGCGATGATTGGCGTCCAGCGTCGATGGCGGCTCCATCGGCCTTCTTTGCGCGGTCGCTCGTCCGCCACCGACAAATAGGCAACCCAGCAAAAGCGGGATACCCCATGTGGCGGAAATAGACTTCAAACTCAAGCGACTCATCTCCCACCGATTAGACTCGGAATTCCAGGCAAACGCTAGAACCGTTGCTGCCTCAACCACTCCCGAAACGGCGGCCCCAGGTCGTCGCGCTTCAGCGCAAACTCGACCGTCGCCTTCAGAAACCCCAACTTGTCGCCTGCGTCGTGGCGCTTGCCTTCGTAGTGGAAGCCGTACACCTTCTCGTACTTCAGCAGCGCCCGGATCGCGTCGGTCAACTGCAGCTCTCCACCCGCGCCCGGCGCAATGGTTTCGATCATCTCAAATATGCGTGGCGTTAAAATGTAGCGGCCAATAATTGCGTTCTGGCTTGGGGCCTCGCTGGCCTTCGGCTTTTCCACCATATCGCGCACCGCCAGCAACCGAGGATCGTTCGGATCCGGTGTGCAATCCAGACAGCCGTAGTTCGAAATCGCCGCGCCTTCCACGACTTCCGAACCGAGTATGGACGCCTGCGTCTGCTCGAACGCCTCCATCATCTGCTTGAGGCACGACACGTTCGAGTCGACCACATCGTCGGCCAGAATCACCGCGAACGGCTCGTTGCCGACCAACCATTTTGCCTGCAGCACGGCGTGGCCGAGTCCCAACGCTTCGGACTGCCGCACATACGCAATGGTCGCGAGCGACGACACGGAGCGCGCAATCTCCAGCAACTCCGCCTTGCCCTTGGCTTCGAGCGACGCTTCAAGGTCGGCGGACCGGTCGAAGTGGTCTTCCATCGCCGTCTTGCCTTTGCCGGTGACGAAGATGATCTCCGTGCAGCCCGCGGCTACCGCCTCTTCAACGCCATACTGAATCAGCGGCTTGTCGACCAGCGGAAGCATCTCCTTCGGCATCGCCTTGGTGGCGGGAAGGAAGCGCGTACCCAGGCCCGCAGCCGGGAAAACCGCCTTGCGAACTTTCATTGGTTCCATGCGAACACTGTCCTCGTGCTTTGCCTGTGCCTGGCGCGAAAGACTCTGTATATGCTCTTACCGCGGTCAGTCACATTGGATACATTCACAGCACCGCTGAATCATCATGCAACATCTGCTTCCGTATGATCTTAATCGGAGCCGGCCCCTGGCGCATGAAGTCATCGTGAAACTGCTGTAGCTTGAACTGTGCTCCCTGCTTCGCCTTCAAGTCTTCGCGCAGCTTCATGATCTCCAGCTTACCCAGCGTGTAGTAAAGATACGTCGGGTCGCCGGTTCCGCGCTTGGTTTCGACCTCGCCAACGGAGCGCGACTGATAACCCTCTTTTACAAACAAGTCGACGGCTTGATCGATGCTCCACTGCCCGCTCGCTTCGCCCAGCCCGGTGTGCAGCTTGATGGAGTTGACGAAGCGCGCATCGCGCAGCAGCGCATCCTGCAACTGCCCCAGCCGCACTAGCTTCGCCTCGCGCGCGTCTTTCGCCCCAGCGCCAGGCTGGCCGTAGCCCTGGTCAAGCATCATTTGCTCGCAGTAGTGCGCCCAGCCTTCGATGTTGGTGCTCGCGCCGATCAGCTTGCGCACCTTCGACGGAAAGTGGTCCTGCCACAGGAACTGCACATAATGCCCCGGATACGCTTCATGCACGCTGGTAGAAATAATCGTGCCGACGTTGAAGCTGGCCATGTGCTCGGCCACATGCTCCGGCGTCCAGTTCTTTTCCGGCAGCGTGACATTGAAATACGCCTTGGTCGAATGCGTCTCGAACGGCCCCGGCGGGTCCATCGACGCGAACGTGGTCGCGCGCTCGAATGGCGGTGTCTCTTCGAGCGTCGGCTGCACCTCGCTGGGGATGGTGATGATGTGGTGCGCGCGAATGAACGTCACCAGCGAGTCGAACGTGGCATGAAACGCGGGCAGCAGCTTGTCCGGCGCGGGATGGATCGTCGCCAGTTCCGCCAGAACTTCCTGTGGCGTTTTGGCCGGGTCGACTTGCTTCGCAACGCGCGCGAACTCCGCCTGATTCTTGTGCATGTCGTCATACGCAATTTGCAGCAGGCGATCCAGCGGAATATCGACCATTTCGTCGTACGCGAGCTTCTTGCGGAAGGTCTCCGTGCCCAGCCTGTAGTCCCCATTCGAGCGCGGCAGCAGATCGCTCTTCATCCACGCGCCGTAGCTCTTCAAAGCTTCGATCACCTCCGCATTCGATTTCGTGAAGTCGGCCTTGGTGGTTGGATCGGTGGCGTCTAGAAAGGCGCTGGGAACATCGGTTTGGAAGAACCCAACAATACCGTCGATCTGCTCCAGCGCAATCTCCGTGAAAATCTTCGGCGGATTCTTGAGGTTCTTGCGCGCTTGCAAAAGGTTGGCGGGAATCAGCTTCTCGCGCTCGACCGCAGCGCGCAGCCGCGTGTTCGCGGGCGCAAACGGCCGCTCCATCAGCACAAAAATCGACCCCGTCGCCCCGCTCGAATACGCGTCTGGATTCTTCTCCAACGGCTTGATGACTTCAAGCGTCAGCAACGTGGAACGAATGCTGTTAAGCAGAATGTCGCGGTCCGCCGCCTGCGACGCATCGAGCGCGCTCGGATCGATGGCCGCAATCTTCTTCTCCCAAGCATGCAAAGCCAGCCGCTGCTTCTCCAGCGTCGCAGCGGAGTAGTCCTCCAGCAACGTGTCGTACTGATGAAAGCCGACCGCCGTCCCCGCCGACGGCTGAAACTTGAAAAACACCTGATCGAAATATTGTTCGGAAAGAAAGTCGAAGGTCTGCCCCGCGCCATCGGCTGAAACGCGTTGGGTTGAGCCTGTACCAAGCATGAAAACTCCGGCGAGTGCGGCAATAAAGAGAGTGTGCATATACGCGTAAGTTTATCGCACATGCTCTTGCTTTTCTTTGTGTCATTCCGCAGCGCAGCGAAGAAACCTGTATTTGCTGTTGCATTTGCTCCTGTCTTTCTTTCTGTCATTTCCGTAGAGAATCTGCTTGAGCCTGTGTCGGGTGCCCGCAGCCGGCGCTGAGCTTCCCGAAGGGTCCGGTTTCTCGGACAAGGGTTCGCGCGCAAACATCAATGCAATTGTGGTTGCCGTATATTCTTCTCACCAGCATTTTCAGACATTCCTTCGTTCCTGAAAGGCCACGCGTATGCCTAAATTGCTCGCGTTTCTGTTCGTCTTCGCAGCGATTCCCGCCTTCGCCCAACAACCGGCGAGCGGTGAAAATCCGGACAATGCGCCACCGATGCATGTCGGCGGCTCTGTCCGGCCACCGACAGCCCTCAATTCGGTAGCACCCGGATTTACCGATGACGCCCGCAAGGCAAAGTTTGAGGGCACCGTGCGCCTCTATCTGTGGATCGACAAGAATGGCTTGCCCTCTCACATCCGCGTCATCCGCGGTGTTGGGATGGGGCTCGATGAGAAAGCTGTCGAGGCCGCCCAACAGTACAGGTTCAAGCCAGCTACGCGGAAAGGAAAACCGGTCAAAGTCGATCTCTACATCGACGTCAATTTCCAGCTTCGCTAAGGGCTGCTCGGCACTCACAAAGCGTTTTATGTGCCGCTCACATCCAGCGCCGCCAGCAGCTCCCGTGTCTCACGAATTACGTCGTCGGCCTTAGCGGAGCTTAATGGCCACTTCAAGACGCCTTGCGGCGTAAACTGCGCGCCGCTCTTCGCGTTCTTTGCGACCAGCTTCATCAGCATCCCCGCGTTGATGCCCTTGCCCTCGTCCTGCGGCGTGGAGTGCAGCTTGTCGGAGAACGTAACGTACATCATGTCGCGCATCGCCTTCATCTTGCCCGCCTGAGCAGGCGCGTTCGCGGGTCGCACGCCGGCGACTTCGCGGGCCGCACGCGTCGCGCTGGTTTCCGTGCGGTTCATCACAGCGCGGTTGGAGAACTGCAGGTTTGCGGTTGGCGGAGCCTGCCCCTGTCGCCCGGCGAGTGGCACACGGGGCGCAGTACCCGCCGTCCACTGCCGCGTGTAGGGCAATGGAGCGGGGTATCCCACATCTCGCCTTTGAGATGTAAGCGGCTGCGCCGGAACTTTTTTCGTCTCTTCCACAACCGTGCGTTTACGTTCAAGCTGCGAAATCCCCAAACGCTCGCACGTTAGCCGAATCTCGCCCGCCGCCAGCAGGTGCAGCACACTCTCCGGCGGTGCTCCGTAACGATCTTCAAGCTCCGCGCGCACGTCGACTAGCGCGGCGCCCGTTTCAGCGCCCGCGATGCGTTTGTACATTCGTAGCCGCTGATTCTCCTCCGCGATGAAGCTATCGTCGATGCGCAGCGAAATACCAAGATTGACGACTACATTTGGCCGCTCCTCGCGGCCTTCACCTTTCAAGCGGCTCACAGCTTCTTCGAGCATCGTCGTGTACATCTCGAAGCCGATGGCCTCGATGTGTCCCGACTGCTCGCCGCCCAGCATGTTGCCCGCGCCGCGCAACTCGAGATCGAGCGCCGCGATTTTGAAGCCCGCGCCGAGGTCGGAGAACTCCTTCAGCGCCGCTAGCCTGCGCCGCGCGATGTCGGTAAGTTGCTGCTCGGGGGGAATCAGCAGGTACGCATACGCGCGCCGATTCGAGCGGCCCACGCGTCCGCGCAGTTGGTACAACTCGCTTAGGCCATGACGGTCCGCGCGATTGATGATGATGGTGTTCGCACGCGAAATATCCAGCCCATTTTCGATGATGCTGGTCGCGCACAGCACGTCGAACTCGCCGTCCATGAACGCCAGCATGGCCCGCTCCAGATCCGCTTCCGGCATTTGGCCGTGGGCGACAACAACCCGAGCCTGAGGAACAAGCTCGCGAATCTTCGCGGCAAGTTCGTAAATCGTCTCCACGCGATTGTGGACAAAGTAGGTTTGCCCACCGCGCTCAAGTTCCATCTCGATCGCCGTGCGCACCAGCTTTTCGTCGAATTTGGCGACGATGGTCTGGATCGCCATGCGGTCTTTCGGTGGGGTCTCGATCACGCTCATGTCGCGCAAGCCCACCAGCGACATGTGCAGTGTGCGCGGAATCGGTGTCGCCGACATCGCCAGCACATCGATGGCCGCGCGCATTTGCTTCAGCCGCTCCTTGTGGCGCACGCCGAAGCGCTGTTCCTCATCGACGACGAGGAGGCCGAGGTCTTGAAACTTCAGCCCCTGTGAAAGGAGCGCGTGCGTGCCGATGAGGATGTCGACCTTGCCGTCCGCAGTCCTCTCCAGAATAGTTTTTTTCTCTTTCGCGGTGCGGAAACGAGAGAGCATCTCGACGTTCACGGGAAAGTTCGCAAAGCGTTTCTTGAAGCTCTCGAAGTGCTGAAAGCAGAGCACCGTCGTCGGCGCGAGGATGGCGACCTGCTTGCCGTCCTGTACCGCCTTGAACGCCGCGCGCATCGCGACTTCCGTCTTGCCGTAGCCGACGTCGCCGCACAGCAGGCGGTCCATCGGCTGCGTGCTTTCCATGTCGCGCTTGATGTCGGCGATGGCGTTAATCTGGTCGTCGGTCTCGTTGAAGTCGAAGGAGTCCTCAAACTCGCGCTGGAGATTGTTGTCCGGCGAAAATGCAGTGCCAACCGCGGCCGCGCGCTGCGCGTAGAGCTTCAACAACTCCTCGGCCATGTCCTGCATGGCCTTCTTTACCCGCGCTTTGGTTTTCGCCCAAGCCTGGTTGCCGAGCCGGTTCAACTGCGGCGCGGGCCCGGTATCGGTCGAGCGATACTTCTGAATCAGGTCGAGTCGCGTGAGCGGAACGTAGAGCTTTGCGTCGTCGGCGAAGTTGAGAATCATCAACTCCAGCGGCGGCTGATCGGTCTGCTCCAGTACGCGCAAGCCCTGATACTGTGCGATGCCATGTTCCACATGCACCACATAATCGCCGACTGCGAGGTCGCGAAAGTCGGAGATGAACGCCGCGGTCTTCGATCTGCGCGGAATTGGTCGCGCGCTCACGTCGGCGTCGTCGGAGAGGTCATTCGCGCCGAACACAAGAAGCTGGCGTCCTGTGGCGCGGTCGAGATCGAGGATTTGTACGCCGTTCGCAATCGCGGTGCGCGCGATCACCGGTGTGCGAAGATCGCCGGCTAGGTAGCTGGACTCCGAATATACGGTTGACGACCCAGCCTGCTGGGTGCGCGAACCCAGCCTGTACGCGACGCCATACTCGTGCAATAGGCCCGCGAGACGCTCCACCTCCCCCTGGTTCGGCGCGGCGATCAGCACGCGCGCCTCATTCTGCATCGACGCCTTCAGCTCGTCGATGAATGCCGGGATCGAGCCGTGGAAACGCATCGTCGGTCGCGTCGCGAACTCGACCTCGCTGGCGTCGCTGCGGTCGGAATCGAGAACATCGACTGCGCCAAGCTGATCGAGTTCACAACCCGAGTAACCCCGAATGCGGTCCTGCAACGTCCACGGCGAAAGGTACAAATCTTCGGGTCGGACGAGCGATCCTATGCCCGCGCGGTCATGGCGCTGCTCGACCTTGTTCCACCAGCGTTCACCCTGGTTCTGCACCATCGCAGGCTCTTCGACGAAAACGCGTGTGTGCGGTCCCATCAACTCAAGAAGCGAAGACTTTGCTCCCGCGACGGGCGCGTAAAACTCCCAGCCGGGAAACGCGGCCGCGTTGCCAGTGTGGGTCTGCAACTCGCTTGGAGTCTCACCGCCTTCGAGTTCCGCTCCAGCCGCCGTGCCTGACCGCGTGAGCCTTGCGTTGATCGCCGCCAGCAACTTCTCAGTCACTGGAGTTTCGGTGAGCGGCAGCAACAGCGCAGAGTCCATCTGCGAACTCGAACGCTGCGTTTCGGGGTCGAATTTGCGGATCGACTCAATCTCGTCGCCGAAGAAGTCGATGCGCACGGGGCGATCCATCTCCGGCGAGTAGACGTCCAGAATGCCGCCGCGAACCGTCACCTGTCCCGGCATCTCGACCACATCGACTCGCGTGTATCCCACTGAGAGCAGATGCTCGACCAGCATTTCCGGTATGTGCTCCTCGCCTTTGCGCAACTCCAGCGCGAGCGCGGCATAGTAGTCGCGACCAAACAGCTTCATGCAGGCGGCTTCGACCGGGGCGATAACGAGGCGCGCTCCACCTGTGGCCAGCTTCCATAGCGCAGCCGCGCGCTGCTCCTGAATCTCAGGATGTGGCGAGAGATTTTCAAACGGCAGAACGTCGTGCGCGGGCAGTCGCAACACTTCGTCGCGGTCGAGCGCACCGCTGAGATCACATGCTGCCAACACTGCCGCGTGGAGCGCTTCGGCGGCCTTGTTGTCGGAGACGATAACCAGTGCTGGCGCTTGTCCCGCGCGCACGAAGTACGGTAGATACAGAGCGCGCGCCGTGGCGGTGAGTCCAGACACACGTCTCCGCCCCGTGCCGCCGGCCAAGTGGCGACGCACACGCTCGAATGCCGTGGAGGACTCCAAGTCCGCCATCAACTCGCGGACGAAGGGGAGAATCATGCTCGTTCCATTTTACTTGCCGTCCGGGCTCTGCCCGCCCTCCGGATTCTCCTTGGCCTCCGTATCTCCGCCATAGATCACCTGTCCGTACTCCAGCACCGTGACCATGCCGACGCCGCCGCAAATGTTCCCGCCCACTGCAAGCCCGAACCAATGGAAATACGGCAGCCAGCCGATCTTGCCGGTAAGGACGGCCGCTAGAATTTCGCCGGACGTCGCGATGCAGTGGGCGAAGCCGCCCAGACCGACCACAAAAGTCAGCAGCCATAAAAGGAGGATAGAACCGGTAATCGAGTGCGATCCCGACACCAGCCAAGCGGCGGTTGCGATAATCCACCCAGCCATTACGGCGCTCCAGAAAATCGTCGCCGGCGGAGACCGCACAGCCTCCAGACCGAGTTGTGTCAGCGCGTCGAGCATGCTGTGCGGCAGAGCGCTCGTCCGGGCAGCCAGCAGCGCGAAGGCCAGAGCACCCAACACGTTGGCCGGAAGCACGGTGCACCAGAGCCGCAGTGTGTTCCATAATTCGCGTTTCTCGGCGAGCACCAGAGCGACCGGATACAACGTGTTCTCGGTGAACAGTTGCGCGCGGCCAAGAATCACGACGATAAAGCCCACCGGGTAAAACATCTTGGCGATCAACATCGTCCAAGGAGAAGTCCCGAGCAGGCCCAGCGTGATCGCGGTCCCCAGCGCGGACAGGCCCATAAAAACGCCGCCCGCGAAGCCCGAAATTCCGAGCGACACGGTGGAACGCTTCAGTTCAGCGCGCGCATTGCGGGCGACCTGCTCGTAAATTTCCTCGGCACTCGGCCGGTCAAGACCCTTCTGTCCCCCATCATCCGCAGTCGCGGCTGGCGGTTGGCTGTTCGTCTTTCTGCCGGATTTGCCATGCGTGCTTCCCGCCCCGGCGCTTGCGTTGCTTTCAGCAGTCATAACATCACCCGTCTTTGAGATGCCGTAGATCCTACTGGAATTGGATTCGATTGCTAAAATTGATCCAGCAATGGTTACCGCGCTCTCGCCCGACGTTCTCGCCAGATATCAGCCCGTCATTGGGCTTGAGGTCCACGTCCAATTGTTGACGCGGTCGAAGGCCTTCTGCGGCTGTCGCAACGAGTATGGCGGCGAGCCGAACACTCACACCTGCCCCACGTGTCTCGGCCTGCCCGGCGCACTGCCGGTGCTGAATCGCCAGGCGGTGGAGTACGCCGTACTTGCGGCGAAGGCGATTGGCTGCGAGATTCGCGAGACCAGCATCTTCTCGCGTAAGAATTACTTCTATCCCGACTCGCCCAAGGGCTACCAGATTTCGCAGTTCGACAAGCCCGTCGCAGAGGGCGGGTTCATCATCGTTTCCGACGCGGCTGGCAACGACAAGCGCATCGGCGTGACGCGGCTGCACATGGAAGAGGACGCTGGCAAGAGCCTGCACGACGGCTTTGCGGACTCTGCCTCGCGCACCTATATCGACCTCAATCGCTGCGGAACGCCGCTGGTTGAGATTGTCTCTGAACCCGACCTGCGCACAGCCGATGAAGTGTTCGAGTACCTTACGAAGCTCAAGGAAATCCTGCTCTACACTGGCGTCTCGGATTGCAACATGGAAGAAGGGAGCTTGCGTTGCGACGCCAATGTCAGCGTGATGCTTAAGGGCGCGGCGCAGTACGGAACGAAGGCCGAAGTCAAGAACGTCAATTCATTCCGGTATATTCGCGCGGCGGTGGAGTACGAAATCGAGCGCCAGATTGGGGTGATCGAAGACGGAGGGCGCGTCGTGCAGGAGTCTCGGCTGTGGAACAACGCCGAGGGCCGGACTTACTCGATGCGTAGCAAGGAACAGGCCCACGACTACCGCTACTTTCCCGAACCCGATCTTCCGCCGCTGGTCGTCGGCGCGGAGTGGCAGCGGCAGATCCTCGCCGATATGCCGGAGCTTCCCGAAGCGCGCCGCGCCCGCATGATTGCCGAATACGGCCTGTCCGCGCAGGACGCGGCGACGCTGACTGCCGAGCGCGCCTTCGCCGACCGCTTTGAGACAGCCGCGAAGGCCGCTAAGTCTCCGCGTCGCGTTGCCGCGATCTTGCTCAGCGAAATTACCATGCGCCTGCGCGCTGGAGGGCTAGAGCACGCGCAGTCGCCCGTAACGCTCGACGGCGTGGTACTTGCCGCTGACCTAGCCGAGGCGGGCGAAATTTCCTCGAAGCAGCTCAAGCAACTGCTTGACACCTGCTTCGCCGAGGGCCGCGACTTTGCCTTCATTTACTCACGGGACAAGCCGCAGCAAATTTCCGAAACTGGCGCGATCGAGACGATGATTGATGAAGTCATCGCCGCAAATCCCAGCCAGGTTGCGCAGTACAAGGGCGGCAAGAAGACGGTTTCGGCGTTTTTCGTCGGCCAGGTGATGAAATTGTCTAAGGGTCAGGCCAATCCTACGGTGTTGAACGAATTGGTGGTCAAGAAGCTGGATACTTGATGGAGTTCTGGAGACTTGCGCAAGCGGACGAAGCCGTGGCGGCCATCGACGCTCGAAGTGGGACGGAGTGGAGCTACGCGAGACTACGTCTGGACGCGCAACGTATTCAGGATGCTCTGCCGCAACTAGGCCGAAAATCGTTGGGCCTGCTGCTGGCGCAGAACCGTTACGAGTGCCTTGCGGCGTATCTTGCGGCGTTGAACGCCGGTAGTGCGCTGATCTTGCTGGATGCGACGCTCAACCCCGATTTACTGCACAGCTTTCTGGCGCAGTACCAGCCGGATTGGGTCTTTACGATGCAGTCCGAACCCAAGCTGGCGGGATACCAGGCGAGCGCCTCGGGAGAGCCGGGACTGCTGGAGCGCGAGCAGTATCAGGACGCTGATATTCATCCCGATCTGGCGCTGCTGCTGAATACGTCGGGGTCTACGGGAAGTCCGAAGCTGGTTCGGCTGACACTGCGGAACCTGGAGGCAAACGCGGCTTCGATCGCGCAGTATCTTGCGCTGACAGCCAGTGAGCGGCCGATTACGTCGCTGCCGATGCCCTATTCGTCTGGGCTTTCGGTAATCAACAGCCATTTGCATGTGGGCGCTGCGATTGTCTTCACGGAAGACGGTGTTCTACGCCGGGAGTTTTGGGACGCGGTGGATAAGTATGGCTGCACTTCGTTCGCTGGCGTTCCTTATACGTACCAGATTTTGTTGCAGGCGGGGTTGCTGGGCAAGAAGGGGGCGTCGCTGAAGACGTTGACGCAGGCGGGTGGGCGGCTCGATGAGGGGTCTGTCGCGCAGATGCTAGAACTCTCGCGTGTTCGCGGCTGGAAGTTTTTTGTGATGTACGGGCAGACCGAGGCGACCGCGCGCATATCATATGTGCCGTTCGAGAGGTTGGGCGAAAAGATTGGATCGGTCGGAATTGCCGTGCCGGGCGGTTCGCTCGCAGCCGATGAGCAGACGGGAGAACTCGTCTATACCGGTCCGAACGTGATGATGGGGTATGCCGAATGCCGCGAAGACCTGGCCAAAGGCGACGACTTGAGTGGCGAGTTGCGGACGGGCGATCTGGCGCGGCGGGACACGGATGGGTTCTTCACCATCACGGGGCGGTTGAAGCGGTTCCTGAAACTGTTTGGCAAGCGTTTCAACTTGGACGATGTGGAAAGCATTTTGTCGCGGCGTCTCGATACGGCCGTGGCGTGCTACGGACGCGACGATTTGCTGATGGTGGCCGTGGAGGGTGGCGAAGACGCGAAGGCGACAACCGATGCAATATGTCAATTGTTCGACCTGCCGCGAATGGCGGTGAAGGTGAACGGTGTCAAGGAATTGCCGCGTACCGCAAACGGGAAACTGGATTATGGACGATTGATGGAGATGGGGTGGAGCACGCGATGGCCCTGATACCATAAATGAAAACATGCCGGAAATAGTCGACAACACGCAGCCGCAGAGCGGAGTGTCCTCAACCGTGAGGAGCGCGTCGGCAGAAGCGCTGGCGGGGATATGGGCCGAAGTGCTTCGACTGCCCAGCGCTAAAGACGTTGCCACCGATGCAAACTTCTTCGACATCGGCGGCGACTCGATGAAGGCTATGGAAGTGATCGTGCGCGCAGGCCAGGTCCTGGGTGTGGATCTGCCGTTGATGGCATTCTTTGAGGAGCCCACGGTGGCCCACCTGTCCGCGGTGGTGGATGAGTTGAAGGGCCAGAATACGGCGGCGGCGCTGGCTGAAATTTGGTCGGGCGTGCTTCGGCTGACCGGTATTGCGGGCGACGCGAATTTCTTCGACATTGGCGGGGACTCCATGAAGGCCATGGAGGTGATTGCCCGGGTGGGCGAAGTCTTCGGCGTTGAACTGCCGCTGATGGCGTTCTTTGAAGAGCCGACGCTGACTCACCTGGCTTTGGTCATCGACGATTTGAAGAGGGGCGAAGCTGGCGGACGACTTGAACGCGTTCCCGGGCGCCGCGAGTTTCCGTTGTCGCACTCGCAGCAGGTATTCTGGTTGTTGGCACAGCAAGTTCGCGGGACGGGGCTTTACAACACAGCCCGCATATTCCGCGTTCGCGGCAAGGTCGACGCGGCAAATCTGGAGCGCGGCTTGAACGAACTGCGCCGCCGCCACGAGATTTTGCAGATGCGGTTCGTTTCGGGGATGGACGGTCCGGTCCAGGTTGTGGACGCGGGTGCGCCGCTGCATCTGGAAGTTTCTGATTTGTCCGCTTTAGGCGCTGAAGGAGCGGAGCGGGCGGCTCTGGGGCTGGCGCTTAAGACTGTTCGGGAGCCTTTCGATCTGGAAGCGGGGCCGGTGTTGCGGACGCGGCTGGTGCGCTTGAGCGCGGAAAATTCGCTGCTGTGCATGGCGATTCACCACGTCGTCAGCGATGGTTTTACAGGCAGCATTCTGCTGGAGGAGTTGACTGCGATTTACGACGCGTTCGCGGAGGGGCATGCAAATCCGTTGCCGGAACTTGACCTGCACTACACCGACTACGCGGCGTGGGAGCGGGAGTGGATGTCGGGTGCGCGGCTCGATGAAGAACTGAATTATTGGAGCGGCGTACTGAACGGTGCGCCCGCTTCGATCGATCTTCCGTCGGCTGGGGAGCGTTCCTTCGAGTCGGACCGGCGCGGGCATCTGAAGACGGCGATGATGCCGCTGGAGACACTGCAAAAACTACAGACGCTGGCGCAATCGAATGGGACAACACTATTTACGATTCTCTCGGCGGGGTTTCGGATATTGCTGTCGCGCTGGTCGGGGCAGAACGATTTTTTGATTGGCACCATTGCGAGCAATCGTAGCCGCAGCCATACCGAACGGATGGTGGGTTGCTTCGTGAACCCGCTGGCTTTGCGCAATGCGATCACGGATGGGGAGAGCATTCGCGATGTGGTGAGCGGCGAGAAGCGCGCGGTGATGGACGCGTTCGCGCACCAGGATTGCCCGTTTGCAAGGATCGTCGAGGCCGTCAATCCGGAGCGAACGAGCGGCGACAATCCGCTGTTCAATGTGGCGTTGCTGTTGCAAAGCTTCCCGGCGATCGCGGTGATGGGCCGGAACTTCGGGGCCGAAGACATCAACTTCGACGCACAGACGGCGTTGCTCGATCTGCGTTTTATCGCGACCGAAACCGCGGCCGGGCTTCAGGTCGATTGCGAATACAGCACGGAATTGTTCGACAGCGCGACGGTTGACGATTTGTTCGCGAGCTATCAGAGCGTGTTGACGCAGATGGTGGAGGCGCCCGAAACCGCCGTCGCGAAAGTTGAGATTTTGGATGGTCTTGCGGTGCGCAGAGCGGAGCATCGGAGGGCGAGGCATAAGCAAACGATAGTGATCACTGCCAACTTCACGGCGGAGCCGGTGGAGGAGCCGCTTGCGTTCTGGATGGACGAACTTCGCATGCCTTCGCGGATTGAGTTCGCTCCGTTCGATCAGGTGTTTCAGCAGTTGCTCGATCCCGGAAGTCTGATGGGGAGTAACGACGACGGGGTGAATATTGTTTTCATTCAGTGGCGCGATGGGAATGCGCCTGGAGGCCAGGCGCAGGAGTTGGCGGCGGCCCTGAAGAAGAGCGCGGAGCGGCGGAAGGCGCCGCTTCTGGTCTGTGTATGTCCTTCTGAAGTTTTGGATTCCGACGAGGAGAAGGTCTTGGAAGCGGAGCTGGCCGGGCACGCTGGTGTGCATGTGGTCTATTCGCGGCAAATTCTGGAGTTGTATCCGGTCGAAAATTACCGCGACACGTTTGCCGAGGCGGTCGGCGCGATTCCGTATACACCGGAGTTTTTTGTGGCGCTGGCATCGATGGCGGCGCGAAGGATTTATGCTCTGCGCAGCGCGCCGTACAAGGTGATCGCGCTGGATTGCGACAACACGCTGTGGAAGGGCGTGTGCGGCGAAGAGGGGCAGCTGGGGGTCGAGGTCGACGCGCCGCGCCAGGCGTTGCAGGAGTTCATGCGGGCGCAGCGCGACGCGGGCATGTTGCTCTGCCTGGCGAGTAAGAATGCGGAAACGGATGTAGAGGCGGTATTTGAGAGCAATCCTGGGATGCTGCTGCGCAGGGAGGATTTCGTTGCGGCGCGCGTTAATTGGCAGTCGAAGTCGGAGAACCTGAAGGACCTCGCGCGCGAACTTAAGCTGGGGCTGGACAGCTTTATCTTGGTCGATGACAACCCGCTGGAATGCGCCGAGGTACGAGCGAATTGTCCCGGTGCGCTAGTTCTAGAGTTACCGGCGGACGATGCAAAAATTCCAGAAGTGCTGCGGCAGATGTGGGCGTTCGATCACTGGAATGTCACAGCGGAAGATCGGCAACGCAGCGAACTTTATCAACAGGAGCGGGAGCGCGAGCAATCGCGTGGCGGGACCGAAGACCTTGCGGAATTTCTGCGTGGGTTGGAACTGAAGACCGACATTCGGCCGATGGGGCCGGAGGATGTGGCGCGGGTTTCGCAACTGACGCAACGGACGAACCAGTTCAATTGCACGACGATCCGGCGGTCGGAGAGTGAGATTGAGAGCGCGATCGAAGATGGGTCGGAGTGCCTTGCGGTCGAAGTGCGCGACCGATTCGGAGACTACGGGCTGGTGGGCGTGGCGATCTTCGCGGCGCAGGCCGATGCGCTCGTCGATGTGCTGGTGGTCGATACGTTGTTGATGAGTTGCCGTGCGCTGGGGCGAAAGGTCGAGCACAATATTCTGGCGAGGCTGGGCGGGATTGCGCTGGAGCGAGGGCTGGAACGGGTCGATGTAAAGTTCATTCCCACGGCGAAGAACCGTCCCGCGCTCGATTTTCTGGAGAGCGTTGGGTCGCAGTTTCGGAGCGCCGGAAAAAGCACGTCTCTGTATCGTTTTCCGGCCGCGTATGCGAGCGTGGCCCACGAGTTGGCGGCGGCACCGCACGAACTGCCGCAGGAACCGGGAGTTGAAGTTGCGAGCGCGCCTGTCGCTCCGCGCGCCGATCTGGAGCGGATCGCAACGGAGTTGGGTGGAGTGCCAGCCATTGCGCGGGCGATTCAGTCGCGTCCGGTGAAGGCGGGCGTGGAGACGAGTTCAGGCCAAGCGCGAAATGCTACCGAGGAGATTTTGGCGGGCATCTGGGCACGGGTTTTGCGGATGCCCGCGCCGGGCATTCGCGACGATTTCTTCCGCCTCGGAGGGAACTCGCTGTTGGCGGTGCAGATACTCTCGCGGGTGCGGCAGGCGCTGGGGGTGGAGATCCCGTTGCGGGCGATGTTCGAGTCGCCAACGCTGGCGGGATTGGCTCAGCGGATCGACGCGGCGCGTCGCTCGAAGGCCAGCGCCGTGGCTCCGCAGTTGGTGAAGATTGCGCGACGAGGTCCTGTGGCGGCGTCGTTCGCACAGCAGCGATTGTGGTTCCTTGACCAGTTGGAACCGGAAAACCCGATCTATAACATCCCGCAGATGATGCACATGACCGGGCCTCTGAATGTGGATGCGCTACAGCGCAGCTTGTCGGAGATTGTGCGGCGGCACGAGGCGTTGCGGACCACGTTTGAAGCAGCGGATGGGCAGCCGTTGCAGATCATCGGATCGGCACCGGGAGTGCGGATTTCGCTGACCGATCTATCTGATCTATCGCACCTGTCCGAAGCGCGTCGCGAAGATGAGGTCCAGCGGCTGGCGTTGGAGGAAGCGGTGCGTCCGTTCGATCTGGCGCATGGTTTGATGTTGCGCGCACGGTTGTTGCGTCGCGCGCCCGAGGACCACATCCTGCTGATTGTGCTGCATCATATTGCGGGCGACCGCTGGTCGGCGGGGATTCTAGCCGAGGAGATGGAGGCGTTGTACGCTGCGTATGCGGAGGACGAGCCGTCGCCGTTGCAAGAGCCGCCGGTGCAGTATGCGGATTTCTCGGAGTGGCAGCGCGGCTGGCTGCAAGGGCCGGAGTTGGACAAGCAGGCGACGTACTGGCGGCAGCAGCTTGCCGGAGCGCCAGCGGTGCTGGAGCTTCCCACCGACCGTTCGCGGCCTGCGCTTCTAAACCACAAAGGCAAGACGGAAACGGCGCTGCTGCCACAGGAGTTGGTGGACAAGCTGACGGCGTTGAGCCAAGGCGAGGGCGTCACGCTGTTCATGACTCTGCTGGCGGCGTTTCAGGTCCTGCTGGGACGTTACTCGGGGCAGGATGACATTGTGGTGGGGTCGCCGATTGCGGGACGGAATGTTGCCGAGGTCGAGCCGCTGATCGGGTTCTTTGTGAATACGCTCGCGCTGCGCGGCGATCTCTCCGGCGACCCGAGCTTCCGAGAATTGCTGCAGCGCGTGCGCGGGGTGGCGTTGAATGCTTATGCGCACCAGGACATTCCGTTCGAGAGGCTGGTGGAAGAGTTGCAACCGGAGCGCAGCCTCAGCTATCAACCCATCTTTCAGGTCTTGTTTGCGCTTCAGAATGCGCCGCAGCGTTCGCTCGAATTGGCGGGGCTGCGTCTGGAACGACTGCCACTGCATCAGGGTACATCAGCGTTCGACATGTCGTGGTTTGCGACGCATGTGGCGGACGGGATGCAGGTGCGCGTTGAGTACAGCACTGACCTCTTCGACTCGGCAACGATTACGCGCGCGATAGGCCACTTTGGCATTCTGCTGGAAGCAATCGCGGCTCATTCGGAGTTACGTCTGTCGGAGTTGGAATTTCTGGGCGAGCAAGAGCGCGGGCAAATTCTTACGGAGTTCAACGATACGGCCGCCGACTATCCGCGCGACTTGTGCATTCACGATCTGGTGACGCAGCAGGCACACCGGACGCCCGATGCGGTCGCGTTGGTGGACGGTGAACGCAGGGTGAGTTACGACGAGCTGAACACGCGCGCTAACCAGATTGCACATTATTTGATCAAACGCGGCGCAGGCCCGGATGTTCTGGTCGGTATCTGCGGCACGCGCACGGCGGACCTGCTGGTGGGTATTTTGGGAATCCTGAAATCGGGCAGCGCGTATGTGCCGCTTGATCCGAACTATCCTGCTGAACGGCTGAGAAATATTCTGGAAGACGCGCGGGCGCCGTTGGTGTTGTCACTGGGGCTGGCAGCTGGAGTGCTGCCAGAGTTTTCGGGCGAGGCCATCAATTTCGAGACTGCATGGCCGGAGATCGCACTGCAGGCGGATACCGATCCCTTTACGGCGGTGAGACCGGAGCACCTGGGGTACGTGCTGTTCACTTCGGGATCGACGGGGCGGCCTAAAGGTGTGGCGTTGGAGCATCGCGGCGCGACGACGTTCATTCACTGGGCGAAAGAAGTCTTCACGCCTGCTGAACTTGCTGGCGTGCTGCTTTCAACTTCCGTGTGCTTCGATCTTTCGGTGTTCGAAATTTTTGTGACGCTGAGCGCCGGGGGCAAGGTCATCATCGCGGAGAACGCGCTGTATCTGCCCACGCTGGCGGCGCGCAACGAGGTCACGCTGATCAATACGG
>JBBRCA010000034.1:0-23116 GCA_038205325.1 Terriglobales bacterium | reverse complement strand
CAACGCCACTCACAAAATTCTTCATGCCTGCGAGTGTAGAAGCCAGCCCGCAACATTGGCAACTGGCGAACCATGTGGTTTAGATACCTAACTGGAATCGCAACAGAAGCGGGTGCCCATGCCCCGCGTTTGGGACATATGTTTTGGGGGCCGCCACTACCTGTTGTTGTCGAACATTGACCCAACGATCCCGCCGACAATCCCGGCTGCTCCCAGGTCTCTGGCCCTCTCGCCGCGCCCACTCGGTAAGTAGCGCTGCAACTGGTGTGCGAGGATCGAAATCGGGAGCGTCTGTAGCCACACTCTGCCCGGCCCGGTCAATGCGGCGAGAAAGATGCCATCGCCGCCGAAGATCATGTTCTTTATACCTGGAATGGTCGTGATCTGGAAGCGCACCGAAGATGTGAACGCGCCCACATGGCCGGGATGCACGCGCAGCGTTTCGCCCGGCGCGAGATCGCGGATGACCACCTCGCCGCTCAACTCCAGCCAGCACGTTCCGATGCCGTTGATCTTCTGGAGCAGGAAGCCGTCGCCGCCAAAAATGCCCGCGCCCAGCGATTGCTGAAAGCCGACGCTCAGTTGCACCTGCGGCGTCGCACACAGAAACCCGTGGCGATGGATCATGTATTCCTGCCCGGGGCCGATTTCGACGGGCAGAATGTGCCCGGGCACCTTGGTCGCAAATGCGACCTCGCCCGGCGCGCCATAAGCCGAGTACTCGGTCATGAACAGTGTCCCGCCTCCGGCCACGCGCTTGATGGCGCCGAAGAATCCGCCGCCGCCCGCCATCTGCGTGTGCGTGGCCATGTTGATGGACTGCGTCATCCAGCTCAACTCGCCGGCCTCGGAGATCACCTGTTCGCCTGGCTGTAGCAGCACTTCCAGCACCGGCATCGTCGTTCCCACAATCCTAGATTGCATTGTTGCCCTCGCAAAATTTCGTCCTTCGCCAAACATCCTACGCCAACTCCCGATGCTACCGTATAGGACGATGCACATCGATCTCGACCACGTAGAATCCGGCCGTAAATTCCGAAGTCGCTTCTGCGTGATCGGAGGTGGTATCGCGGGCCTGCTGCTCGCGAACCGCCTGGCCGAGCGCGGTGGCGAAGTGTTGCTGCTCGAAGCTGGTGGCCTCGAACTCGAAGACCGCAGCCAAAGCCTCTACGCCGCCGAAATGGGGGGCACGCGCCACACAGGAACTATCGAAGGCCGCTTCCGCACGTTTGGTGGATCGTCCACTCGCTGGGGCGGGCAGTTGCTGCCGTATACGGCAGATATTTTCGCCCCGCCCGATGGCTCGCCGTCGCTTGCGTGGCCCATTGAAGAAGTCGAAGTCGCCCCGTTTCACATGGAGTTGCAACGCACGCTCGGCGTGAATCTGTTGCCTTTCGAGCGCACGTTATTCTGCGCTCTGAAGCGGCCGTCCGTGGAATTTTCTCAGAACATTCGGCTTCGATTTTCAAAGTGGATTCCGTTCGCTAAACGCAATTTAGCCCACACGCTCGGCCAAACCGCGCTTGCACATCCGAACATCACTGTCGTGACGCACGCCAACGTCGCCGAGCTCTTGGGCAGCGACGAACGAAGAATCTCGGCAGCCCGCGTGCTTGACTACACGGGTAGAGAGTTTCGCTGTGAAGCCGACGAATTCATCGTTGCCACGGGCACCATCGAAAGCTCGCGCCTGCTGCTGAGTTCGCCCGCGGTTCCCAACCCCAACGATCTGCTGGGCCGCTACTTTCACGACCACATCTCGTGGCCAGCCGCCGAGTTCGAGTCACCGCAGCGTGAGCGGCTGCTGGAGCGCCTCGGCCCCTTCATCGTCGAGGGCACGCTGCATACCTGCAAGCTCGAAGCTTCACCCGAACTGCGCGCGCGTGAGCACCTGCTGGCCGTCATGGCCCACGTCGTCATCGAAGAGCCCGAAGATTCGGGCACGGCCGCGATCCGCAATTTGCTGGGCGGGATGCAACGCGGAGAAGTGCGCGAGGCGCTCCGCAAGAACGTTGTGCCGATGCTGCGCGACACGAGCGATGTCGCGAGGCTCGTCTTCCACTCACGCTTCAAGCAGCGGCGCGCTGTCAGCAAGCGCGCCCGCGTTCGCCTCAACATCGACCTGGAGCAGCCTGCGAGCGCCGAAAATCGCATTCGCTTGTCCGATGAAAGAGACGCGCTGGGCCTGCGCAAAGCCATCGTCGACTGGCGCATTGGCGACCGTGAGCGTGACACGGCCTTGCGTTTTGCAACGACCATTCGCTCCGAACTCGAAGCCCTCGAACTTACCCCGCGACGATGGAGCGAAGCTCCAGAATTCGCCGACACATTCCATGCGATGGGCGGTCTGCGCATGGGCAACGACGCTCGTGAAAGCGTCGTCAATTCCAATCTCCGCGTGCATGGAGTCGAAAATCTTCACATCGCAAGCTGTGCCGTTTATCCGTCGGGTGGGAGTTCGAATCCGACGTTCACGCTGATGGCCCTGGCGCTGCGGCTGGCGAATTTGCTCACGAAATCGCCAGCGTAGGGAACTCTGCGCAAGCCACACGGCGTACCCTCCGATAAAATTCATTGCTCTTTGGTGACGTTTACCGTGGCCTGAAGTCCGCTGCTCCTCCGTCAAAACAAGCCCACGGTTCTAATCAGACCTTCCTCCAGCCTTCCTTAAGCAGAGAGGGCCGCACGAATTTCAGAAAGCTCCGAGCTCGTAAAGCGGCAGCTTTCAATCGCTCTAATATTCGCGTGAATATGCTCGGGCTGGAGCATCGACGGGATGACCGCCGAGATTCCTGTCTCGTTGAGAATCGTGTTGAACACGACCTCCGGCAGGAGCTGCGGATCGTCGCTCGCCAGTTTCTTGCGAAGTGCAGTAGACAATGTCGGCACCCCCGCCAGCGCGGCAATCCGCTCGCGCGTTGAGACGACGCGGGCGGGGCCCCCAAAGGGATGATTCGCAACCATGAATAGGTCACGCTGCTGCGAGGTTTGCGCGGTGATTGCGATATTCGTCATGTTCACGGCAAACTGCGCGCAACGCAGTACCGCCGGACGTTGCGCGAAGACGCTCTCGACAACAGCGGACTCCGCGGCAATCCCCGCCATGCGAACTTTTCCCTGCTCGACCAATCGCGCCAGTGCTTCGAGCAGATCGTCCTGCTGGAAAACCGAAACCGGCGGCTCGTGCAGCAGAAACATGTCCACATAGTCGGTGCGAAGTTGGCGCAGGCTTGTGTCGAAGCTCAACTGGAGCGTTGCCAGCGAAAACTGATTCGCGTTGAACTGGTTCGCCGCCTGTCTCTGCGCGGCTTGGCGCAGACTTGGCACGAGGCGGATCGCGGCACGCGCGACGGGCTTGACCAACTGTTTCCAGTTGCGTGCCACAGGCAAAATGCCGAACTTTGAGCAGACGATGACCTTGTCGCGTCGTCCTTGCAAGAATTGGCCGAGCAATCCTTCGGAGGCGCCATAGCCGTAGGAGCGCGCGTTGTCGAAGAACGTAATGCCCGCATCGAACGCCGTGCCGAGCGCGGTCAGCGACTCGCGCCTCGAAGCGCGGCCCAGCAACGCCGCGCACCCGAAGCCGAGCACGGACAGACGGGCCTCGTTGGGTCCGGGCGAACCTGGAAACTCAATCGAACGCATGGATTCAACGCTAACACGCGCATCGCGCTGGCCGACTTACAATGGAAACTATGACGACACAGTACAACTACGACCGGCGCGGGCCAGGGACCTTCTATGCATTTTTGCTGGCGCTCATATTGGGCGCGGTGGCGCTGAGCCTATTCGTGCGTCACGCGAAGACCGGCGCGATGGGCCGCATCGCCGCGCTGGTGACGGGCCGAAGCACGAACATCAACGTGTCGGCCCCGACGGTCGTCGAAAAAATTCAGCGCCTCAACCGCCTTGAGACCGTCGTCTACTCGCTCGACACGGTGATCGAAGGAAATAAATCGAGCGTTGTCTTCCCAGACCTGCTCGCGGGCGACCGTCTGCTGATGATCGTCCACGGTCAAACGATCGCGGGCGTGGACATGAGCCAGATGAAGCCCGACGACGTGCAGATCGTCGATAGTGCCGCCGGACGGACCATTCACATTGTGCTGCCGCCTTCGAAAGTTTTCGTAACGACCATCGACAATCAGCACACGCGCGTTTATGCGCGCTCGACGGGCCTGCTGGTGCCAGCCGACATGAACCTCGAAAGCGAGACCCGCGCCAAGGCCGAGCAGGAGTTGCAGAAGGCCGCCCTGGGCGACGGCATCCTCGACACCGCCAGCAAGAACGCCCGTTCGACCGTCACCGCGATGCTCGAAGGATTGGGGTTCGAGAAAGTCGAAGTGCGTTAGGTCGGGTGTCCCGTTTTTCGGTGCTTCCACCAATCCCAAATCCACTTCTGGCAAGGATGCTCAATCCACCTACGCGCAGCCAGCGCCAGCGCGATCACCGCCGCGTACGACACCCACGGATCGAATCGCGTAAAGTGCAACCGCTCCGGCAAATTGTGCGTGTGGATGAGCACGAAAGCATTGAAGTGTAAAAGGTACAAACAATACGTCGCCGCTCCCATCTCCACCATCGGTCGCCACGAAAAAAACGAGACCACCGGATTAGGCCCGCTCAACCCGATAATGATGGCCGCAAACACCGGCGTCAGCAGGCCGCCGTGGATCAGGACGTACGGCAGGTGCTTGATGAGCAGGTAAAACATGCACCACGCGCAGCTAAATCCGGCGAGCGCAATCGCCAGCCGTTGCCGCGACGTGAGCACAAGAACGCACTGCAATTTGCCCAGAACGATGCCCGCAAAAAATGTGCAGAGGTACGGAAGCGGAGTGTATTTCAGCCACCGTATCCAGAAGCCGCCGCTGTAGCGGTTCGTGTCGACCAGGTTCAGATGCACGTCGGCAACACGCAGCGCACGAGTCCAAGGGCCGCCCAATGCGTGGTGAATGACGTTGGGCAGATGGTCCGGGTTCAGGACCAGATAAAACATCTGCGGAATCAGCCCGCACGCCCAGAAGCACAGCATCAACGCGATCAGGCGCTGCGGCGTTCGCGGCCAGCGCACGCGCATCAGCATTGGAAATATCGCGTAGAGCGTGATCTCGCAGGAGAGTGTCCACGCCACCGTATTCCAAAACGTCGCCAGCGTCGGAAACAATCCTTGCAGCAGTAGCGGGGTTAGAACCGCGCCTTGCCAGAAGTCGCTCGCGGAACGCACGCGGTGCTCGGTGCGCAGCATCTCCCAGAAGATAATCAACGAGAACAGGTACACCGGATACAACCGCGAAAGCCGCGCCACCCAGAAGTCCGAAAGGCGCAGGCCGTCGGGGCGATCGAGGTAGTTGTAGGCCAGAATGTAGCCTGACATCAGGAAGAAAAAGCTGACAAACACGTACCCGTTGTCGATGATTGCATACAGTGGCCCAAGTCCCGCAGGCGTGAAGTGGAACAACAGAATCGACAACGCGAGCAGCGTGCGAATGCCCGTAAGCGCGGGCAGAGCGGGTCTGCGCGCCGGCAAACTTTGTGGTGTAGCAGGGAACTCGCCGGCGGAAGTGGGGACGGTTACGTGCATGGTTTCGGTTGGTCGCGCAGCGGAACGAAAAGTCTATGCAGTGACGAGCGACCCCAGCTTTTCGCCGCGCACCACGCGCGCAATGTTTCCAGCCTCGCGCATGGAGAAGATGATCATCGGCAGGTTGTTGTCCTTGCACAACGAAACCGCGGTCGTGTCCATCACCTTAAGGCCGAGCTTAATGATCTCCATGTATGTGATCTCTTCAAACTTCGTCGCATCGGCGTCTTTCTTGGGGTCAGAGGTATAGATGCCGTCGACCGAAGTAGCTTTCAACAGCACATCTGCGCCAATCTCCATTGCGCGCAGCGATGCCGCAGTGTCGGTCGAGAAGAACGGGTTTCCCGTGCCCGCCGCGAAGATGACAATGCGGCCTTTTTCGAGATGGCGGATGGCGCGACGGCGGATGTAGGGCTCGGCCACCTGGTGCATTTGAATGGCACTCATCACGCGGCAAAAAAGTCCCGTTTTTTCGATCGCATCCTGCAAAGCGATCGCATTGATGACGGTCGAAAGCATGCCCATGTGGTCGGCGGCGACGCGGTCCATGTGGATAGCCTGTTCGGCGACGCCGCGAAAGAAGTTGCCGCCGCCCACGACGATGGCGATCTGGCAGCCGGTGCGCGCAACATCGGCAATTTCATTGGCGATTTTGTTGACGAAGACGGCGTCGACGCCGAACCCGCGGCCCGCGGCCAATGCTTCTCCGGACAACTTGAGGAGGACACGCTTGTACATGCTGGGTTGAGTGTACAGGGATGCGCTGTTCGAATCTTTGAAACCTACACCGTTACTTGTGCCATCTCTGGCCTTGCAATCTTCTCTAATCCACGCTGCACGTAGCTTGCCTTCACAAAAGCGTGGAACAGCGGGTGCGGTTCCAGCGGCTTGGACTTGAACTCGGGATGAAACTGGCAGCCGAGGAAAAACGGATGACCTGGAATCTCCACGATCTCGACGTAGGTCGAATCCGGCGTCGTCCCGGTCAGTCGCAAACCGCCGCCGACCAGCACAGCTTCATATTCGCGATTGAACTCGTAGCGATGCCGGTGGCGCTCTGAAATTTCGGTCTTGCCATAAGCTTTCGCGGCCAGGGAGTCTGGTTCCATGACGCAGTCCCACGCACCCAGGCGCATGGTTCCGCCCATCTCTTCAACGCCCGTCAGCTCGCGCAGCTTGTAGATGATGCGATGCGGCGTCGCCGGATCGAACTCTCCTGAGTTCGCCTTGCTCAGGCCGCAAACATTGCGCGCAAACTCGATGCACGCCGTTTGCATCCCGAGGCAGATCCCAAAGTACGGGACACTATTCTCGCGCGCATAACGAATCGCGTTCAACATGCCCTCGATGCCGCGTTTGCCAAATCCGCCCGGAACGAGGATCCCATCAAACCCCTGCAACTGCGATTCGTAGCCTTCAACTTCAAGCCCCTCAGCCTCAAGCCAGGTCACCTTCAGCTTCAAGTTTTCAGCCAGCGCGCCATGCACCAGCGCTTCCTTCAAGCTCTTGTAGCTGTCCTCGTACTCCACATATTTTCCGACGATCCCAATCGAAACTTCGTCCTTCGGGTTGTAGGCACGATGCACAATATCAGCCCACTTAGATAGGTCCGGCTCCGGCGTCTCAATACGCAGGTACTTCATGCACAGCGCGTCAACCCCCTCCGCTGCAAGGTTCAACGGGACTTCATAAATGCTCGGCACATCGCGCGCGACCACAGCGGCCTGCGTCTCCACATTGCAGAACGCGGCAATTTTTTCGCGCATCTCGCGCGGAACCGCCCGGTCACTGCGGCACAGTAGAATGTCCGGTTGAATTCCGATGCTCAACATCTCTTTGACCGAGTGCTGCGTCGGTTTGGTCTTCAACTCCTGCGCCGCGGCAATCCACGGAATCAGCGTTACATGCACGAAGCACGTATTGTCGCGACCCAGATCTTGCCGCATCTGCCGGATCGCTTCAAGGAAGGGCAGCGACTCGATATCGCCGACCGTACCGCCAATCTCGACGATCACGACATCGACATCGCCAGCGGTCGCGACTTTGCGCATCGCATTCTTGATTTCATTGGTCACATGCGGAATCACCTGCACTGTCTTGCCGAGATAATCTCCACGCCGTTCCTTGGTGATGATCTGTTCGTAGATGCGGCCGGTAGTCAGATTGTTGTCGCGCGACAGCTTGGCATGGGTGAAGCGCTCATAGTGCCCGAGATCGAGATCGGTCTCGGCGCCGTCGTCGGTCACGAAAACCTCGCCGTGCTGAAACGGCGACATCGTGCCCGGATCGACGTTCAGATACGGGTCGAACTTCATCAGGTTGATGCGCAGACCGCGCGCCTCGAGCAGACAACCGATCGACGCTGCGGCCAGTCCTTTGCCGAGTGAAGACACGACCCCACCGGTCACAAAGATGTACTTTGCTGACATAGCCGCGACCTCTTCTGTTGTGAATTTGGGTTGTGCTTGGTGTGCACGACCAAGTATATCGCAGACGTTTTCAACATCTAACTCGGGGCGAAGTCACTTCCGATACTGAGCGTCGCTCACCTGTTCCATCCACTCGACCACCTTCCCATCGAGCTTTTCCTGAACCGCGATATGGGTCATGCCCGTTATTGGGGTCGCGCCGTGCCAGTGTTTCTCGCCGGGCGAGAACCAAACCACGTCACCGGGCCGAATCTCTTCAATCGGGCCGCCTTCGCGCTGGACCCAGCCGAGGCCGGCCATAACGATGAGGGTTTGACCCAGCGGGTGCGTGTGCCACGCAGTACGAGCGCCCGGCTCAAATGTGACGCTGGCGCCTTGAACACGGGCTGGATCGGGTGCTTGGAAGAGCGGATCTATTCGAACGCTGCCTGTGAACCAATCCGCCGATCCTTTGACCGACGGCTGCGAGCCACTTGACTTGATGTCCATTCAAATTTCCTCCAAGCACTTAGATTCACAAATCATGCCGTGCTTCTGTGCGCGGTGAGCGAATCAGCTATGCTTGCGGCATGAGCCTCGGAGCTTTCTCGCTCAGCGTTCAACAGCGTGCCCTCAAGAGCCTACAACGTCACGCACCGGCGTCCAAACTCCCACCCCATCTCCTCACCGGGCTGCGCGGCGAGCAGGCAGCCCTCTTCCACCTCCGCCGCCTGGGCTTCACCATCGTCGCCGAGCGCTGGACGAGTCCTAAAATCAAAGGCGACATCGACCTCCTCGCCTGGGACGGCCCTACGCTGGTCGTCTTCGAGGTCAAGACCCGCACCGCGCGCGATTTCGCAGCGCCGGAGACCTCCGTGGACAAAAGCAAACAGCGCCAGCTTCGCCTGATGGCCCAAGCCTGGCTGCGGCAACTTCCTCGCGAGCATCGCGACAGCATTCCGGTCCGCTTCGATTTGCTCTCCGTTTATCTCCTGCCCTCCGGGGACGTGTTTGAGCATTTTCCAAACGCCTTTCCTCGTACCATGCAGTAATTGTCATTCCGCAGCGAAGTGGAGAAACCTGCATTTCGCGCTAAGGTGTCTAATACACCAGAGGATTTGCCATGACGCTGATCGACGCTCCCGCCTACGACCCACGCCGTGACAACCTGAAGCGCAACGCCCTCATCGGCTTCGGCGTCTTGATCGTTCTTGCCGTCGTTCTCGGCCTGGGCGGATACTTCGCCGGCCATGGTTGGTTCTTCACCAACATCCCGACCGAGCACAAGGTCAGCCGCTTCTTCGACGCGCTTGAAGCCAAGGACTACAACAAGGCCTACGGGATCTATAACAACGATGCTGATTGGCAGCAGCACCCGGATAAATACTCCGGTTACCCGCTCAACCGCTTCATCGAAGACTGGACAACTTATTCTCCCGTGAAGGCCCCCATCACCTCGCACCGCATCGAAATTTCCAAGACCGATGGCACCGGCGCGTTTGGCACGGGCATCATTGTCGCGGCGCACCTGAACGGCAATCCTCACTGTGCGTTCGTCTACGTCAACCGCTCCGACGGAACCTTCACTTGGCCCGCGCTGCATGAAATCGGATACGCCAAGTGCAATAACGTGTAGACCGCAAGACCACCTCTACCTACCTCCGCGACATCCTACCCACGAAGGAGATTTACCCTATGAGATTTAGCCATTTAACGGCCACGCTCGCACTCTCAGTTGGACTCTGCGGAACTGCCATCGCACAGAGCAACACACAAGAAAACCGGGACGCGCAAACCGAACTCAAGCAGGACCAGCGCGCCAACAAGCAAGCCGCCAAGGCCAACAAGGCGCAAGCCAAGGCGGACAAGGCCGAGCGCAAGGCCCTGAACAGCGACAAGGTCAAGGACGCCGCCGAAAAGCAGGATAAAGCCAATCGGGAAGCCGAAAAAGTCACAGGACCTCCGCCACCTCCTGCTCCGCCACCGCCTCCTCCCCCACCGCCTCCTCCGCCACCAGAGCTCTAACAACCGGTTTACATGACGACGTCATTCGCGACGGATAGTGCGGCTTGTGCGCGAGAAATCTGGTGGGCCAGATCGATCACAGTTTGAACCAACTCGCTCAGAGTTCGTTCAATGCCGAAGCCCTGTGCGCTGAAATCGCTAGCATTCTCAATAGCTTGCAAGAGTTTCGAAGGTGTCAAAGCGGGATGGCTCTAACTCCGTTACACGGGCAGCAGTGCGTACAGACGTAAAGCAGGAGCGCAGAAAACAATGCAACGGCCCAGTTCTGTACCCCTGTCCGTACTTGAACTCTACGGAAGAGCGTATTCGATACGCTAACCCTGTCAAGTTGTCTACTAGGCGTTATGATAGCCCCGCCATATCCACAGTGCGATGGCTGCAATGGCACGTATCAAGTTGTATATCAAAGCAGCTCCCCCGACTCCTAAAAGGAGCGTGATGAGCCAGGTTGACCCCTGCCGATACAAGTTCTCTCGGTCCACCTCACGCTTTGCTTCGGCCTCCGCATTGTCAACGCACGCGGCCCATTGTATATCAGTAGAACGTTGATCCGCTCGGCAACGGGCTTCTTGGCTCACTTCTTGCTCCCATGTCCAGCCGTACAGGACGTTATTGTCTTTTGCCGGGGAGATGATTGCCCAATACAGAATCCACAAGACCGCCAAGACAAAGTACAGTCGATTGAAACCACGTTTCACATTTCCAGTAAGCATTGTTCTTTCCCCTGTTCATTCGCCCTTAGCACGTTTCGCTATCACCAGCTTTTGATGAAGCCAGTGAACCTCGCGGGCGACAGTTCGTATGAATCTGGCAGACCGAGCCGTACGCATTGAACCAACTCCCTTGCCATGCAGCCAGCATGTGTGTACTGTTGTTGCCACAGTCATACAAACAATCGAATGAGGGTCAAGCGGGAAGAGTTCTTACGTCTGACTTTGGCACAAAGCCCGTCCAGCGGGTTCATCATTACCATTCGAACCATGCTTGTCAAATCTAATGGAATTGGAGATCGTTTATGCGTTTGAGAAGTTTTGCAGTCCTTACAGCCTTGTTTCTTGCGACGTTGCCCATGATGGCCACCACAATCTACACTTACACCGGCAACCCGTTCACCGCAGCTTGTTGTGGAACTTATACGACGAGCCATTTCATTAGTGGATCGTTCACGGTTGCATCGCCTCTCGGGAATAACTTGTCGCGTGCGATCATTAGTCCGATCACGTACAGCTTCTCTGACGGATTTGATACGATCACCAATGCGACTGCGACATTCAGCTTTTTCGCTCTTTCAACTGGCGTAAACGGAAACATCGAGCACTGGGATATATCGCTCGGCAACTTTTTTATCGGTAGCATTAGCTCGGGCACCATAGACACAAACGACGGATCACCACAACAAGCGAGCAGGTACAACGACGCAGGCTACAGTTATGGTATCGGTGGCGGATTTGGTATCAACTTAACAGACCCGGGAAGCTGGACATCGGCAAATGCATCTCCGGTTCCTGAGCCTTCAATGCTAGTTTTGCTCGGTACGGGTGTACTGTCGATGGTTGGAGTGTCGAGGCTAAGATTCGCCAGGCCGTAAATCAGGAAGCAGCGGACAAACAATCGCACATCCCCCCAGAGGGTTATAACCCCTTAGTGGCCTTCTGGGTTGCTACCACTGTAAAGCAAGGGTTGCTGCGTCGAATGCCCTTCACTGGCCTTCAGAAGGCGAATGCGGCCTTCAATACGCGGTAGACACTCGTGGCATACCACTTTTCACCAGCACGCGGTTTGGCCCCCTCGGCGTTGAGCGCCGCCGCGACCTTATCGACCGCCAAGCCACTCTCGCGGAGAGTCTTCATGCGCTCAATTGTCTCGCTCTCACCGGGGCGAGCGCCAAACGGTTTGCGCCCTTCGCAGCGGCCCGTCTTGGCCCTCATACGCTCACGGGCACCCCTGAGCTTGGCAACGGTCATGGCGCGGTCGTATTGAGCGATTGAGCCGAATATCTGACGCATCAGAACACGGCTAGGGTCGTTCGAGCAGAGGTCTGGTTCCGCAACGCTGATGAGATCGAAGCCGCGCTTGCGGAGGTCGGCGATGATGTTCTCTTGCACCATCAAGTCACGGGCCAGCCTGTCCAGCCGTTCGATAATGACCGTCTTCGCTCCGTTCGACGCCAACGCTTCGAGCATCGCCTTCAGAGCCGCCCTTCCCTCAAGCTCTGTCTTTCCGCTCACGCCCTCCTCGCGGAAAATCTTGGTTATCTTCAGCGAGTTCGCATTGGCAAACTGTTTGATCGCCGAAAGTTGGCGGGTGAAGCCGTCCCCCTCTACCTGTCCCAGCCCACTGACTCGAAGATATGCGTATGCGTTTTGCATCAATTCGTCCTCCTAAACCTGAGAGGACAATAATTCAAATTGCATTCCTCGTCAACACAAATTCCGTAGAATATGTCAAGTTACTGATTATATTAGACTCCGCAAGACCGTTGGAATCGAGCGAACTTAAGCGCATCACTTGCCCAAGGATCATCCGTGCAAAAGACGATGTACGAAACGACTCACGAGAGTCTGAGCGAGGGCCAACTACTGTACTATCGCGGGCAAGACGCACAGCTGCAACGATAGCGGCGCAGATGATGACCGTGGAGGCTAACCTGTCTGATCGCTCCTACTCCTCACTGGCCTCACTTGCCGCATCTCGCTTATATTAAATATAGGCGAACGGAAGGCGAATATGTTCGCGGCGGTAGGTGTAAACTTTTCGACATATCGCTGCGAGGTTTCTATGCTCATTCAACTCTTTCTGGCCGTTGCCGTAACTGTCATGCTGATGCCTTCCGCACCGCAGTCAGCGAACGCCAACACTGCTACGAGCATCGCGACTTTGGCCGAGACAACGCAATGGATACAAACGCACTTTGTTGGGCTTGGAAATCAACTTTTGGACACGATGATTGACTATGACGTGAAACGCAAGCCACCCAAAGAGAAACGTCGGAGAACCGAAGTGACTGTCGAAACGGTGAAGAGCGCTCAGTTCAGCGGGTGTTCGATGACTGTCGTCGTTATTCAAAAGAGCAGCCTAGACACAGTCTTTTTCAACACCTACAGGGTACCTTTGGACAGAGCAGAATCCGTGACTTGGAAGGCCGTTGACCAAAAGCCCGTTGTCTCTCCGACAGGGGACTGGGAAACTATACCCTCACCTGCGCAAGTGACACAACTTGTAATCGTAGCACCCATAACGTTGAACTTATCAATTCCAGATGGCACCATCAATCGGACGGTAAGTACGCCGGTGTTTGCCTATACCATTGAGGATCAAGAAATGGGGTCTCGTCTCGCAAAAGCGCTCGATCACGCGGCTACTCTATGCCGTGCGAGAGCGAAGGCGGAGCCCTTCTAGCATCTAAGCAAACCGATGATTTGGGCGCACGTCCACTGATGGAGTTGACCGATTCAGATCATGTAATCGGCAACCTTGATCGCGCCGAGGAGGTTTATGGGTTGATCCGCACACATTGCGTGACCCTTTAGCAGATACTTTGGATTGGCTAGGCCGTAAGCGTCACTCACGGGTGAAACAGGAAACAATCGAGAATCGTTGTAAAAATTGCGTGGCAAACCTTGCAACTCTTGCAGATGCTCAGGCTTAGGCGAAATTTCGCTGTTGAGATGGCGGCTCAGAAGGGGTGTTAGATGGTGGGGGAGGAAGCCCTCACATTGTCAAAGACAGGTTGGTATACCTCCCCGAGCCCGACCCCAGGCCGGGGGGTCCTCGGGGGCGCCTCTTCCATATTTCACTTCTGGCGCGGTCTCGTGCCCTTGGTTTCGCGGTTCTGTGACGCTGCTCGCTTCTGTCGCTTTCGCGTGCGACGTTGACTTGCGAGATGAGCGCAGTACTGCGTGCAATATTTTCGCTTGTGGCTGCTAGTAATCTCGAAGAACGCTGGACAGTCGGCGCGAGCGCAGGAGCCGACCTTCGCCCCGCGAAGGTGATCCAACTCGATGGTCGTGAGAATGGCCGAAATTGCATTCGTAGTTTCAATGACCGCATGGTTCGTTACCAATCGCGACTTTTCCAGTGGCCGAGGCTTGATCACCCTTCGCAACTTTCTTTTTGGCGCATCATGCCATTTTTCTCGCCTTTCTCTCTTTGGCGCAGCGTCCCATCCCTTTGTCGTCTCTTTCTCTGGCGCGGCGTTCCATCTAAACTCGATGGTGTGGGGATGTGCCTGTGTGACCGCTGCCACGATTCCCCGAGTGACATTCGATGTTGGCGAGATTAGACCTTGTGCATACTCGTTCCACGTATCTGGTGAACGCAGCGCAAGCTCCCTGAACATTTCTTGACAACCAATCAGGTCTCTCAAGCTCCATCCGTAGCGCCGTTCAGCCTCCACCAAAGGCGAGAATCTGCCGACGAAGCGCAAGAAGTCCCCGAACTCCCGTTCGGTCCGCAATTCCATGAAGCGCTCCCGGAGCATCAGCGCGTCGCAGTATTCAAGCGGTGGGCGTGGCGCTGGGAAACTGATGCCTTTCTTCCATTTGACAAACGGATTATCGATTTCGCTCGGCATGAAACAAAGGGTTGGGGCGGTTGAGTCTCCGAGCTTGTTCGGGCGTTGCGGATTATGCCTTAGTTTCCAAACGTAAGGGTGGACCTGATGCACGACCATAATGGGGATAGCAGCGAGTTTTTGAGTGGCAGGTTTCACGTTTTCCTTAGGTGTAATCTTGTGCCATGATTTGGTGCATATACCGTACTACAGAAACATAATAATCTGTAGATAATGAACCCAACGATAGAGGAAGCCTACAAACGCTACGTTCGATTCTGTCAGCGGGCCGAGGTAAAGCCCGCAGCATTCCTGATGTGGTTATCACTTCGGGATAGCTTTCAGAGCCGGAGGTAGATGGAACCCACGTATGCGGCAAAGGCGAGCGCTGGACCGCCGGAACCGTTGGACACAACCCACCAGCAGCGGCTTGAAGACCTACGTCAACTCGCCGACATATTCGCTTGCATCTTCGGTAGTCTTACGCCGGAGCAGCGGGCCTATTATGTGTCGGAAGACATGGAGCAACGGGCCGCGTAAACATCCCATACACTAAGCACGCGAGGAGGCGGGCTATGAAAGAGGGAAAGGGTAGTGGGGCCGTCCTGTACGTCCGGGTCTCAACGGACGAGCAGGCGCACGGCCCCTTGAACCTTCGTAATCAAGAAAAGCGGTGCCGCGACTACTGCAACCAGAGAGGCTTGCCCGTGGTTGCAGTGTTTACTGATCCGGGCAAATCCGCCCGCACTGTACAACGCCCTGAACTCCAGCGAATGCTCGCCTATTGCAGACTGCATCGGCGAGAGGTGGGTTATGTCGTCGTCCAAGACTTGAGTCGTTTCGCCCGCAATAATCAAGATCAGGCACATACGATTAGCCAGTTGGGGCTTATCGGCGTACTTTTACGCTCCACATACGAAAACAATATCGACGAAACGGCTGGGGGCAAGCTGGCCGCGAATATCTTTGGTACGTTCAACCAGTTTTTCTCGGATTCTCTTCAGGAAAAGATGCGAGACCGTACGCGACAGTCTGCGAAGGCTGGACGGTTCCCGTGGCGCGCTCCTATTGGCTATAAAAATGTGGGTGGGAAGGAAGGCCCAAACATCAAGCCTGATCCAAATCGTGCCCCTCTTGTGGGGAGGGCATTTGAACTGATGTCAACGGGCCTCCACAAGAAGGCCGACGCATTGCAGATCATCACGGGCGAGGGTTTGAGGACAGCGAGCGGCAAGCCGCTATCGAAGCAGACATTCCAAGCCGTTCTGCGAAATCCTCTCTACGCTGGATGGGTGAGATTGCCGAGTGACGCGAGTTTTGAGCCAGTAAGAGGCTTGCATGAGCCGATTGTCAACCAAGAGACGTTCGACCGCGTACAGGCGATTCTCGATGGGCGGAAGCCAAGCGTAGTTGCCAAACGGAAGGTCAATCCGGTGGTGCCTCTAAGAGCGTTTATGCGATGCGATTCGTGCGGAACTCCGATCACGGGCGGAAGTCCCAAAGGCCGGGGCGGTAAGGAGTATCCCCGATATTGGTGCCCCAAATCAAGCTGTCTCGCAGTCAAAGTATCAAAAGCCACGTTTGAGGGTAAGTTCTTAGACCTCCTCGGACGCTTACGCGCGAATCCCGCAACGGTAGCGGATTTCTCCTCTGTAGCCGCGAAAGTCTGGGAACAGAAACAGGGAGATTCAGAACGCAAAAGAGAAAAACTGCACACCCGACTGGAAGAACAGAGGAATTTCAAGTCCGGCTTGATAAAAATGAGGATGTGTGGGGAACTCACTCCACATGACTTCGAAGAGGCGAAAGCTGAACTCGCCGTAGACACTTACGAGATCGAAGAGCAATTGCGCGAGGTCGCTACAAGACAGATGACCGCAGACTCGTTTGTGCGATTCGCCGAACTGCAACTGGTGGACATGGCAAACCTCTGGAGCATGGCAGAGCCAGAACAGAAGGTGCGGGTTCAAAATCTCCTCTTCGATGATGGCTTGTCCTACTCGCCAGATGCGGGGATTTTGAACCGCTCTAAATCTTCGCTTTTCAGCGTCTTGGAGATGATGAACGCCGAAAAGAGTTGGTTGGTGGGCCCACCAGGACTTGAACCTGGAACCAGCGGATTATGAGTCCGATGCTCTAACCAATTGAGCTATAGGCCCTGCGAAACCGATTCTACCAACGTTTGTTTTTGCTTTTCTTTCTGTCATTCTCGAGGGAACCTGCTGGTGACTGTGGGAACCAATGGACTGGGATTCTCGTAGAATCTTCCTAAAGCCTCGCGCCCAGCAAAAAGGGCGCGAGAAGGGGAGATGAACCTGATGAAGCTGCTGATTCTTTGCGTCCTGCTCATCGTCTGCTGGCCGGCGGCGCTGTTCGCGCTGTTTCTGTTCCCGATCGTCTGGCTGCTGCTGCTGCCGTTCCGCCTCTTGGGGATCGCGGTGGGCGGCGCGCTTGAACTGGTCGCCGCGCTCATCACGCTCCCCGCGCGCGTCCTCCGCGCCATTTAACGCTACCCCTACCCCCACCCCCCCCATTTGTGTAAAGTCCGGAAATGATTGAGGTTAGGGGTGGACTAGCGAATCCGCTGAAGGGTAAAGTCTCTGGAATGAAGATCTTGCAAAACAGCCTCTCCGTAAAGTCATGATTCCAAACGACTTATCGTGTACAGGTAACACACTCTTAAAGCAGTATCACGGCTCAAACGCGAGGAGGATTGGGTTTTCGACTCACTCAAACCTCCCCATGGCGACGGGCACTCAACGGCAATAGGTCTGCCAAATGTGGCGTCCTCGTAAATCGTCGCAATCTCGTGATATCTCTCGCCACGCCGCGCCGAATGCGGTATAACTACCAGCGCGCGAACTCCGAACATTTCACTAGTTTCTAGGGAAGCTTCGATCCAGCCTCGACATTGCCCTCAGCGGCTAAAGCCGTTTTGACGCGATTGCGTTTGTGGTGCGGCTGAAGCCGCACCCTACCGTGAATCGAAGGTTTCCTAGCAGATATTGCGCGTGAGAGAGCGTTTAGATATTGCGCGGTGAGAGAGCGTTGAGAGACCTCTCTGCACGTCTTCGCTCCATATCTCTATCTCTGCGCAGGAGAAGCCCCAATGCCCCCCGAAGATCCGCCGCAAGACCCCACCACCGCGATCCCTCCTGTCGGCGCCGAGAGTTACATCTCTGGCCTGGTCGCCGGCACGGTCCGGCAGAAGCAGACGGAAGCCGTCCGGCCGCCAGCCAGCTCTTTCGGCATCGCCCCGGGCGCCGTGCCTGCGCGGGTGCGGCCCCGCACCATCGCCTGCATGGTGACCCACGGCATGGGGCAGCAGGTGCCCTTTGAGACCGCCGCCAGCATCTCCGAAGCGTTCCGCCGCGGGCGCGCTCCGTCCGCCGTTCCTCAGGCCAATCGCGTTCATCTCTCGACCGCGCCCGATTGCGCACTGGTCACTCGAATGGAACTGATTTATGCGGCCCAGGACGGCGAACCCGAAACCCACGTCCACATCTACGAAGGCTACTGGGCGCCGCTGACCGAAGGAAAAATCACCTACGCGCAATCGCTCAGCTTCCTTTTTACGGGGGCGTTCGCCGGTCTCAAGAGTTCCATCAGCCGCAAATTCAATCGCTGGATATTCGGCGAGATGCGCGACTTGCACGTTAAGAAGCATACGTTCTTCGTGCTTTTGCTGGTCCTTCTGGTGCTGGCCTTCGGTTTGCTGCTGGCATTTCTAGGCGGCTTGCAACTCGCGCACCTGTACGGTTCGCTCAAGTTGATCGCCATTCCTTCGATCCGGCAAGCGCCACGTGTGCTGCTCAATCTCTTCCTCGCCCACAAATGGGCGAACCTGCGCACACTCGCGCTGATCGTCGCGGCATTGGTCTACCGTTACGTTTTGAATTTGTTCGTCATCCAATACCTGGGCGACGTGGCCATCTATGTTTCGTCGTACAAGGTCAGCGCCTTTGAAGACATTCGCAACGCCATTCAGAAGATCGTCATCACGCTGGGGCAGCAAATCTTTCAGGCCAAGGACTCCGCCACCGGCGAGCCGCTGTACGACGGCGTCATTTTCGTGGGCCACTCGCTCGGCTCGGTGATTACCTACGACCTGATCAATGCGCTTATCGTATGGGACACGCACGGCTGCGACGGCGAGCACAATGTTGTGGGCCGCATTCACCGCTTCATCACCTTCGGTTCGCCGCTGGACAAGACGGCGTTTCTGTTCCGCAACCAGCCCAGCGAGGACCAGCACTACCGCGAAGCCATGGCCGGACTGATGCAGGCGATGGTGCTGGATTATGCGCTGCGGCCGTTTCCGTGGGTCAACCTGTACTCGCACCGCGACATCGTCAGCGGGTGCCTTGAGTATTACGACACGCCGCCCGAACTTGACCCCCAGCTTCCCGGCTACAACCATGTAGACAACCGTGAGGACCCCGCCGCCCGGACGTGGATTGTCGCACACACGCAATACTGGGGCGGCAAGGAACTCTCCCGTGAACTACTGGCTGGCTTAGTCCCGCCGCCGAAATGACTGGAAACATGCCGGACTGGCCAGCCCCGCCGGCGCTTTCTTTCCGACCCTCCCAGCCCGACTCCCACACTTCCGCCTTGCGCCCGAGCGCGCTGCGGGTTACCGTGTGAAGGCACGCTTTTCTCACAGGAGCCGCCATGAATCTCCGCTTCAAATCCACCCTCGCCCTCCTCGTCCTCGCCTGCTCGCCTATTGTTTCTCAGCAGCCCGCGACCCCGCCTGCCGCAGACCCTCTCACCGCCGCGCAGCAGCAGCAATTCGTCGCCATCAAGAACGCCGCTGAGCAGAAAGCTGCTCCTGCCGCCCTCCGACTCGCCGAAGTGGCTCACAAAATTTACGACAACATGCTCGCCGACGCGCCCAGCGAGACCCTTCGCGTCAGCCTCGCAGCGGAGATGAGAACGGTCGTCGGTGAACTGCTCGACATCAAGGGGCAGTCCATTCACGACGCCGTCGCCGTCCTCACTCCGCGCCAAAAGGCCCAGTTGAAGGCCGAAATGGTCAAGCCCGGCGCGCCCGGCGACTTGTCCGAACTCATCGGAAAGATGTTTCAGCCCGCCCCGCCCCCCGCTCCAGCTCCTTGAACAGGCGTGCGCGCTTTTGGTGAGACCCCAGTCGGGCGATTGTTACAGTTCCGTGAACGCCTGGAATCCGCAATCCATGCGCCTTCGCGCGGCTTTCCACAGGGAAATCCCAGAAAATCCGCAGCCGATACCCCCCAACGTCCCGTTTGGGGAGTATCTACGTCGTCACCACAAGATGTTGTTGTTTTATACTTGACTAGCGCGATATGCGGCGGTACTTTCGCATCTGCACCGAATCTGTGAACTGCAACGTCGCGTAGGCCTTTCCCTGGGCCGTTCTAGATCGACTCGTTGTAGCGCCACACAGTTTCGGACTTGAGTTTCACGAAGCAAAACCCCTAAAGGCCGGTATCGACCTTGTACCCTCAGCGGAGCCTAACCCGGCTCCCAATACGCCGTTTGCAGGAGAACCACCATGGCAAAGTCCATCGCCCCCGCCGTCACGACCACCGCAGCCGACACCTCCACGACCGCGCGCGCACACACGACATCCAGCAACGCCCGCGGCCTGACTTTCGAGCGGCACTTCAGCAAGCCCGGAGTCTCGCCCTTCGACGAAATGACGTGGGAGCTGCGCGACGCCGTCATTCAGGATTGGAAGGGAAACCTCATCTTCGAGCAGAAGAATGTCGAGGTGCCGGCGGACTGGTCCATGACCGCGACCAACATCGTCGCCAGCAAGTATCTGCACGGGCAGGTGGGGACGCCCGAGCGCGAGAGCGGCGTGCGGGCGCTGATCTCGCGTGTCGCCGAGAGCATCCGCGACTGGGGTGTGCGTGACGGCTACTTCGCGTCCGCCGAAGATGCGGAAATCTTTTTCGCCGAACTCGCGCACTTATTGCTGAACCAGAAGGCGGCGTTCAACTCGCCAGTGTGGTTCAACGTGGGCTGCGACCGCCTGGAGCCAAACTCGGACGCGCAGAACTGGCATTGGGACCAGGAGCTTGGCCGGGTCAACTACTCGCGCACCGGCTACACGCGCCCGCAGTGCTCGGCGTGCTTCATCAACTCTGTGGACGACTCGCTGGATTCGATTCTGACGCTGGCCAAGACCGAAGGCATGTTGTTCAAATGGGGTTCTGGTGCGGGCAGCAATTTGTCAGCAATTAGAGGCTCTATGGAAACGCTGTCCGGCGGCGGAACCGCGTCCGGCCCGCTGAGCTTCATGCGCGGCTTCGACGCCTTCGCCGGCGTGATCAAGTCCGGCGGCAAGACCCGCCGCGCTGCAAAAATGGTCATCCTCAACGTCGATCATCCCGACATCGAGGAGTTTATCCAGTGCAAGGTGAAGGAGGAGGCCAAGGCGTGGCACCTGATGCAGGCGGGCTATGACGGCTCTGGCCCGGACAGCGAGGCCTACTCCAGCATCTTTTTCCAGAACGCCAACAACTCGGTGCGCGTGACCGACGAGTTCATGAACGCCGTCGTCGACGATGGCACCTTCACCACACGCACCGTGCGTGATCGCGAGGCGGTGAAGGACACCCCCGCCCGCGACCTCATGCACAAGATCGCCGAAGCCACGAGGCAGTGCGGCGACCCCGGCATGCAATACGACTCGACCATCAATCGCTGGCATACGTCCAAAAACACGGCCCGCATCAACGCCTCGAACCCGTGCAGCGAGTACATGTTTCTGGACGACTCGGCCTGTAACCTGGCGTCGTTCAACCTGCTGAAGTTCCTCACGCCTGCGGGAAAGTTCGACATTCCTAGCTACCGCCACGCCATCGGCGTGCTGACCACGGCGATGGAGATTATCGTCGACGCGGCGGGCTACCCGACCGAGCAGATCAGCAAGAACTCGCACGACTATCGTCCGCTGGGCTTGGGCTACGCCAACCTCGGCGCGCTGCTGATGGACTTCGGCCTGCCCTATGACTCGGACGCCGGGCGTGCCTTCGCGGCGTGCGTGACCAGCATCTTGTGCGGCGACGCCTACGCGCAATCGGCGCGTATCGCCGCCGACTGCCCGCCCCTCGGAGCGGCCACGCCGCTGACCCAGGGAGCAGACCGCGACGGTGGCGCTTGCCCCGGCTTCTACGTCAACCGTGAGCCGTTCCTCGACGTCATTCGCATGCACCGCGCGGAAGTCAACAACCTCGACCGCGCGCTCAACAACAGTGCCGAACCCTTCGTCGCTCCGCAGCTTGCCGAACTGAAAGCCGCCTCGCAGAGCGCCTGGGACGACGCCCTCGCGCTCGGCGAGCAGCACGGCTATCGCAACTCGCAGGTCACGGTGCTCGCGCCCACCGGCACCATCGGCTTCATGATGGACTGCGACACGACCGGCATCGAACCCGACCTCGCGCTGGTCAAATACAAGAAGCTGGTCGGCGGCGGCATGATCAAGATCGTCAACAACACGGTCCCCGGCGCGTTATTCAAACTCGGCTACAAGGAGACTGAGGTCGAGGGGATCGTCAACTACATTGACGCCACCGGCACCATCGAAGGCGCACCCGCGATCAAGCCCGAGCACCTGGCCGTCTTCGATTGCTCCTTTAAACCCGCCAAAGGCACGCGCTCCATCTCTTGGACGGGCCACGTCAAGATGATGGCGGCGGCGCAGCCCTTCTTGTCGGGCGCAATTTCAAAGACGGTCAACCTGCCCAACGACTGCTCGGTGGACGACATCGCCGAGGCCTACACCGAAGCCTGGCGTCTGGGCCTGAAGGCGGTGGCCATCTATCGCGACGGGTCGAAGGGCACGCAGCCGCTTAACGTCTCCGCGCAAACGTCCGACGAAAAGAAGGGCACCAAGATCCTCACCGCCGCTGAAGCCAGCGCCAACAAGAAAGAGAGTGTCCTCTCGACCGAAGCACAGCGCAGTGGAGAGATCGCCGCATTGGCGAATGCTGAAGCGCTTGCCACAACCCGCGCCCAACTCGCCACGCTCGAAGCCCAGCTCGCGGCGATGCTCCACTCCAGCACACAGAATGCCGACTCGCTCGACGCGAAGTCTCCGCCGCGCGCGATGCGTCACCGCCTGCCCAACGAGCGCGCATCGGTCACGCACAAGTTCTCAATCGGCGGACACGAAGGCTACCTGACGGTCGGCCTCTACCCCAACGGCTGCCCGGGCGAAGTCTTCATCCGCATGGCCAAGGAGGGTTCGACGATCTCCGGCCTGATGGACTCGTTCGCGACGGCGATCTCGATTTCGCTGCAGCACGGCGTGCCGTTGAAGCTGTTGTGCGAGAAGTTCGCGCACACCCGCTTCGAACCCCAGGGCTGGACGGGCAACGAGCAGATCGGCTACGCCAAGTCGATCATGGACTACATCTTCCGCTGGATGCAGTTGCGCTTTCTGTCCGGGCACCAACTCGACCTCTTCGCGGGGCTGCATCCGTCGGCGAGCATGGCCCCTGCGGAAACAGGCTCCTCTTTTCTGTCATCCCGTACCCTGAGCGAGCAAAGCGAGTC
>JBBRCA010000033.1:0-23365 GCA_038205325.1 Terriglobales bacterium | reverse complement strand
CGCGCTGGCCAGCGCGCGAAGCACATTGGCCTCCACCTGCGCGTCCGGCAGGGCCGGTTTCTCCTGCGCCAATGCGCCCAGAGCCAAGCCACCCGCCAGAATCACTCCCATACCTGACTTCATCAGAATTGGAACGCCCATTGCCACTCCTCCAAACCGCTTCATTCATGTACGGGCAAAGTCCACACGCCGCCAATCTATTGAGACGCGAAATCCAGGCAAAAGTTCCGGCGCGTTGGAATTTGACCTGTGTTCAAAGCAGTCGTAGAATCAAACTGCGGGGTGGAGCAGCCCGGTAGCACGTTGGGCTCATAACCCAAAGGTCGCAGGTTCAAATCCTGCCCCCGCAACCAACCAGTTTCGCCTCCGAATCCTCGGTCCATGGGACTGAGCGATAATTCGTAGTATGGCGACCCTCTATGACCTCCCCCTCACCACTCTTTCCGGCTCCCCGGCCTCTCTCGCTGACTACAAGGGCAAAGTCCTGCTCATCGTCAATGTCGCCTCCAAATGCGGCCTGACGCCGCAGTACACCGCCCTCGAAGCCCTCTATCGGCGCTTCAAGGACAAGGGTCTCGTCGTCCTCGGCTTCCCCGCCAACGACTTTGCGGAGCAGGAGCCGGGCACCAACGACGACATCGCAAAATTCTGCTCCATCGATTACCCGGTGACCTTCCCCATCTTCTCGAAGATCGCCGTCAACGGCCCCGAGCGGCATCCCATCTACACCATGCTCACCTCGCTCATGCCCCAGCACCAGGCCGACGGCGCGGACTTCCGCGACAACCTAGACAACTACCTCTCCGGCGAGAATTTGCCGCCCACCCGGCCGCTACCCGCCGTGCTGTGGAACTTCGAAAAGTTCCTCATCGGCCGCGACGGCAGCGCCCTCGCCCGCTTCGCCCCCGACATAAAGCCTGACGACCCGCGCATCGTCGCGGCCATCGAAACGGCATTGAGCCGGTAACGAAATCGGCAACCGCTTTCCCTCATAACTCTTATCCCAAAGCTCTAAGCTCTGCAAAAACCACCTTTGGGCATTCACAAAACACATCGCGACTTCGCACTACTCCGAAGCGTATTCTCTGACGTACCCACAGTTTGAGAGGAACCTGCCCCATGCTCCGCAAGACCCTCCTGTACGCCCTCGCTGCACTTCCGCTCGCCGGTGCGGCTCCGCCCGCGCTCTCCCAGCAACCTATCCGCATCACCGCCGACCTCACCGACGCGCCGCGTAAGCTCTACCACGCGGAAATCGATATTCCGGTCGCAGGCATTGCCATGAACGACGGCTCCATCGCGCTCACCACGCCCAAGTGGATTCCCGGCAACCACCGTCCCACCGGCCCGGTCGACGACATCGTCGGCGTCGTCTTTACGGCCAAAGGAAAGCCGCTCCTTTGGCGGCGCGACAACGTCGACCTCTACCAGTTTCACGTCGAGGTGCCCAAAGGCGTCACGACGGTCCATGCGCACCTCGACTGCATCGTCAACTCGCGTGCCTCCGACAAGCTCGCGGTCCTCGAGTGGGAAAAGCTGATGCTCTACCCCGCAAACGTTCCCGTCGCCAAGATCGCCATTCAACCCAGCGTGAAGGTTCCGGCGGGTTGGGGAATCGGCACGGCCATGGCGCCGACCGGAAAATACGACCCCAACGCCAAAGTCGGTGGAACCACCGAATTCGCCCCCACAACGGTCGAGCAGTTGGAAGATTCGCCCGTCATCGCCGGAGAATACTTCCACGAGTTCCCGCTCGCACCTGATGTGACGCCGAAGCACTATATCGACGTGGCCTCGGACGCGCCCGAAGACTCCAACCTTCGTCCGGCCGTACTGGCCGAGTTGAACAATCTCGTCCATGAGACGGGCGAAGCCTACGCCTCCCGTCACTACAACGTCTACCACTTCCTGCTCACGCTTTCGGATGTCGCAGGCGGCGAAGGTCTCGAACATGGCCAGTCTTCTGACAATGGCGTTGGCGAACTCGGCTTTTCCGACGACCGTCACCAGATAGGCGTCGCCGAGCTGCTCTCGCACGAGTTCACGCACTCCTGGAACGGCAAATATCGCCGTCCCGCGACCCTCTACCAGACCGACTTCGCCACCACACAGCAGGGCGAACTGCTATGGGTTTACGAGGGCATGACGCAGTACATGGGCAACGTTCTAGCCGCGCGCTCCGGGCTTGAGTCGCAAGCTGTCTATCGCGAAAAGCTCGCCGAATCGGCCGCGAATCTGGACTACAAGTCGGGCCGCGAATGGCGTTCCACCGACGACACCGCCATCGCCGCCAGTATCCTGCGCGGCGCCAACCCCGCCTGGTCGAGCTGGAAGCGCGGCCAGGACTACTACCAGGAAGGCGAACTGCTGTGGCTGGACGCTGACACGCTCATCCGCAAGCTCACCAACGGAAAGAAGTCCCTGACCGACTTCCACCACATCTTCCTCGGCAAGGGCGGCAACACCGGCCCGCTTATCGTGACTTACGACCGCGCCGAACTCATCGCCGATTTAAATCAAGTCGTCAAATACGAGTGGGCAACGTTCCTCCACGATCGCATCGACAACCTCAATCCGCACGCCGATCTCCAGGGCATAGAGCGCGGCGGATACAAGCTGGTCTACCTCGACCACCCGAACACGATGGAGCGCGCCCTGGCCGGCCTTCGCGGGCCCGCACCGGCCAACATCTGGTATTCGCTCGGCCTCCGCATGGGAGCGGAAAACACCATCGCCGACGTGCGCATAGGCGGCCCCGCCGACAAAGCCAAACTCGCGCCGGGCCAGAGGCTGATCGCCGTCAACGGCCGCGTTGTGTCTTCGGAAACGCTGCGCGCCGCAGTGAAGGCGTCGAAGACATCGACCGAGCCGATCCACTTCGTCCTCCAAACCGAGACGTACGTCCGCAACGTCGATGTCGACTACCATGACGGCGAGCGTTACCCAACCCTTCAGCGCATCGACGGCACTCCCGCCGTGCTCGACGAAATTACCAAGCCGCTTTCTCCCTTGACCGTCCTCCCAAAGCCGCAGAAAATCGCAGACTCGGACGACGCCAGCGCAGAGTAGGCCGTGCGCGACATTCACGACGGAACGCTTCGCCGAACTAGAATATGTATAGGGCTTTTCTTTCTATCTCCCGTAGGGATCTGCATTTCTTTCAGAATCGGCACAATGCGGGGTGCCCGTAGCCTGCCCTGAGCCTGCCGAACGGGTCTGGATTCTCGGACACGGGTTCCGGTGGCGCCGCCAATCTCTTTGCCAACCGGGAAACGCTATAAACTCTGGAGCTGCACATGCTGACCCTCCGAATTGCTTTCGCCCTTCTTCTTGCCGCCAGCGCCTCTGCTCAAACTGGCCCAGCCTACACTGGCGTTCCAGGCGACTACATCGCCCGCGACTTCCACTTCGGCAGCGGCGAAACTCTGCCAGCGCTCAAGCTCCACTACCTCACGCTCGGCACCCCGCACCGCAACGCCGCAGGCAAAGTCGACAACGCCGTGCTTCTGCTGCATGGCACCGGAGGCAACGCACACTCGCTGTTCAACCCCGTGTTCTCGACGGTGCTCTTCGGCCCCGGGCAGCCGCTCGACATCACGAAGTATTACCTCATCTTCCCCGACGACATCGGCCAGGGCGACTCTTCGAAACCCAGCGACGGTCTGCACATGAAGTTCCCGCAGTACGACTACGACGACATGGTGCGCTCGCAACGCCAGATGCTCATCGACGGCCTGCATATCGACCACCTGCGCCTCATCTTCGGCACGTCCATGGGCTGCATGCAGAGCTTCGTTTGGGGCGAAACCTATCCGGAATTCGCCGACGCGTTGATGCCGATGGCCTGTCTTCCCGTGCCGATCGCCGGGCGAAATCGCATGATGCGTTACATGGCCATCGAGAACATCGAGCGCGACCCGGCCTGGATGAACGGCGCATACACGTCTGAGCCGGTCGAAGGTTTGCGCGCCGCCAACGAGATGCTGCTGGTCATGGGGTCCGCGCCGCTTGTCATGCAGAAGGCCGCGCCGACCCGCGCCGCCGCCGAAAGCTACGTCGATAAATATCTGGAGCGCACGGTCGCTAGCACGGACGCCAACAACCTCATCTATTACGTCAACGCCTCGCGCAACTACGACCCGAGTCAGCACCTCGACCGCATCACTGTGCCCGTCATGTGGATGAACTCCGCAGACGACTACATCAATCCGCCCGAGCTTGGCATCGCCGAACAGATGGTGAAAAAGATGCCCAACGCGAAGTTTGTTCTGATCCCGATCTCCGCCGCCACGCGCGGCCACGGCACGCATACGCAAGCTGCCATCTGGAAGGATCGCCTGGTCGAGTTGCTGAACGAATCGAAACCCAAGTCCTAGTCAGCACGTTTGTTTTCCGGAGTAGCAGCGGGCTTCAGCCCGCGGGAGATGTCACGACAACGTGATGGGCTTTAGCCTCGTAGGGAATGTTTGGGCTTACGTGCTCGACAAATCCGCGCCCTTCGCCTCTGCCCCCAACGCCGTGATCGTCGCAACAGAAATCCCGATCAGGAGTACTGTACCCGCCATCACCGGAGCCAACCGCCCGCCAAAAAAACGCTCCGCAACGGTCGCTTGTAGAACAATATTCCACGACGACAGCAGCGCCCCAAGTTGATACGCAAGCCCCGGCAACACGGACCGCAATGGGCCAGGTGATAGCTCATTTAGATGCGCCGGGACCACGCCCCACGCGCCCTGCACCATGAACTGCATCAAGAATCCGCCCAGTGCCAGCGCCACCACCGTATGGCTCCAGGCCCACAAAGGAACGACGAGAATCGCAAGCAGCGCGGCCGCTACAATAGTGCGCTTGCGCCCGAAGCGTTCGGAAACGCTGCCGCAAAATACGCCGCCGGCAAACGCTCCTATATTTCCGATGACTGCAATCAGCGACACGCGCGGCACGGAAAACAAGTGGTCATGTTTCAAAAACCTCGGATAGAGGTCCTGCGTTCCGTGGCTGAAAGACATGAATGCAAACATCAGCAGTGTGAGAAAAAGAAGCTTCGGAATGTGGTGTAGGAATTCTTGCAAGAACGACCAGCGCTTGACCGTGGAACGCTGCCCACGCGCCGAGGACTTCCACGCCGGCGACTCTTCGACGTGCGCATTGACATAGAAGACGAGCAGGGCGGGGAAGGAGCCGACGACAAAGAGCACGCGCCAGCTCGCGAGGAATCCGTGCAGGTGGAAATGCGCTATCGCCCATCCAAATAACCCGTAGACGGCGGCAGCTAGAAAATTTCCGGCGACATAGCCCTCTTGTAGCAGGCCGGAGAAAAAGCCGCGCCCCTTCGCCGGCAGCGACTCGAGTGCAAGCGCGGCCCCAACGCCCCATTCTCCGCCCATCGCAATCCCGAACAGCGCCCGCGAGAGCAGAAAACTATGCCAGTTCGGCGCGAATGCAGACGCCATCTCAAACACCGAAAAGCACACAATGTTGGCCATCAGCACCGGCCGGCGGCCGAATCGCTCCGCTAGCCAACCGAACAGCAGCGCGCCCACGGGCCGCATCGCTAGCGTCGCGAAAATGCTCTCCGTCACCGTCGTGCGGTTAATCTGAAATTGCGTGGCAACGTCGTCGAGGCAAAACGTCAGAATAAAGAAGTCGAACGAATCCAGCGACCAGCCCAGAAAACACGCAATAAAAGCGCGGCGTTGCGGTTTCGTCAGTTCGCGCACCTGCCGCAAGAAGGCCAAGAGCGCGCCTAGAGCTTTCCGCGCGACGGCGGCGTGTTGACCGGAACAGGCGGCTCGACCATCGGATTGCCCTTCTTCAGCGTTTCGTGATGCATGCAGTAAAGCGCCAGTTCGAGGCGGTCGGACACACCCAGCTTGTCGTAAATTTTGCGCAGGTAATTCTTTACGACTTGCTCGGTGGTGCCGATCTGGTAAGCAATTTCTTTGTTCCTCATGCCGCGTGTAATGCAGCCGATGATCGCAAGCTCTTTCGGCGAAAGTTTCGCCTGCATCTTGGGATTAGTGAGCGTCGTGGCCTGTGCGCGATACGCTTCGATTACCCAACTGATAGACCGGTTGTCGATCCAGGTCTCGCCGGCGGCAATTTTGCGCACGCACTTGATCAGAAGGTCGGGCGAGATCGAGCGCGGCACAACCCCGCGAACCCCGCGGCGATACAGTTCGACCGTGCTGGCTTCATCGGTTTCTGAAATCTGTACGATGAGCTTCGCGTCCGGCGCGCGACGCATAAATTCAGGAATGGCATCGATGTTGCTATGGATCAGTTGCGCTTCGAGCAGCACCAGGTCAGTCGGAAAATGTTGCAGGGCGGCGTAGAGGTTCTCAAGAGTTTCTGCCTGCGCGACCACGCGAATGTCGTCTTCAAGCGCAAAAATCTTTCGCATCCCGACGCGGTAAATCGCTTGCGAATCCGCAAGAATAACGCGAATGCTCTGTGCAGCGACGTCCAGCGCAGCGGCTTCCGTAGGAGCCTGGCCGTTGGTGAGTTGGACTTTCATGAAGGCTCTGCCTTTAGCAAATACTCGTCGATGACCGCGGCCACCATGCTTTTTCCCGCCGTTACTTGGTGTCGAACGATGCGCCCGATGCAGTGCAACATGACGTCCTCTGGCGCGCCCATGATCTCGGCGGGCATAGCCAGTGTGAACTGAACACGAGAGCCGACAGGAGGTGGATTGTCCGCGCCGAACAGGATGCCGTTCGCCGAAACGTCCTCGGTAACGGCATGGAAATCGCCCTTGGCCCACGAGATTGTGACGTCGAGGTGCAGGGGAAAACGGACCGCTGTGCGAACCTGATCGGTCGGGGTCGATTTTTGAAGAGTGGACACGCTCTGTTTTGACCTCTCAGACAATTTGTTGAGCGGATGCTGCACGATTCTACTTTAGTTTTTGGCCGATAGCACTCTCATCTGCGGGAAAAAGCCCGGCTGAACCGCCCACCCAGGCGCGGTCGCGGTTGTGGTCGACGCCCATCATCAGGCCGCGCCCCATCCGCACCAGGCTCGTCATCGGCGTCAATTTGCCCTTGTCCGGCCACACATACAGAATGCGCACCTCGGCCTGCGTCATGCCTTCGGGGGTCGCAATGACTGGCACGAAATGAATTCGTTCCTGCAATAAATAATCGTGGTGTAGATCGGTTGGAATTGCGTGGAGATCCGCGTCGGTGGGCGCGAATTGAATGCCCTTTCCAGCAAAACTGTAAAGCGGCTTGAACACCCAATTCTCGCGGTCCGCTGGGAGCCGGTCACGTCCTTTGCCCGCATACCAGTCGTCCAGGAAAACGGCTGCAGGCACCGTCGGGTGATCGAGATGCGGAATCGAAAATTTGCTGATCCGAAAGTACCAATTCGGATGCCCGGCCCACTCCACATCGAGCGCGTCGCGATAGTCGAATGGAAGCTTGACCTTCTTTCGCTCCAACTCGTCCACAATGACGCGGTTATAGATGCGGTCGATCGGAACCAGTTTTCCATCGCTTCGATAATGCAGCTTGTCGCCTTGCTTCACAAGCTCTGTGACGTTCACCGTGCGGATGCCGAGATGCTCTTGGTGCATGCGGAAGTCGGGCAGCGTCTTCTGCGCTTCGGGATCGACTTCGGCCAGTACGACGTTCTCAGGATCGCGTCCGCCGACGATCACATCGCGCATCGCCGACCAGTACTCCGCTTCATCCATTCCGCCAAAAAAGTATTCGAGCTTCAGATCGAGTTTGAAAACGTCGATGTACTCCTGTGCGAGCAGCGGCTGATACCCGAAGATCGACGGGAACGCCTGCATTTCGACGAGTTTGGGCTTGAACGTTCCAGAAGCGTCGCGAACCAGGCCGAAATCGACGGTCATGAAATGAGGATGAGCGTCTTCGTTCGGCACACGAAATCGCGCAGGAATCGCCGCCGCCGATTGGCTCATGTACTCCGGGCTATCGACGAGCTGGTGTGTCAACTCGATGCCCGCCTGCACCATCTCCTCCATCAAGTCGCGCGAAAAAAAACACGGCGTCTCGGCGACGCGAAACTCCACGTGCGTCTTCGTGCGCTCGTCGAGGCGGCGCAACAACTCCGCATACTTCGCTTGCGTGAAGCGCTCGTTGAAGTCACTGCGGTATGGCTCCAACATTTACTTCCTCCGAGCCTGTTGCGTTCTTCTTTCTTATGCCCCGATCAAGAACTTGCCTTCGCGCATAATCTGCTCCTCGCCGCCCGGGCCGCCAAGCCAGATGTTAAACGAAAGCCCCACCACGTCGATGTGCGTCGTTGACTTCCAGGGCGCTCCCGTATGCGCCCCATAAGGATCGCCGAACGCAATATGAATTCCGGGAAATTTCTCGTCCTGAAGAATATTTCCGATGACCCGCGAAACTCCGATGTTGGTCCCAATAGCAAATTCGCCCACACGATCCGAATTGGCGTCCGTATGCGTGTAACTCCAGAACTCGCGTTCCAGTTCTTTGTTGTTGGAGGCCACGGACACAATGCGATTGCCGGAGATCTCAATCGTCAGCGGAGTTTCGCGCAAAATGCCGTATCGCGCGCACAGGAAATCGCCCACCACGCCGTCCACCACGAAGACGCCATTCACTTCCCCAGGTGCCGTAAAGCACTCGCCGCCGGGCAGGTTGCCCCACTTCTCGGGACTGATGATGCCTGAAGTCTTGAACCACTTATAAGCGGGGTCCAACTCTGCGCGAATGTCGGTCCCGGCGGCAGTTGTCGCGTGAACGTAAGTGGCCTTGCGCACCTTGTCGAGCACGACCTGGCTTAACCGGTCGACCGCGTTGAAGTCCGCGCGCATGCCTTCAACCATCACCTCGGGCGTGATGTTCACCATGTGCGCGTGGCGCATGTGACGTCGGTTCACAACGTCGGTCATGTCCATGCGCGAGCGCAGTTCGTTGGGCTGCACCTGCACCGCAAAAATGCTGACCTGCGAGGATTCCATGTCGTCGAGCACCTCCTGAGGCATGCCATTCTTCAACGGCCGCTGGGCAAGTTCCTCAAGCACAAAAGCGTTCCACGCGCAGCCGATATTTTCAAGTGCGGCCACCAGCGACGCGGCGATCGTGATGCAACTCTCATCCGCGATCAGCGTCACTTTCTCTTCCGGCTGGATACGAAGGCAGGTCGTCACCGCATTGCGCGCGCCTTCCCGAAACTCCTCCGGAAACTTCACCTCGCGCAGATCGATCACAGTCTCTTGCGTCAACTCACTCATTTCGCTTCCTTCCTACACATCAAGTCCGACGCGCGTTTCTTCGGCCATATAATCAACGACCTTTTTTAGATCGCCTGTCTCGTGGAATACACGAAGCTGGCGATCGGCGCCCGATCCCTGCTCCAGCATCTTGTGGATGTAATCAATCGCCGAGCGGCTTTCCAGCTCCGGCACAACGTCGTCGATGAAATTCAAGTATTCGAGAATAAGATCGCGCTCCGGCACTTCTTCCTGCTTGCCGAAGTCAATCAGCTTGCCGTCCAACCCATAGCGTACGGCGCGAAATTTGTTCTCCATCAACAACGCGCGCGAGTATTGGCGAAAGTCTAGATTGCTCTCGTGCAACTTCCAAAGTTTGCACGCGGTCGCCTGAATCAGCGCGGCGATGGCGACCGTTTCTTCCGCACGCAGCGGAATATCGCACACCCGGACCTCGACTGTGTTGAAGAAAGGGTGTGGCCGAACGTCCCACCAGATCTTTTTCGCGTTGTCGATGCAGTTGGTCCTGATCAGCAGATTGACGTAGCTCTCAAACTCCGAATAATCGTTGAACGCGTCGGGTAGATTGGTGCGTGGGAAGTGCTCAAAAATCTTGGCGCGGTAGCTCTTGTAGCCTGTATCCATGCCCAGCCAGAAGGGTGAATTAGTCGAGAGTGCGAGAATATGCGGCAGGAAATATCGTAGCGAATTCATAATGCGAATCGCATCTTCTCTATCCTCGATCCCCACATGGACGTGCAGGCCGAAGATGAGGTTCGACCGCGCGACAAGCTGCAAATCTTCGACCACCTTGTCATAGCGCGGATCAGGGTAGATCTCCTGGTCGCGCCAATCCGCAAACGGATGCGTCGCGCCGGCAACCAGCATCAGGCCATTTTCTTCGGCGAGGTGAATCATATTGCGACGCAGGTCGTAGATGTCCTCGCGCGCCTCCTCAATGTTCTCGCAGATGCGCGTACCCACCTCGATCACCGACTGATGCATCTCCGCCTTCACACGCTCTTCGAGGCGCAGCTTACCCTGCGACAGCATCTCCGTCGCGATATGCGAACGGAGATCGCGGGTCTCCGGATCTATCGTTTGATATTCCTCTTCAATGCCTAGCGTGAATGTAGGTCGCATAGATGGCCCTTCGATCTGTGTAGCAATCAGTAATTACTTCAACCGCTTATTTTGTTTCACCGCAGATTTCGCGACGGCCTTCTTCGCCGGAACATCCTTTGACGAAGCCTTTGCGACCCGAACTTTTACCAGCTCACTACCGAGAAACCCTGCCCACCGAAATTCCCGCGACTTCACAGGATTCTGCGCCTTATCCACAGCGAGCTTCGCCACTTTATCCACGATCCATTGAAAATTCTCTTCACCCACCGAGTGCCGGTCGGCATCGGGTGCGGGATTCATAAAGTCGATCGCATACGGAATGCCGTCTTCCACCGCAAACTCAACGGTGTTGAGATCGTAGCCGAGCGCACGGCAAAGAGTCACCGCGTCCTTCTCAACCCGCTCCAGCAGACCCTTCGGGTACTCCTGCGGTTCAAGCACGTAGCGATGTTCATGAGGGCGGCGCGGGTCATACGCCATGATGCGAACATCTTTTTGACCAACAACATAGCAGCGAAAATACTCATTGAAGTTCACCGCCGCCTGCAAGGTCATACAGAGGTCGCGCGACTGCTCGTAAGCCGCAAAAAAATCATCGCGGTCATGGACGTGATGAACGTCGCGCCAACCGCCGCCGTCATGCGGCTTCAAGAACGCCGGAAATTTCACATAGTCGAAGATCGCATCCCAGTCCAACGGGAACTGCAAATTGCGAAACGACTTGGCTTCGGTCATCGGCGGAGAGTACTTGTGCGGCAACAGCACGGTTCGCGGCGACGCCACGCCGATTTTTTCGGCCAGCGCATAGTTGAAGAACTTATCGTCCGCCGACCACCAGAAGGGGTTATTGATCACCTGCGTTCCCGTCAGTACCGCATTTTTCAGGTAAGACCTATAAAACGGCACATCGTGCGAAATCCGATCCACAATGACAGCATAAGGACAGGCTTTCGCCATCTCCACGCCGCCCACTTCCACAAACTCCGCGACAATCCCATCGATCTCCATCGAGTTGATCTTCTCGACGAGCGCACCCGGAAAAGTATTCTCCATCCCAAACAAAACGCCAATCTTCTTCGTCATTTATCCCGTCCTGTTTCCTGCTTTTAGAGGTACGTCCGGACCATACGTTGCCACCACGGCCAGTCGTGTCCAGTGTTGTCGCCCCATACATCGAGCTGCACGGGGATGCTTTTGTCGCGCATAATTCGCGCCAGGTTTTCGTTGTCATTCCAGCACTGGTCGTGGACTCCAGTCGCCAGCACATACGTATGATGGCGATAGCGGTCGAGATACCACGGATCATTCAGATTCGGCAGATACTGGGTCGGCTGGCTCATATAGAAATCGTTGTCACGATAACCCCGCATAAACCCCAGCGACGGCAGATCGAACGCCCCGCTCATCGAAAGAAAGCCCGTGAATTTATCGGGATACCTGAAAGCGATATTAGCCGCGTGATAGCCGCCAAAGCTGCAACCCACCGACGCGAGATGCGGACGGCCATTCATCTGGCGAACCAGCGGCAGCACCTCTTCGATGATGTAGCTCTCGTATTGCAGATGCCGGGCGACGCGCCAGCGCGGCGGTACGTCGCGGTTGTACCAGCTCTCGTTGTCCACCGAATCGACGCAAAACAGTTGCAGCCGGCCACCCTCAATCTTGTCGCGCACGGCATCGACCATGCCGCGATCTTCAAACTCGAAAAACCTCGCCTGCGACGTCGGGAACACGACCGCTGGCAGGCCGTCATGCCCATGTACCAGCAACTCCATTTCGCGGCCCAGCCGTTCCGAGTACCACCTGTGGTATTCCCTCTTCACCGTCGCTCCCTGCTACTCTCAAGGGTATCTCTACATGACAGATTGTGTCCTCTGATTTGAACGAATCGTTTGCAGAAGATGTGGAAGAGCGTGCGGACATGGGGGAAGACCAAGCCCAGCCAGCCGATGACTCCGACGACACGGAAGCCGCGCCGCGCCACGAGTTCGACGGCAATCCGCGCTACCGCGTGCTGCGCAATTTCCACTCGCGCTTCCTGCCCGACGACCGCGACATTTCGATCTATCTGCCTCCGCAGTATCGAACCCAGCCGGGCCGCCGTTTCCCCGTCTTTTACCTCCACGACGGCCAGAATCTCTTCGACGGCCGCACCTCCTACGTCGTGAACCGCACTTGGCGCGCGCACCTCACCGCCGACGCCCTGACGCAGGCCGAACTCATCGAGCCGATCATCCTCGTCGGGGTCGCCAACACCGGCCTCCGGCGCATGGCCGAGTACACTCCAACCCGCGATCCACGACTGGGCGGCGGCGAAGGCGGGCGTTATGGCCGTTTGCTCATCGAAGATCTAAAGCCGTTGATCGACCGGCGCTTTCGCACGCTACCCGGCCCTGAAGACACGGCGCTGGGAGGCTCCTCGCTGGGGGGGCTGATTACCCTCGCGCTTGGCCTTGAACACCCCGCCGTGTTCTCCAAGCTCGCTGTGCTCTCGCCCAGTATCTGGTGGGACAACCGCAGCTTGCTCGGCCTCGTCAACGCGATTCCGTCGAAGCCGGCCTTGAAAATATGGCTGGACATGGGCACAGCAGAAGGCCTCCGCCATTTGCGAGACGCCGACCTGCTGCACCGGCGACTCGTGATGCGTGGCTGGACGGACGACGTCGACCTAAAATATGTGCGCGCTCCCGGCGCTGTCCACGACGAGGACGCTTGGGCCGGCCGCTTCGATCAAGTGCTGCGGTTTCTGTTTCCGGCCCGCTAGCCGCCGCGCGTGCCACCCTCCGTTTGCGAAATAGCACAAAATCCGCGATACTTAGATGTTCGGTTCGTTCGAATCTGGCTAGCGGTGTTGACAGACCTCCACCGCGCTCGGATCAGGTCTCACGGACCCCTGAACAACATTCAAGTTTGAGAGGAAGTCCCCTTTGTTGATGATCCGTTTGGCGCGCGTCGGAGCGCGCAAGCAGCCCCACTACCGCGTCGTTGTGATTGAAAAGGACCGCGCCCGCAATGGCCGCTCGGTCGAGGTGGTCGGCACCTACAACCCTCGCACCGACCCGGCCAGCGTTGATCTCAAGCGCGACCGCATCGACTATTGGACGGGCAAAGGTGCGCAGCTTTCCGAACGGGTTGGAAAGTTGCTTGCCAAGTACCAGGCCACCGAACCCGAAGCCGTCCCAACGGTTTAGGTAACCGTCCATAGGAACTTTGGGCACCAATTTTTGGTAACCAAAGAGTCACTAAAAAAACTGATTTCGTCGCGTACACTGCCCACATAAGAGCCGTATAGCGGAACTTACGTGGTCTGCCAAGTCATTGCAATAAGGCATTGGCGACCTCGCCCACGGGGCGAAATGCATGAACGGATTCCGGTTGGATGGAAGCCGCCTAACGCATCCGCTCAAGGCAATTTTCTCTTGAGGTGGACGGTATGTCTGACGTTATGGTAAGCAAGGCAACGAACGACTCTGGTTCCGACATGCATGCTCTGATGACGGAGATCGCCAAGGCACTGGTCGACCAGCCTGAATCGGTACAAGTGGAAGCGATTGATGACGGGGACACGACCCTCCTGCGTTTGCGCGTCGCCCCCAACGACGTTGGCAAGGTCATCGGCAAACAAGGACGGACGGCGCGGTCGCTGCGCACCATCCTGGGAGCCGCCAGCATGAAGTTGCACCATCGCTACGGCCTCGACATCGTCGAAGCCGGACACAATCATGCGGACGCCGGGTAAGCCAAGACCCAAACCTTGGTCTGGATACAGCTCGCCGTGCAGGCATAGATAATGATCCGGGGTGCCCCATGTTCCGATTTTGGGACATGGGTCCACCTTGCCACCAATCTCTCCGCCTGCAGCGAAACTGCTATAAATCATTCGCACGGCTACAATCGCAACTGTGCCGGTCGAATCCCCCACTCCGCCTGATTTCATCACCTTGGCTCGCTTGCTGCGCCCTCAGGGCCGCAAGGGCGAGCTGCTCGCGGACTTGCTGACCGGCTTTCCCGACCAGCTTGCTAGCCCCAACGGCGTTTATCTCGTGGCTGCAAATGCCGAAGCTCCTTCATCCGACGCGACGCGAATCACGGTCGAATCGCAATGGAGGCCCACGGGCAAGAACGCCGGGCGCATCGTTCTGAAGCTCGCCGGTTGCGATAGCATCTCCGCCGCCGAACGTCTTGCTGACATGAAGCTGATGCTTCCAGCCTCCGAGCGGCCAACGCTCGATGCAGGCACTTTTTACGTGAGCGATCTCATCGGCTCGACGCTCCTGGACCGTCAAGCGGACCGCGAAACGCTCATCGGCGAAGTCATCGACGTTGAGTTTGCAACCAGCCCTGACGGTCGCACGCGCCTCGCCGACGCCGCTCCTCTGCTCTCGGTGCGACTCCCCGGCTCACCCGAAGAAGCAGAGCCTCTCCTCGTCCCCTTCGTCCGCGCTCACCTGCTTTCCGTCGACACAGTTGCGCGCCAAATCGTCATGGCATTGCCCCCAGGCCTGCTCAATCCACCCAACTAAGCTGAGCTCTATCCCTGACTCACTACTCACTGCCTCTATGCGCTTCGACATTGTCACCATCTTTCCGGAGTTCTTCCACGGCCCGTTCACGCACGGCATTCTGGAACGCGCCTTGCGCAACGGCCAGGCGGAGACGCACATCCACGATCTCCGCGCCTTCACGCACGACCGCCACCGCACGGTCGACGACCGTCCCTTCGGCGGCGGCGAGGGGATGGTGTTGAAGGCCGAACCAATCTTCGAAGCCGTCGAATCTCTCGGCGTCCCCGCAAAAAGTTCGCGCGACGTTTTCAAGCAATGCGTCATCCTGCTCTCCGCGCAAGGCGCGCGCTTCACCCAGGCCAAGGCCCGCGAACTCGCGACCCTTTCACGCGTCGTACTCATCTGCGGCCGCTACGAGGGCGTCGACGAGCGCGTCGCCCAGCTTCTCTGCGACGAAGAACTCTCCATCGGCGACTACATCCTTTCGGGCGGCGAACTCGCGGCGGCGGTCATCGTCGACGCCGTCGTGCGCCTGCTTCCCGGCGTCCTCGGCCACGCCGACTCCTCCCGCTACGAGAGCTTCGGCGAAGGCGACGACCCCGCCGACCACATGACCGAAGACGGCGTCCCCCGCTCCACCCACGGCTCTGGCGGCCTGCTCGACTACCCGCACTACACGCGCCCGGCTGAATTTCGCGGCGTCCCCATCCCCGATGTCCTCTCGAAAGGCGACCACAGCGAAATCCGCCAATGGCGGCGTCAAGCGGCGCTTGCCAAAACGCTCGCCAATCGGCCTGATCTGCTCACCGACGCCGCACTCAGCGATGAAGATCGGAAGACTCTTCGTGACCTACAGAAAGTCGTTGACGTTTTCGCTCGGTGAGCTCGAGTCGCCGCACTCGATAGCGAGACGGTCCTGCGCCATCACGTCGTGATTGTCGCCGTCTGAGCGATTGAACGAGCTCCGTTCAGAGCCTGATCCAATCTCAGACCACTCCGGAAGAATTCTGGCCGGGTCGATGCTATTCTGCGAGCGAAGGAAAATCGAAATGCTCACCGTCGTTCTGGCCTTTCAAATCGTCATCCTGCTCGCGCTGGCCTATTCGCTTCTCCGCAAATCCACCATCCAGCCGAATTCCAATTCCAATTCCGAAGACCCGCGCCTCGCCCAACTACTCGCCTCCGACCTGCCCGCAACGCTCGCCCGCGCGGAAGCCCGCGGCGACGCGCTCGACCAGCATCTGCGCGCCGAACTCGCCCAGCTTCGCACCGAAGCGGCCACCGAGGCCGCGCGCGGGCGCGACGCTGCCAACGCCGCCTCCGCCGCCCTGCGCACCGAAGTCCTCGGCAACATCAACACCCTCGGAGTAACCCAGCGCAGCAGTATGGACGCCCAGCTTTGCACCCTCACCCAAAGCTTCACGGGTTTCACCACCGACTCCACACGTCATGCCACGGACGCCCGCGACGCCCTACATCGCCGCCTGAACGAACTGAGCGCGGCGCAGACCGACCACCAGGACAAGTTGCGCGCGACCGTCGAGCAAAGACTCGACGCCCTGAACGCGAACAACGAAAAGAAGCTCGAAGAAATGCGCTCCACCGTCGACGAAAAACTCCACGTAACGCTCCAGACGCGCCTGACGGAAAGCTTCGGAGCGGTGACCGACCAGCTCAGCAAAGTCCACGCCGGGCTGGGTGAAATGAACACCCTCAGCACCGGCGTCAACGACCTCAACCGCATATTCTCGAACGTCAAATCGCGCGGCGGCTTTGCCGAAGTCCAGCTTGGCAAGCTGCTTGAACAGGTACTCGCTCCCGGCCAATACGTCGAAAACGCCCGCGTCCGTCCGGGCACGCAGGAGGTCGTCGAGTTTGCAGTCCGCTTCCCCGGCACGGGTGGCGACGTGCTCCTGCCCATCGATGCCAAGTTTCCTCGCGAAGATTGGGAGCGCCTCGAATCGGCCTATGAATCGGGCCTTCCCGCCAGTGTCGAGCCGGCGCGCAAAGCTTTCGACGCGGCCATCCGCACCGAGGGCAAACGCATCTGCGCAAAGTACATCAACGAGCCGATCACCACGCCCTACGCCATCATGTTCCTGCCCACCGAGGGTCTCTACGCCGAGGTGTTGCGCCGCGATGGACTCCAAGCCGACCTGCACCAGAACTGCCGCGTCATGGTCGCCGGGCCATCCAACCTGTACGCGCTTCTGACCAGTTTCCAACTCGGTTTCCGCATGTTGAACCTCCAGAAAAAGGGCAACGAAGTCTGGAACGTCCTCGCGAAAACCCAAACCGAGTTCAAAACGTTTGAAACCCTTATGGGGTCGATGGAAAAACAAGTGGGGACGGTGCAGAGCACCATTCAGAAACTCAATGTTCGCACCCGCGCCATCAATCGCACCCTCGGAGACGTGAGCGCCGATAGCCCCGGACCTGCACTCGACTCGGGCGCCAACAGCGGCGCGTTCGACGGCTTATTGCCGATGCTTGCCGCAAACGAAGACACCTAGCGATCGCGTTCCAGGCCTTCATCCATGTACTCCGCCGGTATTTGTCGCCCGTCAAGGGGCAGAAACACTTTGCGGCGGCATAGCGCGCACTCCCACGGGAACACCCCAAAGCGCGGCAACACGCTGCGTTCTAAAAAACTCACCCGGTTCAGTCGCCGAAATTTCGTTAGCGTACGGCATTGATTGCACAATTTCCTCATAAACTCTGGCCCTCGCGCTGCGTACCCACCTGGCGCACACATCGCCCTAAATATCGAAAAAACGGCCGCTCTCGCAAATCGTCAAAAGACGCCCCGCCAGCGCCGACCGTAGTATCGGCATATCGGTAAGTCCTGTTCTAAGCGACCTCCGATTACCGTTAGGATGCAACTCAGCCGCACCGCAACGCAATAGAATAAAAACAGCTTTAACCGCAGAACAACGCCGGAAATTCTTTCGATTGCCGAGCGCGTTCCACAACATTGCCCGGGCCATCCTTTACACCACCGGACGGCCCCAGTATGCTTGCACATTGGAGTGGTCGATAAGATTGTGCCCCACGCACGCCGCCCACCAGAATTTACGAACCAAGAAACGAACTACAGGAGAGTCACCAATGGGAGCAGTGGACGAGAAGGTAAAGCAGATTATTGTCGAGCAGCTTCAGGTGGATGAAGCCGAAGTCACGCCCGGCGCAAGCTTTCAGGAAGATCTGGGCGCCGATTCGCTCGACGTCGTCGAGCTCGTCATGCAGTTTGAAGAAGCGTTTGACATCCAGATTCCGGACGAAGACGCCGAGAAGATCAAGACGGTGAAAGACGCCATCGACTACATCGAGAAGAATCAGAAGGGCAAGTAGCCGCATGCCGGAGCAGCGTCGCGTCGTGGTCACAGGCCTCGGCCTCCTTTGCGGGGTGGGCAATACCGCACCGGAGGTCTGGCAAGGCCTGTTGGCGGGCAAAACCGGGATGGCCGAGATCAAGGCCTACGATCTCGAGGGCCATTCCGTCCGCTTTGCCGCCGAGGTCAAGAATTTCGACCCCCACGTCTTCGTAGACAAAAAAGAGGCCCGCAAAATGGGCCGCTTCATCCACTTCGCGATGGCGGCGGCGCACGAGGCCATGCAGCACTCCGGCCTCAAAATCACCCCTGAAAACGGCGAGATGGTCGGCGTGCACATCGGCTCCGGCATCGGCGGGTTCGACATCATCGAGCGCGAGCACAAGGCCATGATCGCCGGCGGCCCGCGCAAAATCTCTCCCTTCTTTATCCCCGCCAGCATCATCAACCTCGCCGCCGGGCACGTCAGCATCCGCTACGGCGCAAAAGGGCCGAACGAGGCCACCGCGACCGCCTGCACCTCCTCCGCGCACTCCATCGGCGACGCTTTCCGCACCATCCAGCGCGGCGACGCCGACGCCATGATCGCGGGCGGCGCGGAGGCCGCGATTACCCCGCTCAGCGTCGGCGGGTTTGCCGCCATGAAAGCCCTCTCCACCCGCAACGACGACCCCGCTCATGCTTGCCGCCCCTTCGATAAGGACCGCGACGGCTTCGTGGTCGGCGAAGGCGCGGGCATCCTGATCCTCGAAGAGTTGGAGTTTGCCAAAGCTCGCGGCGCGACGATTCTCGCCGAAATCATCGGCTACGGTATGAGCGGCGACGCCTTCCACATGACCGGCATGGCCCCCGAGGGCGAAGGTTGCCGCCGCGCCATGGCCGCCGCGCTCAAGTCCGCCAACATCTCGCCGGACAAGATCGACTACGTCAACGCCCACGCGACCTCGACCCCGCTGGGAGACGCCTTGGAGTCAAAGGCCATTGAGAATGTCTTCGGCCAGCGCGCCATCGACCACACCCTGCTGGTTAGCTCGACCAAATCCATGACCGGCCACCTGCTCGGGGGCGCGGGCGGCCTTGAAGCCGGCATCACCATCATGGCGATGCTTCATCAGATGGCCCCGCCGACCATGAACATCGTCGAACTCGACCCCGCCTGCCGCCTCAACTACGTCCCCAACAAGCCGCAGGCCGCGAAGATCGACTACGCGCTTTCGAACTCCTTCGGCTTCGGCGGCACCAATGGCTCGCTGGTCTTCAAGCGCTGGGGCGTATAGCGACCCGATCTGCCTTGCCTTCTTTCTGTCATTTCCGCAGGAAATCTGCGTCTCGCTCGGGCCGCCGAGAAAGCGGGGTGTCCCCGCCCTTTTTGTCATTTCCGCAGGAAATCTGCGTCTCGCTCGGGCAGCCTAGAAAGCGGGGTGTCCCATGTCCGCCTTTGGGACATGAGTTCCGGATGCCGCCGCCCTAGCTAAACGCCACCGAAAACCCGGTCACGACAAGCAAAATCAACACCCACCAACCGATGACCACTGTCGCCGATTGCGAAATCTTCTTTCGTGAAATGATGGCCATGCCCACAACCAGGAGCGCCAGCGACCAGAAACCCAGGATGTCGAAAAATTGTCCCGCGCTCTGCATCCACTTGGGCGAGTCGGTCAGAAAGAAGCCGAGGTTTGTGCCCACCGGGTTGCGCATGTCGAAGTTGTCTCGACCTACGCCCGCAAACAGCATGATCGAACTCAGTATCCAAAGCAGATAACGCGGCAGACCGGCATACACCACGACGGCGAACACCTGCCCAAACCTCGTCTGCGCGCCGAGCCCGAAGTTGAAACTGGCCCACAAAATCAACGTTTCGATCACCAAAAAGATGAGGACAAACACAAAGCTGCCGTAGCTCGTCCATTTTGTGATGGTTGCCGTCATGGCCATGCGGCTCGCGCGCTGGTCCGGCGGCAGTTGCTGCATCGCTTCTTCCTGTTTTGGACTCTTCGCCATCTGTTGCTCAGCCGCCGCAGCGAAGCCCACGGTCTTATCGATGGAGTAGGCCCATCCCGCGGTCAGCAAGACCATCAGAAGAATCGGCAGCCAACAGTTTGTGCTGCGTAAAATGTCGGTAAACGTCTTGCGCGGTGCCACAAACGTATCGACGACACGCTCTACTTGCGAAAGCGGAGCACCGCCCTCGGCTACTGCCAACTCTTCCTGCATGATTGGATTCTCCTTCAAACACTGGGCTGATACGCGCCAGTGTAGCGCACAAGCAACGGAATGCAACGGGAAAAGTCGCCGGTACCAAAAGCTGTCAAGCCCCCTGGCCTGTGCAAAACTCCGCAAACCCGCATGAACACTGCCCAAATCTAGCAAGAATACTTTGCGTGTTTACCCCGCCAAATTGCTACAATTGAATCAGTCCTCAAAACTCATAGTTTTTTAAGATCCAGGTCTTCTTCTTGTGGGGGTGCGCCCTGTCTGAAGTAGTAAGAGTCGGGGAACCCCATGTCTAAAACTGGCAAGAGTCGGGGAACCCCATGTCTAAAACTGGCAAGAGGCGTGGCACCCCATGTATAAATTGGCAGAGTCGGGTACTCCATGTCTAAACGGGCAAGAGGCGTGGCACCCTATGTCTAAACTGGGCAAAAAGCGGGGTGCCCCATGTCCGGATTTTCGGACATGGGTTTCACCCTATCCTCAGTCTCGAGGCCAATAAACTAGTAAGTCTTTTCCTTTGAATACTTTGCACCAAAGCCCTTTGCTTTGAAGACTTTGCAACAAGCCACTTACCTAGAGCGCCACATTCTAAAGACTTTGCGTGCAAGGTACACCCGGGGGGAGGGGTACCCCTCGTGGCTGCATCTACCGGATAGTCGAGCGCCCTAGCCCCATCAACACCGTCGTCACAAACGAAAGCCCGCGCCGCCCATCCTCTGACGCCACCCGTCGAAAGAGCCGCCACAAGCTCGGAGGTTTCTGCCCCGCTTCCTTCTCGCGCGCAGCACCATCGAGCGCCTTAGCCAGATGGTCGAGTGTCGCCGGGTCGAGCGACGCCAGCACACGCCCCATCGCAATCAGGTTGCGCAGCGCGGCAATGCTCTCCGGCTGGTTCGCCGCCTTCGCAAGGTGCGTCGCAATCGCGTCGCGCCCGCCGATTAGCCCTTGCGCGAGGTCCAAAATGCCCTGATCGTGTGCGGTTTGCAGCAGGTCCCATGCCACCAGCAGCGCCTCCGAATGTTGTCGCGGCGCAGCGGCCAGCCGCCGCTCAAGTTCCTGGTGCGGATCGCCGATCTTTGGCTTGAACGCAAGTGGATTTGCCATACTCTCCTCGCAACTGGGTGACTCGTAACTGGAAACTGTCAGCCGTCAACTGTCCGACTCAGTCCTCTAAGACGTCGTCGTCCCAATCTGCACCAACTTGTCCTGGGCCTTCGTTCCCGGAAGCCAGTAATCCGCCCGCGCGCGCTTCTTCTCCACTTCCACGCCATCGGTCGGCGTGCGCTTCCCGAAGCGGAAGTTGCGGCGCGGCAACGGCGACTCGCCCGTCTCGCCCAGCACCGTCATCTTCACTGAAAGCTCCTTGAACGCGGGTGTGTGCGTAGCGCGATCCAGGTGCGAACTCGTCAGTCGATTCACCGGCTCTATCACCGAGTTCATCGGCATGTACATCTGCTTGCCCGCCACGCGCGTGGTTACCAGAACCTGCACCCGCACGCGCCCATACGGGCTCTCAAGCTGCACATAGCTCCCGTCAGTGACTCCGCGCTCCGCAGCCAGTTCGGGCGACACTTCGACAAACGTGCCCGGCGTCATCGCCTTGATTCCGGGCACGCGATCGGTCATGTTGCCCTGCTCGAACACCTCCAGCAGACGCCCGTTGTTGAGGTGCAGGTCGTAAGTCGAGTTGATCTCCTCGCTGGGCGGAACGTACTCGAGCGGATGGAACTGCGCCTTGCCGTCGGGGAACGGGAACGTGTCCACATAGCACAGTGGCGTGTCCGTACCGTCCTTCGCCACCGGCCATTGCAGGGTCTTGTAGCCCTCCAGCCGCTCGTACGTCACGCCCGCAAGTGTCGGTGTCAGTCGCGCGACCTCTACCATCACGTCGGAGGGATGTTTGTAGTTCCAACCACCCGCGCCGCCCATGCGCTGGGCGATCAGTTGAATGATCTCCCAATCGGGCTTGGACTCGCCGAGCGGTTCCATCGCCTTGTACAACCGCTGAATGCGCCGCTCGGTGCTGACGAACGTGCCATCCTTCTCGAGCGACGGCGACGCCGGCAGCACCAGGTCGGCGTAACGACAGGTCTCTGAAAAAAAGATGTCCTGCACAATCAGGAACTCGAGTTTGCGCAGCGCCTCATCGACATCGTTCAGGTTGGCATCGGAGTCGATCGTGTCCTCGCCCTTGATGTACATCGCCTGCAGCTTGCCTTCGTGGATCGCGGCAATCATCTCGCGGTTGTCGAGGCCTTTCGTCGTCGGCAGCGTAACGCCCCAATCGGCCTCGAACTTGCCGCGAATCGCTGCGTCGTCCACTTTCTGATAGCCCGAGAAGATGTTAGGCATGGAGCCGAAGTCGCTCGCGCCCTGCACGTTGTTGTGCCCGCGTAGAGGATATGCGCCCGTTCCGGGACGCTTATAATTGCCCGTCGCAAGCAGCAGGTTCGAGATCGCCGTTGATGTGTCCGAGCCGCCGCAGTGCTGCGTCACGCCCATCGCCCACAGGATGCAGACTTTATCCGTCGCCGCGATTTCGTCGGCCACCTGCATTAGGCGCGCGACGGGAATGCCCGTGACTTGCTCCGCGTACTCCAACGTGTACGGTGCAAGCGACGCGCGATACTCGTCCCACTTATTCACCCACCGGTCGATGAACGCCTGATTGTGACGCCCCGTGTCGATGAGGTGCTTGGTGACCGCCTGCAACCAGACCTCATCGGTCGAAGGATTGGGGCGAATGAAGATGTCCGCGCGTTCGGCCATTTCATGCTTGCGAATGTCGAAGACCATCAGCCGCTGTCCGCGAAGCTTGTGCGAGCGCTTCACGCGCGTCGCCAATACGGGATGGCTCTCCGAGGTATTCGACCCGATGATGATGACCAGGTCCGCAATCTCGATGTCGGAGATCGAACCGGAGTCCGCGCCATAGCCCACGGTACGCGACAGGCCCATGCTGGCGGGCGTCTGGC
>JBBRCA010000032.1:0-24046 GCA_038205325.1 Terriglobales bacterium | reverse complement strand
ACCAGATGGCATCATTCGAATGCAGCGGGACAATGGGAGCGGTTGAAACATCCTGAAAGCTGAGCGACAGTGCGGCTAGTGCGCCGAAAACCATGAAAGGCGTTCCTCCTGAAAATTGTTCCTGCGTTTGGGCAACACTTTACAAGCGCCTCGCAAGACGAAAACTCAAAATCATACCAATTGATATTTATGGAACTCGCGAATTAAAGCATACGCGAATGACAGGGTCAATGCGACCGTTTGCCCCGCCTGAGGTGCGATGTTCGCTCAGGGCCGCAGCACGCTGCGAAAAGTCTGTCTTGCTTGAAGGTCTGTTAGCGATCTCTGTTTGGACCCGTGGACCCTGTCATCTCGACCGGAGCCTTCGCGTATTTGCGAAGGCGGAGTGGAGAGACCTGCAAATTTCCGAGGTGGCAGGATATTCGGCCGCGCAGAGAAGCTGCGGGTCTCTCCACTACGGCGCAAAAAAAGCGCCTCCGGTCGAGATGACAGCTTGTGGTACGCCAAGAGAGGTTGTGTATGCCGCGAACCGAAATTCTTAAACAGGTCTTTAAGGCACGGGTTTATTTGTGTCCGTAAATACCGCATTTGCTTTACGGCTCTACGCCGTTGAAGTCACAGCCGAGGATTGGCCGAAGCTTCCATCGTCTTCGTCCGCGTTCACTCCACTTGCACCGTGCCGACTGAACGCAATCCGCGCACCGCGTTGCCCAGCCACAGAGCTGTGGCGCACTTCAGGTCGTCGAGGTGGAGGATCCGTTCGACCATATCCTGTCTCGTACTCAGCAAATGTTGACGGTAAACTCCCGGCAATGCCCCTGAACTGGGCGCCGGAGTCCATAAGAGTCCGTCAATTTCGACGAAGAGATTGCTGATCGCGCCCTCGACCAGTTCTCCACGCTCATTGAGAAATAAGATTTCATCGAAACCATCGTTGCGCGCACGCTCAAGTTCCCGGTCATACAAAACTCTCCGCGTCGTTTTGTACTGCCGCAGCGGATCGGTGGAAAGAATACGCCGGGCCGCTATACGCACCCGCAAATCCGAGCGCGGGTCGACGACGGCCGACGTCACTATTTCCACACCCCCATCGGTCGAGAACAGCAGTCGGACGCGTCGATCTTCTCTGAAGGCGGACCCAGCCTCGGCGAGCGCGGAGCGAATTTTCGCGTCATCGCACTCAAAGCCAAGTTGCGCGGCGGACCTGCCGAGTCGTGCGAGGTGCAAGTCCAGCAGCGGATAGCCTTCGCTCCACAGCAGCGTTTCAATAAGCTTCGGTGCAGTCGCCGCAGCTTCGAGAAAAGACGCCTTCAATACGCACTCGTCATACTCCGAGTCGGCGGTCGAGTCCGCGACCACGCCTCCACCAACGCCCATCTGTACGAGTCCGCTGCGCACGTCGAGCGTGCGGATGGGTACGCTGAAGCACATGTCGCCGGTGGGCTGCATCACGCCGATCGCGCCGGTATACACGCCGCGCGGGCTGTCTTCGAGGTCGCGAATAATTTCAATGGTCCGGCGCTTGGGCGCGCCCGTCACTGAACCGCTGGGAAAAATCGCGCTCATAACATCAGTTAAGCGAACCTCATAACGAAGTTTGCCAGACACACTGGACGTCATATGAAAGAGCGTGGGGTACGGCTCGACGCGAAAGAGATCGTCGGCTCGAATAGAGCCCGGCGCGCAGATGCGGCCCAGATCGTTGCGCAGCAGATCGACGATCATCACATGCTCGGCATGGTTCTTCTCGTCGCGGGCGAGCCACTCGCGTTGCCGCGCATCGTCTTCGGCGTCTAGTCCACGCGGCGCAGTTCCTTTCATCGGCCGCGTTACGATGTGCCTGTCGGTCACGCGAAAGAAAAGTTCAGGAGAAAAAGAGAGCGTCAGGCTGTCGCCAAAGTGCAGAATCGCCGCGAAGTCCACAGGCTGGGATTCGATCAGGCATTCGTACAAATCAAGCGGAGAACTCAGCAACTCGGCTCCAACGCGTGTCGTGAAGTTGACCTGATAGGTATCCCCCGCAAACAGAAAACGTTTAATTGCCGCGAACCTGTCGGCGTAGGCTTCGTGCGTTATTTGCAGTTTCGGACGCGTAAGCGGGGCGCGAACATCGAACTCTGAACGCGCCGCAGCTTTCGGCAACACAGGGCCGGTCGCGACGCCTGTGCGATGGTCGAAGACTGCGGGCTGGCGATAAATTCCGAAACACGCAAGAGATTCTCGCGGCAACGTGGCCGGAATATCATGCAGCGCATAGGCGGATTCGTAATCGATTTGACCCGCTGCATACATGCCTTCGCGCGTCCCGTCCTCTATGTCTTCTAGCAGCTTGAGCAACTGCGAAGGAGACCCCGCGCGGAACACAGTTTCAGGCGACGTAAAGAGATAACTCAGATGGTCCTCGCCCAGTCCTCCGGCCGTTTCGAGCAGGACGGAGTTAGGCGTCAAGACCGCGTGGGCACGCCACGTCTGCGGCAGCGGAATCCAAGCCCGAAGCGAACCTGGAGAGACATTCATTGGGCGCGTCTTCCTACTTCGCGAACATCGCGCTGAGGTCCGCGAAGGCTTTGAATTCCAGCGCATTGCCGGCGGGATCGAGAAAGAACATCGTAGACTGCTCGCCTGCCTGGCCCACGAAGCGTGTGTGCGGCTCGATGATGAATCGGACTCCGGCAGTACGCAGGCGCTCGGCAAGCTGCTTCCAGTCCTGCGGGGTCAGCACGACGCCGAAGTGCGGGATAGGCACATCGTGGCCATCCACCGGATTCGAGTGCGCCCTCGAAGCCTCTGCGGCGGCATTTGGGGCCGCTGGTTTGTGGTGCGCGACAATCTGGTGCCCGAACAGATTGAAGTCGATCCAATGTTCCGAGCTGCGGCCTTCAGGGCAGCCCAGTACCGTGCCGTAGAAGTGACGCGCCGCCTGCAGGTCGTCGACTGGAAATGCGATGTGAAAGGGACGAAGCTCTGACACAGGATGTGACCTCTACGGAAAGTGCATGCAAAAAATATGACCTCCCCATGATAACTGCTAGGCCGCCAGCGCCCGTGTCGCGCAAGTCGACGTCGCGTTGAACGCCGGGGTCGGGCCACCCAGCGTAGCAACGAACATTGTTGCGAAACCGTGACCGCACTTTTTTGACGGTGCTTTCAAATCCGAATCGCCAGCGCGTGCGTAACCCAGACGCAGTCGATGCTTCGTGGCCGCTCTGTGCAGATTGACGACACCCCAAACATACCCCCAACATCGAGCCGATACTCATGCCAGAATCGGGTCGCATACGCAACAGGGCCGAGGCATGGGAGGAAACATTGGCGCACCGCATTATTCTCGCTGACACGCAGGGGATTTTTAGGACCGGAGCCGCTCGCGTGCTCGCTGTCGAAGAAAGCTTTCAGGTCATCGCACAGTGCGCCGATCTGCCACAGCTGAGGGACGCGATCGACAGTCTTCACCACTCGATCGCCGTTTTTTCCGCGTGTATAACGTCCGACCTGGCCGGCATTCTGGACGCGATGGAAGTCGCTTGCACTCGGAGCGTCTTGATCGTCGAGCACGGGACCCACCTCGACCCGACGATCGCCCATCGTATCGATGGAGTGATACTGCGGTCGGTGACGGGAGTTGAGCTTGTCGCCTGCCTGAAGCGCGTGGCTGCCGGCGAACGCTCGATCTCGCAGTCCGTCGCCAGCGGCTCGCTACCCGACAACGTCGGAATTCGCGTGCTCAAGCGCCTTACACCCAAAGAGGTTCAAATTATGGCGCTCGTTACGGGCGGTGAAAGGAACAAAGCGGTCGCTGCACGGCTCGGCACCAAGGAGCAAGTGATCAAGAATTATCTGCGCAGCATTTACGACAAGAGTGGTGTCTCTGATCGCCTGGAACTCACGGTCTTTGCGCAGCGTCACCGTACCCTTGCAGACGTCGCCGTGCGCGTGCGCCAGGAACTCCTGCTCACTGCAAACCCCTCCGTTAAAGCCCCATCCGTTCTTCCTGCTCATCTATTATTGGCGACACAACGCCCAGCTTCTCGGCAATCGACTTCGCCTGCGTGAAGAGTATGAGGTAGTCGGGTCCGCCGGCCTTCGAGTCCGTACCGCTCATGTTGAAGCCGCCAAACGGATGCGCTCCCACCATCGCCCCCGTGCATTTACGGTTGAGATAAAGGTTGCCGACCTGAAACTCGTCGCGCGCGCGATCCAGCTTCTCGCGCGAGTTGGAATAAATCGCTCCGGTCAGTCCGTACTCGGTGTTGTTGGCAATTGCCAGCGCGTCGTCGAAATTCCGCGACTTGATGACCGCCAGAACCGGCCCAAAAATCTCTTCCTGCGCCAACCGCGCCGTCGGTGCAACGTCGGCGAAAACCGTCGGAGCAATGTAGTACCCGGCGTCGTTGTTCTCGACAGCTTTACCGCCCGCCAGCAGTCGGCCTTCCGTTTTGCCCACCTCGATGTAGGAGAGCACGCGTTTGTACGCCGTCGGATTGATCACCGGTCCGCTGTAGAAATTCTCCGCTGGGTCGCCCGACTTCAGTTTACCGACGCGCTCCGCCAGCCGGTCGCAGAACGTGTCGTAGATCGCCGCATCGACGATCACTCGCGAACACGCCGAACATTTTTGCCCGCTAAAACCAAAGGCCGAAGCCGTGACGCCTTCCACTGCGGCGTCGATGTCCGCATCGGCGTCGACGATGATGGAATCCTTTCCGCCCATCTCCAGAATCGTGCGTTTGATGAAGTGTTGCCCCGGTTGCGTGCGTGCCGCTCGCTCGTGAATTTCAAGCCCCACTTTCTTTGACCCCGTGAACGCGATCAGGCGCACCTGCGGATGCTCCACGATGGCCTGGCCGACGGCCGGGCCGCCCTGAATCAGATTGACAACGCCATCGGGAAGACCGGCTTCCTCCAGCAACGCCACGAAGCGCGCGGCCACGGTAGGAGCATCCGGAGAGGGTTTCAGCACTACCGTGTTACCGCACACGACGGCGGCCATGGTCATGCCGGCCATGATCGCAAACGGAAAGTTCCACGGCGGAATCACCGCGCTCACGCCCACTGGAACATAGCGCAACAGGTTGCGCTCCCCGGGGAACTGAATGGGCGTTGTCGCGCCCGCCAGCTTCAACGCTTCACGCGCATAAAACTCCAAAAAGTCGAGGCACTCGCCAACATCGGCGTCCGCCTCAGCCCAATTCTTTCCGACCTCAACGGTAAGCCACGCGCAGAACTCAAGATGCCGCTCGCGAATCAGCTTCGCCGCGCGCAACAGCAGTCCGGCACGCTCTTCGACCGAAGTCCGCGACCACTGCGCGAACGCAGCCAGCGCCGCTTGCACCGCTTGCTCGGCATTTTCAGCGGTCGCTTCCGGATGCGTGCCGATGATCTGAGCGGGACGCGCCGGATTCGTCGACGAGAAACTCTGCGCCGCGCGCACATGCTTGCCTCCAATGATGAGGTCGTAATCGCGGCCCAGTTCTACCGTGACGCGCTGCAAGGCTTCGATCATGTTGCGCTTTGTCGCTGCGTCGGTGAAGTCGGTGAACGGTTCATTGCTAAAAGGGGGCAGTGTGGGGGTCATAGTATCTCCGGTACAGCATATTGGAAAATTTGAGACTCGGTCTTGCTTTAAGGGCACGGCTTTAGCCGTGCCATAAATGCGCTGTTTGGTTACGGCTTTAGCCGCTGGGGTACGCTTTCGCTGGGCTCACACGCCTGTAAACAGCCTACTAGGTCGTGAACTCTTCGGTCGACTTCGACATCTCCGCCGTGCGGTCGAGCTTGTCCCAGTTGAACGGCTTCCCGTCTATCGCGCGCTTGATCGTACGTATCAAGACCCACGAAAAAAGTTGTCGATAGGTAAACCGCTGCACCCAAATATGTACCAGCAACCAGGCGTCTCCCTTGCTGGCCGGGTGCTTTCGTTCCAGCAGAAACGCCAGTGCGGAAGCCGTAAAGTCGATGAGAAGAAATGCGAGGAAGAAGGTCATCAGCTTGTAGAGATTGTCCGCGCTGGTCGTCTCCGGATGAAAGTGCTTGTCGATGAAATAGTGGATAACGCCGCCCACAAACATCAGGTCGATGAGCGGCGAAACCAGCGGCAGCAGGATCTGAAAAATAAGAATGTTCGGCAGCGCGAAAAGTCCCATCGCGCGATGGCGGCGGATCGCGCCCTTATGTTTGTAGATCGCTTGCAGGATGCCGAACGACCAGCGGAACCTCTGCCGCGCCAGTCCGTCGGCGTTGATGGGGGCCTCGGTGAAGGCCAGCGCCTGATCTTCATAGATCACCGAGTAGCCCTGCTCGAGAATGTTCATGGTCAGGTCAGCGTCCTCGGCCACGGTGTCCGGGTGGTAGCCGCCGCCGGCCTTCACCGCGGCTGTGCGCCACGCGCCGATCGCGCCGGGAACCACCATCACCACGTCGAATAAATCCAACGCGCGACGCTCGAAGTTCTGGCTCGTGATGTATTCGAGCGCCTGCCAGCGCGTCCACAAATTAACGCGATTGCCGACCTTCGCGTTCCCGGCGACCGCTCCGATCTTCGGATTCGCGAAGTGGCACACCAACCGACCGATAGCGTCATGCGCGACAACGCCGTCCGCGTCAATGCCCACATAGATTTCTTCATCTGTCTGCTGGAGCGCAAAGTTCAACGCTTCGGCTTTGCCCCCGTTCCCTTTGGTCAGCACCGTAAGCCGTTCGCTGGCGATCTCTGCGGCATACGTTTCGGTGGCAATTTGGTACGTGTTGTCGGACGAGCCGTCGTCGATCACGATGATGCGAATGTTCTTGTAGTTGGACATCATCACCGAACGGATCGTTCGCGCGATGACCTTTGCCTCGTTATACGCAGGGATAAGGACGGCGACGCGCGGCTGATAGTCGGGGCCGGCAAAATCCTTGCGCTTGCGGAAGCGGTCGATAATGGCGCAGAGGCCAACGATGATCAGCCGCGCGCTCATCAGAAAATCTCCCACGAAGAAGACCCAAAGCACGAAGTGATTGAAAAATCCAATCATGAAAAAAGCCACGGAGTCGACCATCGCATAGCGCCGCTGACGGCTGCTCAAAGGCGGCATAACCTGGTCGCGTGTCTGACCAATGAGTTGCGACACCGGAACAATCTCATAGCCCTTCGCGCGCAGAGCATCGATCAGCACAGGCAGCGCATCGACTGTCGGCTGACGGTTGCCGCCTCCATCGTGCATCAGAATGATCGACCCGCGCGTCCACGGCTTCGAGTCCATCTCGGAGAACTGCACGAAGACCGTGTCGACGATTTGCTGCGGCGTCTTGCGCGGATGCTCGTCCCAGTCCGATGTGTCGATCTTGTTGCCGACGATCACGTAGCCGAGATGTTGAATGTGGTCCACTGGCGCGGCCTGGTCGTTGGTATCGGGCTCCTGGTCGATAGAGTATGGCGGCCGAAAATAAACAGGGCTAACCCCGATCTTCGACGCGAACAAGCGCTCGGTCAGGTTCAGTTGCAGATCGACTTGCGTCAACGAAATTTCGCTGATGTCGGGATGCGTAAAGGTGTGGTTGCCGATCTCGTGGCCTTCACGAAAGACGCGCTGCATCACGCCCACATTGTCCTGTGCGATTTCGCCAATCATGAAAAACGTCGCTTTAACGTTCTTCTGCTTCAGGATGTCGAGTATCTTCGGCGTCCACTCGGGGTCGGGGCCGTCGTCGAACGTGATCGCGACCTGGCGTGGATGATAACCATATTGTGCGAGCGTATACGGCAGCGGATACGAGTCCATCGTCTCTGAAATGACGCTGAGATATTGCGACGGAATAGTTTTGTCGTCGTCCATTTGAAGGGTGCGCTGGCCGGGTTGCGGTCGGCGGGTAACGCGCAGAATATCGCCATCGCCTTCAGTGTCGACGTCTTGTCCTGGAGACACTGCTGTGAGCGCCTTCAGGGGGTCCGTCTTCAGCGGAGAGTCCCATATCTTCCACAGCGAATCGTCCTCCGAACCCAGCCGCCATAAGGCAAACGTCTGCAAGCCAAGCGCGCGGGCCACGCGCATTTGATTGAGCACCGTGACCGCATCCAGAAACCACACCTGGTGCCTCACCTTTGCGTCGATGTCGTCGTACCCGAAGTGCGGATTGAGCGAATCTTCATCGAGACTGATGCCCGCCTCAGACTCCGACGCGGCCTGCCAGGCTTCCTGAGTCGAAACATTGTTCACCGTTAAGACGTTGGGTTCGGCGACCGGCGCGGTCAATTTCGACTTAACGTTTCTTGCGCCCTTCCGCGCTGGTGGCAGCGGCGGCGGCAACGTCGTCTGCCAATCGTACCCATAACTCCCGATGCCGCAGATGATTTTCTCGTGCGGAATGACTTTGAGCGCTGCACGTAGATTGTCCGCGAACCAATCCTGCCCCGCGACCGGCCCCGGGGGCGTCCCCGTCTGGTGCTGATCGTAGTTCAACAGAATCACAGCGTCGGTGTGGTCGGCCAGAAACTTTAAATCGAAGTCCTCATCGCCCACCGGGACCATGATGTAAAGCCGCAAATTGCGCGGATGGAAATCCTCGTACAGTGACTGCACCAGCGCGCGATAACCCGCCTGGTCCGCCGTCGGGATCACCTGAAAATCGAGCGTCAATCCGCGATAAAGAGTGTTGGCCGCGAGAAACCGGTCTATCTGGCGAACGAAATTCGCGCGCGCTTCCGGGGTCGAAAGGAAGTTGCCCACGGACGGATCGAAGATCCCCCTCGCAGGGTTGAAATTGTTGACCATCGGGAAAACTTCCGTGTCTTCCTTGGCAAACGTGATCGCTCGCGCGACCTTGTTCTCATGGTCGACGCCATGCACGCCACCGTTGTCGACGACGGAAAAACCCACGTTGTCGGAGGTGTACGAAATCATGTTACCGTCCGAAGTAATGACGTGGAGCCACTCGGGAAACAGCAGGTCAATCTGCTTGATGTGCTGCTTGAGCGACGCGTAGCTGGCCGGATCGTTGTCCGTATAAAACGCCGCGCGCAGGCCCTCACCCTCATTCAGCGTAACGTCGGAAGGCTTGACGTCGGTCTTGCGGTGCGCCGACCTGTTCAGTGCCTCTTTGGTCTTCTGCTCATTGACCGGCGCGTTCGACAGCGCGCGGTATTTTTTGGCGGTTGAGCGCAGGTCGAGTCCCTGCATGGGCTTCATCCGCACCAGGCCAAAGATGAAAAGCGCGCCCACAACCACGCCTGTCAGCGCCAGCGAGTCGGTAACACGCCGCAGCCGTTTCCATCGTTTTCGCTGCGGATCGAAGAAAACTTGTTTGCTCATGACTAAGACTTCATCATTACACGCACCAGTCGCGTCGATAAATGAAGTTGCAAACCGCTGGCTCGATTCACCCGTTATGATGCTGAGAAAGCATGACGAGGCGAGCCACACAACAACGCACCTACTCCGCCTATCAGTGGCATATCCTCGCCGGGCTCATCGCCGGTTTTCTCCTGCGACTGTATTTTTTGCGCGCGCAAACACACATCCAGGGCGACTCGCTGGTTTATGGCGATCTCGCCACAAACATGCTCAAACACCATATCTACGGCCTCACCGAAGCCGCCAACATTCGCTCAACTCTGATTCGCCTCCCCGGTTACCCCTTGTTGCTGGCCGCATGCTTCGCCGCATTTGGCGTCGGAAACTACGTCGCCGTCCTCTGGTTTCAACTGCTCCTCGACCTCGTCACATGTTGCCTCGTTGCCGCTCTGGCCCGACGCCTGATGGGTCAACGAGCAGGTCTCGCCGCGCTTTGGTTGGCCATGCTTTGCCCCTTCACCGCCAACTACATCGCCGCCCCGTTGACCGAAACTTCTGCCGTAGTCTGCGCCGCGTTGGCCTTCTACTCGCTCGAGCGCTGGGCCGCTCGCGTCCGCGAGGCCGCACCGCTCAACGCATGGCTCTGGCCGCTCGCACTCTCACTCGCTTTCGCTGCGCTTCTCCGTCCCGACCGTCTTCTGCTGGCGTTCGCCGTCCTCTCGGCGATGGCCTGGCTCGCATGGAACTTTCGCGGCGGCCGCCGTCGCGCTGTCCTACAAACATGCATTGTCGCTCTTGCGATCGCGCTTCCACTGGCGATCTGGGGCGCACGCAACTGGCGAGTCTTCCACGTGCTCCAGCCGCTCGCACCCAAGAGCGCCAACGATCCCGGAGAGTTTGTCAACCACGGTTTCGACCGCTGGTACAGAACCTGGGCGATCGATTTCAAGTCCACCGACGATGTTTACTGGAGCTACGACGGCTCGCCGCTCGCGCTCACCGATCTTCCAGGCAGGGCGTTCGACTCCGCAACTCAACGCGAAGAAACCGCGGCCATCTTCGACAGTTACAACGAGGCGGGCGCCGCCACGCCCCAGATCGATGCGGCATTCGCGGCGCTCGCGGCGGAACGTGTCGCCGCGCATCCATTCCGCTACTACGTCGAATTGCCGGTGCTGAGAGTCTTCGATATGTGGCTTCGGCCGCGCACCGAAATGTTGCCGCTGCCTAACGATTGGTGGCGATGGCGCGCACATCCCCTCGCGAGCGCCGGGACCGCAGCCTACGCCGCGCTCAATCTCGTCTACCTGATCCTTGCCGCTCTCGGACTTTACAAATGGCGACAGCAGAGTTGGAGTGACCGTCGTGCGCTGGCAATCGCGCTTTTAGCGTTCGTTCTAATGCGCTCGGCGATGCTCCTCACCCTCGACAACTCCGAGCCGCGCTACACCATCGACTGCTATCCGATCGTGATCCTGCTGGCGGCCTTTGCATTTGTCACGTCGCGGACAATCAAGGCCCAACATGCGTCGTATGCGGCCCGCCCTTAATCGCAAAGCTGCCCATATCGATCTTGCCGTTCAACTTTATGTGCGAGTACGTGGCGGTGCGCCGGTCATGCGACGGCGTATCGAACACCTGCTTCAGCGAGACGCCCCGCACCGGATCCACCCAGATCGTCACATGCGTAAACGTCTTTTGAACGCCGGGGTCTTTGCTAACCAGATCGAGCTTCTCGGTCTTTACCGGCTGGCCTGAATCCATCAGTGTTTCGCTGCCCTGGTCCTCAATCTTCCAGGCCTGCGCCAGCGCCTTTCCGCTGCCTCCAAAACCCAGCGTCAGAAACGTTTCATATTGCGCCTGATTCGGGCCGGCCTTCATGATGCGCACTTGATCGACGGACACATCGAACAGCCGCAGCACGCCGCTTTTGTATTCCAGAATTTTTTCCTTCGCTTTAGTTTTCGGATCGACGACTATCGCGCCCATCTGGACACCGTTTTGGGTCGCCCCGCCCTTGCGCTCGAAGTAGATAGCCCCCACCTGCGTCGTTGTGTCCCGCACCACAGATTCGTAGTAGTCCCACTGAAAGTCCGCGCGGGCGTCGCTGAAATGCTCGCTGGCCTCATCCAACTGCGCCAACACACCCGCAAGATGCGCATCGGGGGCCTGCCCACGCACAGTCCCTGCCAGTGCAAATAGCGCAAACGCCGCACCAAAAACCGAACCGACCAATCGCATCGTCAATACGCGCCTTTCTTTCTTCTGCACTTGCTTGTCTTTTGTACTTGCTTTTTTCTGTACTTGCTTTTCTTTCTGTCATTCCCGCAGGGAATCTGCTTTTGTATTTGGGTGGCCAACTGCTTCTCGTTCGATGCCCCTAACGTCGCACGGTCGCATCGTAGGCCACAACCTTGCCTTTCGCGTCCACGATCGGCCGATAGCTTTCCAGCGTCACGTCTCCAGAGATGGGTTGAATCACACGCATCAGCGCCGTCCGGCATTGTTCGTCGGTCGCGGCGCCCTCCAGATCATCCGCACGAATTTCGTACATCAGCGAGACGACGCCCGTATCGCTGATGCTGCGGCTCTTCACCAGCACTTCACTCGAACGCAGCGGGACGGTCTTGGTCGGCTTGGCTTTGAAATCGATAAAGTGCGGCCCCACTAGCACGAACAGGATGATGGCGGTCACCATCACGTCGTACTGAATGCTGCCTCGCTCATACGACCAGAAAATGTAGTTGCGCAGAAGCCGCATCATAACGCCCGTCCAAATGTTTGCCGCGCGATGACCGTTTCTCCGCCCATATACGGCCGCAGCGCAGCAGGAATCCGCACCGAGCCGTCCGCCTGCTGATAGTTCTCCAACACCGCCAGATACGTGCGCCCAACTGCCAGCCCAGACCCATTGAGCGTGTGGACAAACTCCGACTTCTTCGCGCCCGCCGGCTTGTAGCGGATGTTGGCGCGGCGCGCTTGAAAGCTTTCGCAGTTCGAGCACGAAGAAATTTCGCGGTACGTCTGCTGGCCCGGAAGCCAGACTTCGAGATCGTACGTCTTGGCCGCGCTAAAACCCATATCGCCAGTACACAGCAACATGCGCCGATAGGGAAGCTCCAACGCCTCCAGCACGGCCTCCGCGTCGCGCGTCAGTTTCTCGTGCTCGGCCTCGGAATCTTCCGGCCTCGCGAACTTCACAAGCTCGACCTTCTGAAACTGATGCTGCCGAATCAAGCCGCGAACGTCCTTGCCATACGACCCCGCCTCAGAACGAAAACAGGGCGTATACGCGCAGAACGAAATTGTCTCGGCGAGAGGGATCGTCTCGTCGCGGAAAATATTGGTCAGCGGAACCTCGGCCGTCGGAATCAACCAGTGGTCGTTCTCCTCAAACTCGCCCGGGACATACGCGCCCTTGTCGTCGCAGTGGAATAAATCCTCAGCAAACTTGGGAAGTTGGCCAGTCCCAAAAAGCGAGCGCGAGTTCACTATAAACGGCGGCAGAACTTCAGCATAGCCACGTTTGCTCGTGTGAAGGTCGAGCATAAAATTGGCCAGTGCGCGTTCCAACCGCGCCCCTGTCCCGAACTGCACGACAAACCGCGAGCCGGAAATTTTTGCCGCCCGTACAAAGTCCAGAATGCCGAGACTCTCTCCAATCTCCCAGTGCGGTTTCGCGGCAAATTCAAACTGTGGAAACGCGCCCCAGGTCTTGACGCACACATTGTCCTGCTCGGATTTGCCGACCGGGACGCTCTCGTGGGGCAGGTTGGGAAGGCCCTCCAGCAGGTCCCGCATCCTTGCGTCGGCTTTCTGAGCCGCTTCTTCCAACCGCTCGGTTCGCTCCTTCAAGTCGCTTGTGCCAACCGAAACACCCTCAACACTTTTGCCTTCGCGTTTCAGCCGCGCGAATTCCTGCGAGAGCGCATTGCGCTCGGCCTTCAGAGTTTCGACTTCGGTGATAGCAGTACGACGCTCCACATCGAGACTCGCGAAGTCCGTCAGAGCAGAGACATCCCCACCACGCGCGCGCAGTTTTTCTTCAACCAGCGAGAGATTCGCCCGCACAAAAGCAAGATCAAGCATACGTTTTCATTCTAGCGGCCCTTCCCTCCGAAACTCGAAACGGGCAGCTCAAACTGACAACTCAAAACTCGTCGTAACTCTGCCTCCGCCGTTTGACACCTCTCTCCTCAAACCCTCTGCCCTCAAACCTCAACAGAATCTTTGACCACTGTCGGAACCAGTGCGCTCTGTTCCTCGTACTCTCAAGTCACACTCCACGCCGAGGTGCTCCAACCCATGCTGAAGTCACATTCCCTAATCGCGCTCACCAGCCTACTCGCTCTCCATACTGTCGCCTTCGCGCAAGATATCCCCGTCGTTGCGCCTGTTTCGGTCATGGTGGTAGGAAACTTCCACATGGCGAATCCCGGCCACGACATGCACAATGTCGCTGTCGACGATGTTCTGGTACCCAAACGGCAGGCGGAGATCGCCAAGGTTACGGACGCGCTGGCGGTTTTTCACCCCACCAAGGTCATGGCAGAGTGGCCAGCCGATGTGGCGAGCGAGCGCTACGCCCATTACCTGGCGGGCACCCTGCCGCCCAGCCGCAACGAGGTCGTGCAACTCGGCTTCCGTCTTGCAAAAACGGCGAGGCTCGACCGCTTCTACGGCATCGATGTGGACGGCGACTTCCCCTACGAACCCGTACAGACCTTTGCTAAAGCACACGGGCAGTCGGAACTGCTCGAGCGTGCCAACGCCGAGATCGAAAACTTGACTCAACAGCAGACAGCCCTACTGCAATCCAAGGGAATAGCGGCGACTCTGCGTTACCTCAACGATCCCGGCCGCATCAGCCGCAGCAACAGCTTTTACCGCCAGATGCTCCGTGTCGGTGCGGGTCAGCAGCAACCCGGTGCTGACCTCTTGACAGCGTGGTATCGCCGTAACTTTCTGATTTGCGCGAATCTTGTTCAGAACAGTCGTCCGGGCGATCGCATCGTCGTTTTTTACGGTTCCGGACACGCCTTCTTGTTGCGTCAGTGCGTCGCCGAGACGCCCGGCTTCATTCTCGTCGGGCCGAACAGCTTCCTGCCCAAGTGACATATTGAAAAGTCCCCATCTTGCATGTACATGCAAATATGTATATACAATAGCCTTTAGGTGGTTGCGTGCGTTTTGATTGGGATGAGACGAAGAACGCGATCAACCTGCGGAAGCATAGAGTCGGCTTTGATACCGCCGCCCTCGTGTTTGATGACCCGCTGCACCTCATGGCGCTGGATCGAGAGGTCGATAGGGAAGTGCGTTGGCAAACGATGGGCATGGCGGACGGAGTTCTGCTGTTGCTCGTCGTACACACTCGAAGACGAGGAGGACGACGACGAAGAGATAGTGAGGATTATTTCAGCGCGTAAAGTGAACGTCCGTGAGAGGAAGAGATATGAAGACGGTTATTAGGCGGAAGCCGGGAACCCCGGCGACACCACAGCAAAGGCGGCAGTTGGAAGCACTCGCAAAAATGCCAGATAGTGAGATCGATTACTCCGACGCGCCCGAGTTGCCAGCCTCAGCCTGGAAGAATGCAGTGCGGGGAAGGTTCTACCGTCCCCTGAAGCAGGCAGTGAGCCTGCGGCTGGATGCGGACGTGATCGCGTGGCTGAAGAAAGATGGCGACGGATATCAAACCCGCGCCAACCGGATGCTGCGAGAACAGATGCTCAGGGCCATGAGGGTGAGATAAGCGAAACCCTTGACACGCCAGTTACAATAGAATTAGAACTTCGTGAACAGCCCGGCCACCCCGCCGGGCTTTTCCTTTGGATCTGGATTCTTATCATTTGATTTCTCAAGTCGTTTCTTTTGAGTACTTTGAGGGATCTAAAAATGGGCCTCTTTGTTTTCAAGACTATACGAGTGTATGTACAAGGCTAAGTCTTTTGTTGTCCGGACTTTACGCAAATAGGACGGGGTGGGGGGGGGAGGCCTCTAAGGTGATTCTGGAGCTAGGGCCAGTGTCTACCTCGGCGATAGATACCGGGCGATGTGCCCTCGCTTAGGGGCCAGTTAGAATAGCTCAATATGAGCGATTTGAAAGCCGTCCGGCGCGCCCTGCTTTCGGTGACGGACAAGACGGGCCTGATAGACTTCGCGCGGGTATTGGAGCAGTTCAACGTTGAACTGGTCTCCACGGGCGGAACGGCCAAGGCTTTGCGAGACGCAGGTCTCGCGGTGCGCGATGTCGCTGAGCTGACGGGCTTCCCCGAGATGCTCGACGGGCGCGTGAAGACGTTGCATCCGGCGGTTCACGGCGGCCTGCTCTATAAGCGCGGCGACCGTGAGCATGCGAAGGCGGTTGCGGAGCAGGGAATCGCGCCCATCGACATGGTGGTCGTCAATCTCTACGCCTTCGAGAAGACGGCCGCAAGACCCGGGGTGGACTTCGCCGAAATTGTCGAGAACATCGACATCGGCGGGCCGTCCATGCTGCGTTCAGCGGCCAAAAATTTCGAGGACGTAGCGGTGGTTTCGAGCGTCGCCGAATACAGTTTGCTGACCGCAGAGTTGCAGACCAACGCCGGTGCTCTTAGCCGCGAAACGCGTTGGCGTCTGGCGCAGCAGGCATTCGCAACAACCGCGGCCTACGACGCCGCGATTGCGTCCACGCTCGAAGCGCGGGCAGTGAGCGAAGCGGGCGAGAACGACGCGTTGCCGGAGACGCTGCGGATCGTCGCGAAGCGCTCAACGACGTTGCGCTACGGCGAGAATCCGCATCAGCGCGCGGCAGTCTACGTCGATGGTTCGGGCACGGGGATTGCGGGAGCGGAGCAGCTTCAGGGCAAGGAGTTGAGCTACAACAACCTTGTCGATCTGGACGCCTGCTGGGCGCTGGTGAGCGAGCTCGAGGTGTGCGCGGTGGCAATCATCAAGCACACCAACCCTTGCGGCGTGGGCGCGGGGGCGACAGTGCTCGAAGCGTACCAACGGGCTCTCGAGGCCGACCCGGTTTCCGCATTCGGCGGCGTGATCGGCGTCAATCGGACGATCGATGGAACGGCTGCGGCGGAGATGGCCAAGCTGTTCGTCGAAGCCATCGTCGCACCTGAGTTCACGCCCGAAGCTGTGGCGCATTTGAGTGCGAAGAAGAATCTGCGTGTGGTCAGAATCCGGTCCCGGCCCATCACGCAAACGGTAAAGCAGGTCTCGGGCGGATATCTTGTTCAGGACGCCGACTCGGCTAAGATGGCCCGCGAAGCATTGAAGCCTGTCACGAAGCGGTCGCCAACTGAGGCCGAGACAGACGCTCTCCTCTTCGCTTGGACCGTGTGTAAGCACGTCAAGTCGAATGCTATCGTCTACGCGCGCCTCGACGAGGGCTTCGGGCAGACGGTCGGCATCGGAGCCGGACAAATGAGTCGCGTCGATGCCGCGCGTTTCGGGGCCATGAAAGCAGCGCTGCCGCTGGCCGAAACCGTCGCCGCGTCGGACGCATTCTTTCCCTTCCCAGATGGCCTGGAGACGGTCGCTAATGCGGGCGCGTCAGCGATCATTCAGCCCGGCGGGTCAGTTCGCGACGCTGAAGTGATCGCCGCAGCGGACAAGCTGGGCCTTGCAATGGTATTCACCGGTGTGCGACATTTCCGGCATGGATGATTTCTGGGCCGCATCCAAAGGGCCGGGAATGCCGTCTAAAGAATCAGGTAAGCAGACCGCCACAAAGGGAAAACCGTCCATGAGTCCAAGGCTTTACGTTGGTGCAGTTCGCCTCTCCGCCCTTTCGCTGGCAATCGTTCTTGGCCCTGCGGCATTCGCGCAGAAGGCCGACTCCAAGTCCAATTCCGACGACCGTGGCTCCGCGTACTACCACTACAGCCTGTCGCGGATGTACGGCGAAATGGCCGCAACCAACGGCCGTCAGGACTACGCCACGCAGGCCATCGAAGAGTACAAACTCGCGCTGGGCGCGGACCCGGAATCGCGCATGTTGCAGGACGGCCTCCCCGACCTCTACTTCATGCTGGGCCGCATTCGCGAGGCCGTATCCGCGGCCCAGGAGCAGGTCACCAAGTACCCCGACGATGTGCGCGCCCATCAGCTTCTGGGCCGCGTTTACCTTCGTTCGCTGGGCGACATGCAGGGGCCCCAGGCGAACCAGATGTTGCAACTTGCGCTCAAGGAATACCAGACGATCGCGCGCTTGAAGCCGGACGATCTGGAGACGCGGTTGTTGCTCGGCCAGCTTTACGGGTTGAACCACGATTCGGCAATGGCTGAAGCGCAATTTAAGGAAGCGCAGCGCATCGACGGGACCTCCGAGGAAGTTGCGCTGAACATCGCTCGTCTCTACACCGAGCAAGGCCAGATGGAGAAGGCGGTGGCAACGCTGACCGCTATTCCCGAAGACGACCGCAGCGCGCGCATGGAGTTCGCATTGGCTGGCATGTACGACACGCTGAAGAAGCCGAAGGACGCCGCCGCCTCCTATCAGCGGTCGTTGAAGCTCGATCCGGAGAATGCCGATGCGAAGCGAGGTCTCGCCAATGCGTTGATCGTCGATGGCAAAGTAGACGCGGCGGGCAAGGTCTACGAGGACCTTGTTCAAACCGACCCGCAGGACGCGCAATCGCTGATCCGTGCCGCCGACATTGAACGCCGCGAGGGCCACTACGAAGAGGCGCTGGCGACGCTGAAGAAGGCGAAGGCCATCGTCAACGACAACCCGGAACTGAGCTACAACGAAGCTCTCACGTATGACTCATTGGGCCGCTACGACGAAGCCACGAGTACGCTGAAGGCGCTCCTTGCCAGCACCGAACATCCTGACGGCAAATACAACGCGGGCGAAACCGGCAATCGCGCAATATTCCTTGATCGCCTGGGAATCATCTATCGCGAGCAAGGCAAGACGGCGGAGTCGGTTGAGGCCTACAAGCAGCTTGGACAGATGGGCGGCGAATATGTTAAGCGCGCGGCCGAGGGCGAGGTGGACTCGTACCGCGATGCCCACCAGTGGACGGGCGCTACGACAGCTGCCGCGGCGGCGGCTACAAGCTTGCCGAAGAACCGCGAGGTGCAGTTGACGTATGCGCGCCAGTTGGCGGACTCGGGCAAGCTGGAAGCGGCGATTCGACTCGCCGAGAAGCAGCTCAACGGCACTCCCGAAGACCGCGACGTGTTCTACACCGTGGCCGACATCGATGTGCGCGCGAAGCGTTGGAAAGAGGCCTCTGCGCAACTGGACAAGGCGGAAGCTCTGGCGACGAAGCCCGACGACAAACTGTTCCTCCACTACTATCGCGGCACGGTGGCCGAGCGGCAGAAGATGTACGAACAAGCGGAAACTGAGTTCCGCAAAGCGCTTGCGATCGACCCGCAAAATGCCGCCGTCGAAAATTATCTCGGTTATATGCTGGCCGACCGTGGCGTAAAGTTGCCAGAGGCCATTGAGATGTTGCGAAAAGTCGTACTGTTCGACCCTCAAAACGGCGCCTATCTCGACTCGTTGGGATGGGCTTACTTCAAATCGGGGCAGTATGCGTTGGCGGAAGAGAACCTGTATAAAGCGGCCGCTAGATCGGGCAGCGATCCGGCTGTTCTCGACCATCTCGGCGAAGCGTACGAGAAAACCGGCAAGCTCAAGTTGGCTGCGCAGGAGTGGCAAAAGTCGCTCGCGCAGTATGCGACCTCTCTCCCACCCGAGGCCGATCCGGCGGAGATTGCACACGTGGAGCGCAAGCTTGAAGGCGCGCGCGTGAAGCTGGCGCACGTAAGCAGCGCGAGTCCGGAGAAATAGTCGGCTACACTGTAGCCGAATGTCGAATCATCACACCGACACATTGCGGTTTTGTGGAGTCTTCGGCGACGAGGAGGACGCGCTTTCCTTGCGGGCGTTTCCTGCGCCGGCTGGCGATGGCCGCAGCCCCTTCGAGCGTGATCGCGACCGTGTAGTCCAGTCGCGAGCGTTTCGTCGACTTGCAGGCAAAACGCAGGTCTTCACCAGCCGCGCTTCCGACCATTTCCGCAGCAGACTCACACATACGATCGAAGTCGCGCAGGTCACGCGCCATGTGGCCTCCGCGCTGGGCCTGAATGTCGATCTGGCCGAGACGTTGGCGCTGGTCCACGACATCGGGCATCCCCCATTCGGGCACGCCGGTGAGCGTGCTCTGGACGAGTGCCTGAAGCGGCACGGCCTGCGGTTCGATCACAATCTCCATGCGTTGCGCATTGTCGAGCAGTTCGAGCAGCGCTATGCTGGGCATCGCGGTTTGAATTTGACGCTGGGTTCGCGCGAGGGCATCATCAAACATTCGCGCGACTACAAGGTCGCCGGGCACCCGGAGCTTGCCGAATATTTTCTTCTCTACAAGCCGCCGCTTGAAGCGCAAATTATTGACCTCGCCGACGAGATCGCGTACTTGACAGCGGACCTCGACGACGGTGTCGAGTCGGGGCTGCTTGAAATCCGTCATGTCCGCGACCATGTAGGCCTTCTGCGCAGCAGCTATGCCGCCGTCAAGCAGGCCCATCCGCAGGCGGAAGAGAAATACATCTTCCACGACGCGTTGCAGGCCATGCAAAAGACGCTGGTGCTCGACCTCATCCGCACGACGCGCGAGAATGTTGCGCGCTGCGGAGCGCATTCGCTCAAAGATGTCCGCGACTGCGATACACGACTGGCAGAGTTCTCTCCGCAGGCCGAAGCGCAAAGGTTGGAAGAGAAGCGCTATTTGTACGACACCCTCTACACCTGCCCGGCACTCGATTTGGAGCATAAGAAGGCGGGCGAAGTAGTGACAGAGTTGTTCGAGTTTTGGATGAACGAGCCGGAGGAGTTGCCCGAGTCCTACATTGCGGAGGTCGACACCGAGGGTCTTACGAGGGTCGTCGCCGACTATATCGCGGGCATGACGGACAACTTCATCTTGTTGCAATATGCCGACGTGAGGCGGCGCGTTCGGTCTGGAATGGCGCCTCTGCGCGCGCGCTTCTGAGCGCTGAAGCTTTGACAGCGGTGGGCGCAATTGTTAGCGTAGAAGAAGCGCCACGGAGCCCTTCCGTCGCCTTCCGCGTCCCCGTCGTCCAGCGGTTAGGACACCGCCCTTTCACGGCGGTAACACGGGTTCGAATCCCGTCGGGGACGCCATTAGAATCAGTTGGTTAGAGCACGAAGGAACATTTGTTACATATACTGGGGACGCTGTTGGGGACGTAATTTGCTAAAGTTGCGTTTGTTGCATGGCAATTACATTTGCATGGACGCCTATTGCTATAGCGCTGAACTCACCCTTTGCAGGTTCCGTGGTCTCCTTTCTTGCAGCGGGCAGACATCTATGGATGGCGCGGCGTCTTTGGAGCAGGCGTGAGCGGCAACTCACTGAAGCTCCGCCGCGGAACTACCACGATCGGCGCCTTCAAAGGCAATCCACCGTCCCACTAGATGCCAACTCCTTACAGGCGCCGCACACTGGAAATCGGCCCGCCATGCGCGGACAGCTGATGCAAGACCCCCAATACTTTCCCAAACTCTGCAGACGAAATAAAGCGCACGCGGCCCTCGCTAGCTTTGTGACATCCGCGCCGTGCGCCGGATTGGTTGAATCTTTTTCGGTTACAACTGCGATACTAGACAGTCGCATAAGCGTGTTTGCCTCCTTGATGATCGTCCCCGTCGCAGGCCGCTCTATGCGCGAGCCAAACCTGAAACCAAAGTGTTGGGGGCCCCGCAAACAAATCTGTAAAACGCTCATTGTAAAGAGTTTACTAAAGTTTCTCGATAGCTTCTAGCGTGTAGAGTTGACAACTCCTCCCCCTTTTAGGCGAATATAAGGCGAAGGTATTCGTTTGAAAAGTGCCATCTTTGTTCGTGAACAAATTGAGTCTTCGTTATCTGCTCGGATTCCTGCGGCGCTATCGCCGCGATCCCAAGCACGACCGTTCCGAATGCCGTGTGGAATTTCAGCAATTGACGAACTATTACATGGCGGTCTGCCCACCGGAGTGCTCATTGAGTTCGTAGGAGCAGAGTCTTCGGGGCGCACGACAATGGCGTTAGCGTATATGGCAGCCATGAACCGGGCTGGCGCTGTATGCGCTTGGATCGACGTTGCGGACTCGCTCGATCCTGAAAGTGTGGCGGCGTGTGGCGTCGATTTAGAGCGCCTGTTATGGGTGCGGTGCGGGGTAGATAAGCAAACAACGTCATCAATGCCACCAGAGGACCGTCATCGTGCTCCAAGCCCCACGCCGTTCTCTATCCAGCAAGCACGACACATTGGAGGCGGTAGCCCGCATCCCCGCTCAGAGGGCCGGGACATGCCACAAGCCGTCAGTGTGCTGTTGGCAGCTCATGGCCTAAACGACAAGCACACTCGGCTAAGAAAGCGAGCTGTGGGAACTCCGGGAATGCCAAACCGTCCGCTCTCACATCGTTCAGAAGATAGAGAAGAGCAAGTGAACTCTGATCGCTTGCCGCCACGCCGTGGGGACGCTCTTGCGATTGGGCCACGTTGCACGGAACCACAACCCAGACGCGTTGCGAGTATGTCTTCCGGTGAGCATTTTTCATCTGTGGCGGCAGACGTGTTCAGGGCTGGAAAATTTGCCCGCAAATCATGGCCCCTGCTCGATCAAGCGTTGCGTAGTGCCGATGTGCTTTTGCACGGTGGTGGGTTCAGCATCATCGTTCTCGATCTAGGAAGCACACCGCCGGAAGTCGCGTGGCGCATACCCCTCGCCACATGGTTCCGATTCCGCGCTGCCTGCGAGCGAACGCGCATCAGCCTTATTTTGTTGACGCAGCATTCTTGTGCCCGTAGCAGCGCCGAACTTGTTGTGCGCCTGAAAAGTGGAGGAATGGAAGCCGAAAGCCGAGTGATGACGGGTATCCGCTATCAGGCTGAAACCAAACGCAGCCGAAGCCGCGAGAGTGAAGCTCGCGTTGTGTCTATCCGCAAACCACCGCAATCCGAGAGCTCCGGCCAATGGACGGCATGGGCGCAGGCTAAATGAAGGAGCCTTTGTACGTCTGCGTTTATGTTCCGGAGTTCCCGGCGCAGGCACTCCTGCGTCTGCGACCAGAACTGTCGCAGACTCCAGTAGCAATCCTCGCAGGCGAACCGCCGCTTGAGCAGGTGTGCAGCCTGAACACGCAGGCAAGCAGGCTCGGTGTTTTGCAGGGCATGATGCGCGCGGAGATGGATAGCTTTGCAGACTTGTGCATCCTGCGGCGCTCGGAAGCGGAAGAGCGCGTAGTTCGCGCTGTCTTACTTGAAACGGCGGGCGCATTCACGCCCCGCGTAGAGGTGCAGACTTCCTCTACGTCTGCCCTTGTCATGGTGCTTGACATGACCGGAACGACCCGCATTTTTGGCTCCGTACCGCAGGCGATCAGGAGCATTTCGCAGTCTCTGAAAACGTTGCAAGTCCACGCACGACTTGCCGCCAGCGCGAACCTCCAAGTTTCCATCTGTATCGCCCCGTCAGCCTCTAAGACCCCAATCATTGTCCCAATTGGGCAGGAGAAGGAACGGCTTGCAAAACTGCCATTGCTTGCCTTGAATCTAACGCCGCAGCAAGCCGACACGCTTTCGATGTGGGGGTTGCATACGCTTGGCGAACTTGCTGCGATTTCAGATGTGGAACTAGTTGTGCGTTTGGGGCAGGCAGGCAAGCGGCTGCGGCTCTTAGCTTGCGGCGTTCATCCACACCTGATGGTTCCTGAAGAGCCTGTGTTTGCGCTGGAGGAGTTCATCGCCTTTGATGCCCCTGTGGAGATTCTGGACTCACTGCTATTTGTTCTCAGCCCTATGCTCGAACAGCTTCTCTCTCGCGCTCAGAACAATGCCCTTGCTCTTGCAAGCGTTACCATGAAGCTCGTGCTCGACGGTGGTGGCGAACATGAACGGACTATTAAGCCTGCTCTGCCTGTCATGCAGAAAGAAGTCCTGCTGAAGCTGTTGCACCTCGACCTTCAAGCGCATCCTCCGAGCGCAGGCGTGCTGAGTGTTTTTCTCCATGCAGAACCGGGCCAGCGCAGCAAGGTGCAACTAGGCCTTTTTGCCCCGCAGTTGCCCGAGCCGATGCGTCTGGACGTGACCATTGCCCGCATCGTCGCGCTTGTTGGCGAACACCGCGTAGGTCGAGCCAAGCTGAAGGACGCACATCATCCCGGCAGCTTCATGATGGAACGGTTTGTCGTTCCCACTACAGCTTCGAAGCCGGAAAGAAAGCTTACCGCGACCGCAGCCCTTCGACGCTGCCGCCCTCCAGTGCCGGTCTCTGTTCAGCATGAAGGGCAGAGACTCGCAAACTTTACGTTTCACGGTAAGCAGTACGCCGTGCATGAGGCTTACGGGCCTTGGCGTAAGAGTGGAGAGTGGTGGTCGGGAAACGTATGGTCGCGGGAGGAATGGGATGTACGCGCCTCGGCAACCTCCGAGGATGTTCTGCTCTGCGTTCTCGCGCATGACCTTCTTTGCCAGCAATGGCAGATGGCGGCCTTTTATGACTGAGACCGAGTACGTCGAGCTTCATGCCTCCAGCGCATTCAGCTTTCTTGAAGGAGCCTCACAGCCAGAAGGGTTGATCCGTGCCGCAGTGGAAAAGCAGATACCAGCGATGGCCCTGCTTGACCGCAATGGCCTTTATGGCGCGGCTCGGTTCCATTTCTCTGCAAAGGACAGTGGTGTGCGCGCACACATCGGCGCAGAGATAGCCGTCAGCGATCTAGGTTCATGCCTTCAACCGCCCCTCTGGCTTCC
>JBBRCA010000031.1:0-24148 GCA_038205325.1 Terriglobales bacterium | reverse complement strand
GATGGCGCGAAGACGCGCAGTGTCAACGGGCCTTGCGGAACTTCGTCAGTGCTTTGCGTCAGCGGCATCATCGGAATTATCGCCCCCTCGCGAACAAAGACCGGGAGTTCGGACAATGCAGGAGTGACCATGATCGGCTTGAGCTGGGGCGGCGCATCGCGGATTTCGAGGTCGCGTGCTGCGCTGGGATCGCGACGGTCTAGGCGCTCGCCTGTCCAGTAGTCGAACCAGACCCCCGGTGGCAGATGGACTTCATACGCGGCAACGTCATCGGGCAGCGGCGATGGCGCGACGAGGATCGACGGTCCAAAGAGAAATTCGGTCCCCGCGTCGATGTCCATAGGGTGCCCGTCGCTTGTCGCGTGCGGAAACTCTAGAAACAGCGGACGCAGAATAGGAACGCCGTTCCGCGACGTTTCCTCGGCCGTCGTATAGAGATAGGGCATCAGCTTGTAGCGTTCTTCGATGTATCGGCGACGAATGGCCTCGTGCTCCGGACCATCGACCCAGGGCTCATGCGCGCGCGTTCCCTTTGCAGCGTGATCGCGGTCGATGGGCTGAAACGCCGCCAACTCCAGCCAGCGCGTGAGCAATTCCGGCGACGGCGAACCGCCAAAGCCGCCCACGTCCGCGCCCGAAAGCGAGAAGCCGCTGAGGCCGAGATTGAGCAGTTGCGGAGTCGTCTGGCGCAGGTGGTTCCAGGTCGCAAGGTTGTCGCCCGTCCACGTCGCCGCGTAACGTTGACCGCCCGCGTAGCTGGCGCGCGTCAGCACAAACGGCCGCGTGTTGGGTTCGAGCGCCAGCAGACCATCCCACGTCGCGCGCGAGTTCTCCATACCGTAGATGTTGTGCGCTTCGAGATGCGTCATAGTGCGCGGCCGAAATCCCGGCTCGTCAATGCGATGCTGCACGTCGTCGGGCATCGTCTTCGACGGATACGTAAAGACCGCAGGCTCGTTCATGTCATTCCAGAAACCCGCAACGCCGTCGCTCACGAACTCCTTGTACAGCGTGCCCCACCACGTGCGCGTTTCGGCGCGCGTGAAGTCAGGGAACACCGACGGGCCGGGCCACACCGGACCGACGTAATCCTGTCCGTTGCGCTTCACAAAATTGTCACCCGCTTTGCCTGTGTCATAGGGCATGTAGCCCGCGTTTGGGAGTTCGGCGATGTGCAGGTCGGTGATGACGACAGTGTGGAGATGTTCCGCCAAAAGCTCCTTGATCAGCCCCGGAAAATCCGGGAAGCGTTCGGGGTCGACCGTGAAGGGGCGATTCTTGTACTGATAGTCGATGTCAAGATAGATGGCATCAACTGGAATTCTATCGGCGCATAGCTTCGCGGCAATCTCTTCCACCTGGCTCCGCGGAAAGTAGCTGTAGCGTGATTGCTGATAGCCGAGTGTCCATAGCGGGGGCAGCGGCGTCGGCCCCGTGAGCCACGCGTACTCCTCGACCACTTGCTTCGGGTCAGGCCCATAGAGGATGTAATAGTCGATAGGGCCGTCGGGCGCGCCGAAGCTGTACTCGCTCGTCCGCTCGCGGCCAAAGTCGAAGAAGCTGCGAAACGTGTTGTCGACCAACACGCCTACTGTGCGACCGCCGTCGCGCACGTTGAGAAAAAACGGAATCGACTTATAAATCGGATCGGTCGACTCCTGCCAACCGAAAGCGTCCGTGTTCCACATCACAAACGACTCGCCGAGCCGGTCGAGCGAACCCGGTTTGTCCCCCAGCCCGAAAAAATGGTCCGCGCCGGTCTTGGCCTTGTGCAACCGAAAGCTGGTGCCGTCAAGCGCAGGCGCTGTAGCGTCGCTCTGCACGTATTTTCCTGCAAGGTCAGTCACCGTCAGTCGGAGGTCATCGCCAATCCGCACCCGCAGCATGGCCGTACTGAAGCCGACTTCCTCGTTCGTAACCGGTGCTGAAGAAGTCCGGGCAGCGCTGAGGACCGCCCACGAAGCATCCTCCGCCGGATGTCTTGCGGCGTAAAGTCGCACGCGCAGAACATCGGGCCGCAGAGCATCCACCTGAAGCGTCTCACCGTGCGCCGTCGCGACGACACCATGTGGCGAACGTTCCACCGCCAGTTGTCCGAACGCCGCAGTCGAAAACCCGACCGTCAGCAGACAGACAGCGGGACGAAAACCGGACAACCCTAAGTTGGAGCGAAGGCGCATCTGGAGGAGCATACCCCCAAGAGAGCAACAAGGCAGCGGTTTCCGCAATGCAGCGACCACCTTTAGTGCCTCATTTTTAAATCAACGCCAAAGTCCATAACTTTGAACGACTTATCGGCACGTGTTAAGTGCGTCGTACTCTATCGGCCCTTCACATCCAGCGAATAGAAGTTGCCTGTGAAGAGCCGCTCGCGAATTAGAGGGCGATTGTCCGGCGTCAGGCCTCCGAAAACGAAGTCCACCGCACCGTCGCTGTCCGAGTCGGCGAGGCGGATGACCTGTTCAACGTGGCCGTCAGGAACGCTGATGCGATCAATGGGCTGGGCCGGATCACGCGAGGCATGGACATAAATCGAGCGGCTGTCGGAACTCCACACCGGGTCGGCTCCGGAGTCGCCTGAAAGTGCTTTCCAGGTTTGCCGGGTAACCGAATAGAGCCGCACTTCGCGCTGGTCGAGCGAGAGTGCCGCTATATATTGCCCGTCCGGCGACCAGCGCGGGCTGAAGAGTCCGTCCGACCCGGGCACGGGGACAACTTGATGCGTCTGCAAATTAAGCACTTGAAGCGTGCGCGCGGCATTCTCTTTGCCCATCACGTCGTTGGTGCGCCCAAAGACGATCGACTGCCCGTCCGGCGACCATGAAGGATCGGCGGCGTTGCGGCTCTCCTGCAAGAGACGTTCGGGTTGTCCGCCATCGCCTTTGACAAGATAAATCTGCCACGCCTTTCCCGGCTCGCGTCCCATCAGTGCAATCTGCGACCCGTCTGGAGACCAGCGCGCAAGGAAGACATTGATCGAGCTGGGCGTGAGTTGAAGTTTTTCTGTCCCGTCCGCGCGCGCGCGCCACAGCACGCCTACGTCGTCGGTCCAGGCCACCCACTTGCCGTCGCGCGAATAGTCCACGCGAATGGCCATGCTCAGAAACCCGACGACCGGAGTCATGGACTTAGTTTGCGGCGCATACTGCTTCATTTCGGAGCGCGCATCGACGCCCAAAAAGAAAATACGATCGTCGCTGCGAGAAGCCACCGGAGCTTGATAGCGCAGCGGCCCGTCGGTCAGTCGCGTCGGCCCCGCTGTCGAGGAGCCAGCCAGCCGCCACAGGTCGGTATTGCCTGCTTGCGTCGATTGGAAAACAAAGCTGCGGCCATCGGACGTCCAAACGCCGCAGCATTCCGCGGCCGGCTCAGTCCACCCGGGGAGAACCTGCTTCGGCTTGCGGGCCTTGCTGTCGTTGCTGTCGCCCGGCGAAATCTGCCACAGCGAAGACGTATGCGCGATGGGGTCGATCATCGTAAAGCGCAGCAGCTTGCCGCCCGGCTGCCAACGCAACCAGAAAGCCCGCCCCGGCAGCGTTGCATAGAGGTGCGGATTGTTTTCCGTCAACCGCGTCAGGTAAAGCTCGTTGCCTGCGGCATAGAGAATTCCCTCCCCGTCCGGCATCCAGGCCGCATCGTGCGCCAATATATTTCCGACTCGCAGCGCCGAGCCCCCAATCGATGGGACCACCCACAGCGGTTGCTCAGACTCCGCCGACGAGTGGCTGCGCAGCAACAAACGCGAACCGTCAGGAGAAAGGTCGCCCAGCGCTGGTGCCGCCAACTCATTCGGCGTGGAAATCGGGACCACCGCTCCGCCCGCCAACGCCACGCCTACCAGCGCGGAATGGCCGCTTTCGAGCGTCGATGTAAACAGCCGGATGCCGTCGGTTGCGCTCGCCGCGATGTCTTCCATGTTTTCTGATCCGGGAGCCAGATGGCCGTTGCGCGTGATCTGCGTAATGTGCGGCGGCGTCACCCGCGACCCCGCCGACCCAGCCCAATAAGCGGCGGCACATACGGCGGCAACACCGAGCACCACGCCAGTGCCTATCCGCAGATTGACCGCAGATGGCCTCCGCCTCATGGGCACGGACACCAATTTTGGCGCTCGAAGCGCAGTTGGTTCATCTCCAGCCAAAGCGTTTGAAGCTTCTCCGCTTGTGTACAAATCGAAAGCGTCCGGGGCCGCAGGATTTAAGGCCCCTTCCCTCATAAGCGCGGCAGTCTGCGGAACCTCGCGGACCGGCGCAATAAACCGATAGCCCCGCCGCGACAGCGTCTCGATGAAGCGCGGGTTCTCCGCCGAATCGCCCAACGCTTCGCGGATTTTATTGATCGCCGTGCCCAGCGAGTGGTCGAAGTCGACCACCGTGTCCTTGCCCCACAACCTGTCTTGAAGGTCTTCCCGCGAAACAATTTGTCCAGGCCGCTCCAGCAAGGCGGTTAGCACCTTAAAGGGCTGGCTTTGGAGTTTGATCCGATAGCCCGCTTTCCACATCTCACCACTCTGAACGTCCACCTCAAAAAGTCCGAAACCGAGTCTCGAGTTGGATACAGATGCTTGCATAGCCCGCAAAATCCTTCATTTATGAATGTAGCATCACAACACTCTTCCTGAAGTTGAATGATGTCGTGGCCCTAAGTACTTCATAAAAAGCCACTTATTCGGCGATAAAAAATTGAGGGACAAAGGGACGGAAATGGATTGCGCTGAGTCCTTCTAATGTCCCAAGTTAATGCCATTAGCTCAAGGCTTTCTGTCTCGCCATACATCGCATGGCCGGAATCCCGCGAGCCTTCGGAGGCAACACAATGCAAGAAATCTTCAAGATTGCGCAAGCGAGCCGCGCGCTGTTTCTCACCCTTCTGGCCGTGTTTATTCTGGCCACGGCAAGCACTGTTGCATCAGCCCAGTCCGACACGGGTCGCGTCACCGGCTTCGTCGCCGATAGCACTGGGGCCGTGATCCCGGGTGCGAGCATAACGCTGAGCAACGTGGACACCGGCGCGGTGCAGACCCGCACGGCCGGTTCGGACGGTTCATTCACGTTTCCGGCGTTGACCCGCGGCAACTACAAAATCGAGTCGTCAATGACTGGCTTCAGCTCGTCTGCCCAAAACTTCGTGCTCCAGGTGCAAGAAGTCCAGACGGTCAACTTCCAGCTTTCCGCCGGGTCACAGAGCACCGTCGTCGAAGTCACCGGCGCCGCCGCGGTCGTCGATCTTTCAACCTCTTCAACGGGCGAGGTCATAACGGGCCGCCAGGTCGTCGATCTTCCGCTCGGCCAGCGCAACTTCCTCAATCTCGCCGTCCTCACGCCCGGCGTCACTCGCGGCTCCTATGGATCGGACGCCTCGGGCGTCAACCAGAACGTCGAAACGTTGCGCTACTCCAACGGCGGCGGCGCGGCGCTGACCGTTAACGGCCTACGCTCGCAGTCCAACAACTTCCTGCTCGACGGCACCGACAACAACGAGTCGCTGGTCAACAGCATCGTCATCTTCCCCTCCCCCGATGCGATCGAGGAGTTCCGCGTCACCACGGCAGTCGCGCCCGCCGAGTTCGGTCGCGCCGGCGGGGCCATCGTCAACACCTCCATCAAGTCCGGTACCAACCAGATTCACGGCACGGTCTTCGGCTACTACCGCAGCCAGGGCCTGGGCGCGGCCAACCCACTCTATTTCAACCCCAAAAATTCCGCACCCTCCTTCCAACGCAAGCAGTTCGGTTTTGCGGTCGGCGGACCCATCCTGCACGACCGCCTGTTCCTATTCGGCGACTATCAGGCCCTGCGCCAGAAGCAGCCCCAGGACTCCGGCTTCCAGACCGTCCCCACGGCCCTCACTCGCATTGGGGATTTCAGTGAACTTCTCGGGCTTGCCACAACCACGTTGCCGGACCCCACGCTGACCGGTTGCACTACGGTGACAGCGACTAGCGGAGCGGTTTACACCACTGTGCCGACGGCCGGCGTGACAAATCCACAGAAGACGTTCAATTCAAGTCCCGACAACGGGGCCATTTTCGACCCCACTACTTGCACCCAATTTTCGTCGGGCGGCAAAGCCAATGTCATCCCAACCTCGCGTGCAAACGCCGCTGGGCTCAAGTATCTCCAGGCCTTCGATCTGCCCAGCCGTCCGGGTGCTCTGAACAACTTTTTCGTTACGCGACGGAACATTACCAACTACAACGATTTCAACGCCCGCATTGACTACCACCTCTCCAGCAAGGACTCCCTGTTCGCCCGTTACAGCTACGGTCAGGACAACAACACCATTACCAGCCTCTTCACCAATCTTCCCGCGGGTTTCGCCTCGGGCAACAACGTGAATCATCCGCGCGGGATCGCAGCAGGCTACACCCGCATCTTTTCTCCCAACATCGTCAACGAGTTTCGCTTCGGCTACACGCGCCCCTTCTACGCATACATCCCACCCTTCGAAGGCACCCCACTCTCCGCGAACCTCGGCATTGTCAATGCCAACCGCAACTCGCTGCTTGGCGGCGGGGCTCTCATCGGCGGCAACAATGGCGAAATCGCGTATACAGGAGACGGCGGTCCGTACTCAGTGCCGCAGAAGTCTTACCAGTTCGTTGATTCTGTCACCTATACTCGCGGTCGTCACACCTTCAAGATCGGTGCCAATATCATCCACCGCGAAGTCGACTTTTTTCAAGGCAACCTCGCCAAGGGATACTTCGTCCTCGGCGGCTTGAACTATCCCGGCACGGGTCGCTTCACCGGGTACGAAATGTCTGAACTGCTCGCGGGCTTCCCCGACTACACCGTCGGCGTCGCCAGCACCTTCTTCAAAACCAAGAACTACGAAACCGGCTATTTTCTCCAGGACGACTGGAAGGTCAACCGCCGCCTCACGCTGAACCTCGGCGTGCGCTACGACCTCTACACATTCCCATACGAAGACGGCAACAATCAGGCGAACTACGACATTCCCTCGGGCCAGTTGCTCTTCGCGGGTACCGGCGGGAATTCGCGCTCGCTGGTCAACACCGACACTAACAACTTCGCTCCGCGCGTCGGCTTTGCGTACGATGTCTACGGCGACGGCAAGACCTCCCTGCGCGGCGGTTACGGTATCTTCTACTTCCTCGACCGGGGCGGCGTTGGCAATCAGTTGAGCAACAACCCCGGCTTCAACGGCAGTCAATCCTACCGGGCCTCCAACGGCTACCGCATCACCCTCACGGGCCAGGGACCTCTAAACAACAACAACAGTTCCGTCGCCACAGCCGCGCTCCCGCTTCCCGTCTTCGGAGCTGCCGCGATAACCCCTGCAGTACTGGCCAACTCGAACGTCATTGCTCAGATCCGCAACAATCAGAACAGCTCCGTCCAGCAGTACAATCTGCAAATTCAACAGCAGCTCGACCGTTTCACCTCGATGACCATCGCCTATGTCGGCAACAAGAGCGACCACCTCGCGACCTACTTCAACGCCAACGCCAACCAACTTGGCACGGGCGTGAAGGCCTTTGCCAACCGCCAGAACATCACAGAAAACCTGACCGAGGGTTCAGGCAAGTACGACGGTCTTCAGGTCTCGCTCAACCGCCGCGTCGGCAACAATATGTTCGTGACGGGCGCTTACACCTGGTCGCACACCCGGGACAACTCCAACGGCGGATTAGGCACAGGTGCAGCAGGCCCGGGGAGCCGCTTCTTTATTCAGAACGGAGCTCCGCAGTTCCATCTGAACTACGGCAACTCCGACCAGGACATTCGCAACGTCTTTGTCGGCTCTATCGTGTACAGCCTGCCCTACGGCCACGGCCAGCAATTCGGCGGCAACTCACCGATCCTGCTCAACGAGATCCTCGGCGGCTGGCAGGTGAACTCGATTACAACCGTCCAGGGCGGCACACCGTTTGACATCACCACCGGTGGCAACCTCGGGGCTGGCATCGACAATCGCGCCGACGTACTGAGCTATTCACCGGTTCGCCGATCCCTCGTTGGAGGAAATGGTTCGGCCAACAATCGGACCTACTTCACCGGGACGTTCGCCATTCCGCCTACCCAGACGGTTGCCGGCACGACGGCTTTCGTCCGCCCCGGCAATGTCGAGCGCAACCAGTTCTACGGCCCCGGCTTGACGGTGGAAGACTTCGGCCTGTTCAAGGACTTCGCGGTGACCGAGCGCTTCAAACTGGAGCTTCGCGCGCAAGCCTACAACCTGCTCAACACGCCGCAATTCACCAACCCCGATGGCAACATCAGCAACGGTGTTCAAAACGCAGATGGCACATATTCCACTGGCCCCGGCAAGTCCTTCGGGTCGGTTAGCGGCGTTCGCCAACTCTCGCAGCGGCAGTTGGAGTTCGCGGCGAGGATCAACTTCTAACAATTCGTAATCGCCATAAATAGCGGCGCTTCAAATCACCGAAGCGCCGCTGTTGCTTTTGCTTTGCTTTCTGTCTTTCCCGCAGGGAATCTGCTTTCGCTCGGAGCCACCACAAAGCGGGGTGCCCCATGTCCAGACTTTCGGACATGGGATTCACAAAACTCGAGTTCAACCTCTTTGCCTTTGCCTTTCTTTTACCCCTTTCCCTCCAAGGAGCACCTCATGGTCCGCGCTCTGAGAACTCTCGCCGCGACCACACTCGCCACCTTGGCAATCGCCGCTGCGCCCGGCCTCTTCGCGCAAACCCTGCGCATCGAAAAAGTCGACCCACCCAACTGGTGGGCGAACATGCCGAAACCCATGCTGCTGGTGCGCGGCGAAGGCCTCACTGGCGCAACCTTCACCCTCGGCGACAAGACACTCCACATCCAGCGCACTACAATTTCAAGCAACGGACACTGGGCGTTCCTCTGGCTTGCCGCATCCCCTGCGAAGCCCGAAGCCATTCAGTTGCACGCCGCCGCGCGTGGACAAATCGCCGCATTTCCCTACACCTTCGCAGCCCGCCGCGCAGCAACTGACGGCTTCGCGGGCTTCTCCTCTGCCGACGTGATGTATCTCATCATGACCGACCGCTTCGCCGACGGCGACTCCACCAACGACGGCCCCCACGCTACAAGTTCCGCCACGAGCGCCGCCGCCGCGTCCGAACGCGCCAAGACGCGCGGCTGGCACGGCGGGGATCTGCGCGGCATCACGCAGCACCTCGATTATCTGCAACAACTCGGCATCACCGCCGTATGGACAACGCCGTTCGTCGAAAACCACCGCTTCGACAGCTATCACGGCTACGGCGCGACCGACATGTACCGCGTGGACGAGCATTACGGCACGCTCGCAGACGTTCAGGCGTTGAGCGCCGCGCTGCACGCACGCCATATGAAGCTCGTCCTCGACGAGGTGCCCAACCACGTTGGCCACGACCATCCCTGGGTTGCAGACGAGCCGATGCCCGACTGGTTCCACGGCACCGTGCTCGATCATCCTCCAGGAGCGAGCAATTTCAGCGCGCTGCTCGACCCACACGCTCCCGATCGCGACCGCATCGACACAACCAGCGGATGGTTCGCGGGCATTTTGCCCGATATGAATACCGAGAACTCCGCAGTTGCCGAATACCTGCGCCAGAATGCAATCTGGTGGGTCGAGCAATCGGGCGCGGACGGCATTCGCATCGACACCTTCCCCTATATCGACCGCGCTTTCTGGAAAGACTATCTCGGCGCGTTGCATCGCCTCTATCCACGCCTCACCGAAGTTGGCGAAGCCAAGAGCACAGACCCGGTCTTCACCTCGGCGTACGCTGGCGGCGTTACTCGCGCAGGTGCCGACACAACTCTCTGGACGCCCTTCGACTTCCCGCTCGACGGCGCGTTGCACAGGGCGTTCGCGCAAGGCGGCCCCCTCAGCGGCATCGCCAATGTGCTTGCCATGGACGCGCTTTACCCGCATCCCGAACGCCTTGTCACGCTGCTCGACAATCACGACGAGCCGCGTTTTCGCAGCGAAGTCAAATCGGCGGTCGCGATGAAACTCGCACTGGGTGTTTTGCTGACTACGCGCGGTCTGCCTCAAATTTATTCCGGCGACGAACTCGCCATGACTGGCGGCGACGATCCCGACAATCGCCGCGACTTCCCCGGCGGCTTTGCGAACGCCCCCCGCAGCGCGTTCACCGACGCCGGACGCACTTCCGAAGAGCGCCTCATGCACGACTGGGTCGCACAACTCAATGCTTTACGCCAAAGCCATCCCGCCCTCGCCTGCGGCGGCGAGCAGACGCTAAACAGCGACGACAACACGCTGGTCTACGCGCGCGATGCAGCCAACGGCTGCACTGATTTGAACTCTAAGGAACGTTTGCTGATCGCGGTCCATCGCGGCAAATCGGCCGCGTCGGTCAACCTGGATTTTCGCGCCACGTGGATGCAAGGTTGCAACAGCCTCGCAACGATCTTCCCAGCAGACAGTGAAGTTATGACCATCCATGCAGATCGTGCAACGATGAATCTGTCGGGCGATTCGATGGTGATATGGCGCTGTCCATAAATACTGGCTACACTCGTCGGAAACCGGCACCGAAGCCATGGGTGCGCTAACGCCGGTATCTCCCCGCGAAAAAGACATACCCGCTGTTTACTGTTCCCTGTTCCCTGTTCCCTGCTTGCCCCGCCCAGAAGCGATCTTCTCTTCCGCGACCCGCGCGACGGCATTAGCCTCGTCGTACTTTGACGGGTCGTCGCCCGCTTCGTTCCACATTTTTTGCGACTTCGCAAGCTCGCCCTGCGCCTCGGCCACGTCGATCTCTTCGGGATGCAGCGCCGTCTCGGCGAGGATAGTCACGCGCTCCGGCAGCACTTCGACGAAACCCCACGCGACAAAGAAAATCTGGTCGCCCGAAGTCCCGCCGTGCAGCCGCACTTCGCCCGCGCCCAGCTCGGCGAGCAACGGAGCCGCACCGTACAACGCCTCCATATACCCCAACATCGCCGGCAGTTCCACCGACACTGCGGTCGCATCCAGCAACAGGCGGTCCGGCGTTACCAGCCGCACCTGAAGCAACCCCGAATTGTCCGTACTCTCAGCCATCTCGCCTATCTACTTCACCCAACTACACTGTCATTCCGCATCGAGCCAAATTGTCATTCCGCAGCAACAGATGTGTCATTGTCGAGCAACAGATTTGTCATTCCGCAGCGCAGCGGAGGAATCTGCTTCTTTCTACCGTTGGCAAAAGCACATCTCTCCGCTCCGCTGCAAGAGGACAACAAAGCTCTACGCCGTTTGCTTCATCTTTTCCGCAGCCGCGAGAACATCCTCGATGCCGCCCTTCAAGTAAAACGCCTGCTCCGGAATATCATCGTGCTTGCCTTCGATAATTTCCTTGAAGCTGCGCACGGTGTCCGCGACTTTGACGTAAGCGCCGGGAATGCCGGTGAAGATCTCCGCTACATGGAACGGCTGCGACAGAAACCGCTGTACTTTACGCGCGCGCGCAACGGTCGTCCTGTCTTCATCCGACAATTCGTCGATTCCGAGAATAGCGATGATGTCCTGCAGGTCTTTGTAGCGTTGCAAAATGCGCTTCACGCCCTGCGCCACGTCGTAGTGCTCCTGCCCAACGACGCGCGCCGATAACACCCGCGAGGTAGAAGTCAACGGATCGACAGCAGGGTAAATTCCAAGTTCGGACAAGGGCCGCGAGAGCAACATCGTAGCATCGAGATGCGCAAATGTCGTCGCCGGAGCTGGATCGGTAAAGTCGTCGGCCGGCACGTACACGGCCTGCACGGACGTGACCGAACCTTTCTTGGTCGACGTGATGCGCTCTTGCAATTCACCCATTTCGGTCGCGAGGTTCGGCTGATATCCCACAGCCGAAGGCATACGGCCCAGCAGCGTCGAGACCTCTGACCCCGCCTGCGTGAAGCGGAATATATTGTCGATAAACAGCAGCGTGTCCGCGCCCTCTTCGTCGCGGAAGTACTCGGCGACCGTCAGGCCAGTCAGCGCCACGCGCAGACGCGCCCCCGGAGGCTCGGTCATCTGGCCGTAAATCAGCGCCGCTTTGCTCTTGGAGAAATCCTTCAAGTCGATAACGCCCGACTCCTGGAACTCGTGCCACAAATCGTTACCTTCGCGCGTACGCTCGCCCACACCGGCAAACACCGAGTATCCACCGTGCTTGGACGCAACGTTGTTGATCAGCTCTTGAATCACGACTGTCTTACCCACGCCGGCGCCGCCGAACAGGCCAATCTTGCCACCCTTCAGGAACGGCAGGATCAAGTCGACGACCTTGATGCCCGTCTCGAACATCTCTTCCGAAGTCGATTGCTCTTCAAACGACGGTGCCTGGCGATGGATCGGCATATGCACCTTCGCATTGACGGGTCCAAGCTCATCGACGGGCTCGCCCAGTACGTTGAGCACGCGGCCCAGCGTCTCGCGGCCCACGGGGACCATGATCATGCCGCCGGTGTCGATGGCCTTCATGCCGCGCACCATGCCTTCGGTCGCGACCATCGCGATGCAGCGCACGCGGCCTTCGCCCAGATGCTGCTGCACTTCGACGACCACGTCCACCGGCGACGGCGTCACGAACCCATCGCCGACAATGCGCAGCGCCTGGAAAATGGCGGGCATTCTCGCTTCTTCAAACTGAACATCGACGGCCGGGCCGCTGATGCTGATGACTTTGCCGATATTTTCTGCCATAACTTTTCTAAAATCCTAACCGTGTCTTGAGTATATTGCGGCTTAGTCTGTCCAGAACCTCGTAGTCGTTGCACACAGACTTCCTCATCTCATCTCGCACTTTTGCATCTTTTTCCGAAACTCGAGGACCCAGATCAAGTTCCGAATTTCTGCATATCTTTGCAAAAAAGATCGTACTGCTCGCGATCGATTCAACTTGAATATCTCGATTCGTCCATTCTCTCTTCGTCGCCAACTGCTCTGATGATTTGGCCAGAGTTACTTCCTCGTTGAAATCTTCTAGGCTCGCGTGTCTAACCTTCACTGCCCTTTCCAACATTTGCTCCGCTGCCTCTTGCTCGAACGGATTAATCCAATGCCGCTCGATAAAAACAAATCCGTACCCAATAACCCAAAGCGCCACAAAACTGAGTGCGATCTTTTTGGTTGTTCGCGAGGACCATATCTCGGTCTGCATCCACTCACGAATGGTTTTACTCACAAGGCCGCTGCTCCGCTCACAATCTCGATAATTTCCTTCGTAATCGCGGCCTGCCGCACGCGGTTCATGGTGAGCGAGAGTGAATCGATCAGCTCGCCCGCATTCTTGGTCGCGGCGTCGGTCGCCGTCATGCGCGCCGCATGTTCGGCGGCGATGGACTCCAACACCGCGTGAAAAATCTGCGTCGCCACATAGCGCGGCATCAGGTGCCGGAACAGCCGTCCCGGATCGTCCTGGTCGAAGATGTAATCGACCTCCGCTGTGCCGAACTTCTTGGCCTCGCGCTCCATTTCGGTCTCTTCAGGCTCTTTGATCGAAACACCCGCGCTCATCGCCGCCCGGCCCGCCGCTTCCTTCTGTTCTTCGGTCATCTCTTCGGCGACTGTAATTTCCTGCGAGCCGAGCTTCCGAATCGGCAGCAGTTTCTCCACCACCACCCGCTGCGAAATGACCGACTTGAACTCGTTGAAAACGATGTAAACCGAATCGATCTCCGCACGCTCATACCGCTCGATAATCGAGTGCGCCATGTCCGTCACTTCGCGGAAGTTCGCCTTCAGCAACAGCGTCGGGTGCTCGGCAGCAACTTCGATCGCCGTTGCGCGATGCCGAATCTCTTCAATGTGCTTGGCCAGGTCGTTGTCGTAAAGCTCTTCCTTGTGCTCATAGGTCGCCGCCGGAAAACGCTTCTTATAGAGTCCGATGGCCTTCTTCCCGACCGGCTCGAGGTCGATGTTCTGCCCCATCGCGCGGCGACCGTCGATGAACTTCTGCGCTGCTTTGCCGATGTTCGAGTTGAAGCCGCCCGCGAAACCTTTGTCGCCCGCGATCACGACCACCAGCACATTCTTCTCTTCCCGCTCCATCAACAACGGATGCGTCACATCGCCGGTCGCGTCATCGATCAAATCCGTCCGCCGCACCAGCGACTCCAGCACATTCGCCAGCATCCGCGCGTATGGCCGCGCCTGCATCGCGCGTTCCTGCGCGCGGCGCAGCTTGGCCGCCGAAACCATCTTCATGGCCTTGGTGATCTGCCGCGTGTTCTTCACGCTGCGGATGCGCCGCCGGAGATCGAGTACGTTCGCCATAGTTTTCTAGTTCTTCACGTTTGTCGCTACTTGCTGCCCGCCATAACGGGAGCGTTCTCACTCGCGGCCTTGTCCTTCAAGCCGGCCAGAAAGTCTTGCTTGTACTGCTTGATCGCTTCCGTCAGCCGCGTCTTGATGTCGTCGTCAAGCGCTTTCTTGCTCTCAATGTCGTTCATCAACTGCGCCTGCGCGTTCGCCATATACCCATAGAACCCGTCCTCGAACGCGCGAATGTCCCGGACCTCAACATCATCCATCAAACCTTGTGTGCCCGCAAAAAGAATTGCCACCTGCTGCACCCACGTCAGCGGCTGAAATTGCGGCTGCTTCAGCAACTCGGTCAACCGCGCGCCGCGATTGAGTTGGTTCTGCGTCACCTTGTCGAGGTCAGAGCCGAACTGCGAAAATGCCGCCAACTCACGGTACTGCGCGAGATCGAGCTTCAGCGTCGAGCCCACCTGCTTGGTCGCTTTGATGGCCGCCGCGAATCCCACGCGCGACACCGACAAGCCGACGTTCACCGCCGGACGCACGCCGGAGTTGAACAGATCCGTCTCGAAGAAAATCTGTCCGTCTGTAATGGAAATGACGTTGGTCGGAATGTACGCCGAGACGTCGCCCGCCTGCGTCTCGATAATCGGGAGCGCCGTCAAACTGCCGCCGCCATTCTCCTTCGACATCTTCGCCGAGCGCTCCAGCAACCGCGAGTGCAAATAGAACACATCGCCCGGGTAGGCCTCGCGGCCCGGAGGACGCCGCAGCAGCAGCGAAATCTCGCGGTACGACGCCGCGTGCTTGGAAAGATCGTCATAGATAATCAGCGCATGTTTGCCGTTGTCGCGGAAATATTCGCCCATCGCAGTCGCCGCGAATGGCGCGAGATACTGCATCGGAGCAGGTTCGGAAGCTGTGGCCGCTACCACAATCGTGTAGGCCATCGCCCCGTAGCTTTCGAGCGTCTGCACCACTTGCGCCACTGACGACCGCTTCTGCCCAATCGCACAGTAGATGCAGATCAAATCGTTTTTCGCCGAGTTGATAATCGTGTCGAGTGCCACCGCCGTCTTGCCGGTCTGGCGGTCGCCGATCAGCAACTCGCGTTGCCCACGCCCAATCGGAATCATGGTGTCGATGGCCTTGATGCCGGTCGCCATCGGCTCCGTGACGGACTTGCGCGCAATGACGCCAGGAGCCAGCCGCTCGACGGGCAGCGAGTGCGGAGTGTCGATCGGACCCTTGTCGTCGATGGGCGCGCCCAACGCGTTCACGACGCGGCCAATCATCGCCTCGCCCACCGGCACGGACATAATTTTGCCGGTGCGCTTGACCTGGTCGCCCTCTTTCAACTCGCTGTAGTCGCCCAGAACCACGGTGCCGACCTGGTCTTCGTCGAGATTCATTGCCAAACCGAAGATGCCGTGCGGGAACTCGACGAGCTCGCCCGCCATGACCTTGTCGAGGCCATGCACACGCGCAATTCCATCCCCCAGCGTGATGATCGTGCCCACCTCATCCACCTGGATGCGCTGCTCATAGTTCTCAATCTGCTGACGCAGCAGTTCGGTAATTTCGTTTGCCTGAATCTTTGCCATGCTCTTCCTTTTCTTCCGTTTCCAAACTTGTTTACTGTCTGTCCGGTTACGCTCTCGCGGCAATCAAACGTTGCTTAAGTTGCTGAATCTGGGCGCGCACCGAGCCGTCGTACACCGTCGAACCGATGCGCACGACAGCGCCGCCCAGCAACGCAGCGTCCTCACGATACGTCGCGCGCACCTGATGCCCAGCGGCCAATTTCGCGACCTGCTGCTCCAGCAGCGCGCGATTGCTCGCGTCGAGCGGATGCGCGCTGACAATCTCCGCTTCCGTCAGGTTGGTCGCTTCATCGGCAAGCTCATGGTAAGCAGAGAGAATCTCGTCCAGCTCATGCAGTCGTCCGTGATGCGTAATCAACGCCAGAAAATTTCGCACCGCGGGAAACATGCCGGTGCGTCCGGCAATCGCGTCCAGCACTTTCAGCTTCTGACCCTCGACAACCGACGGATCCTCAAAAATCTCGCGTAGTTCGACGCTGCCCTCGAGCGTTGCGGCGAAGTCCTGAAGCTGTGCCTCGACAGCTTTTGAGTCGAGCTTCTGCGAAGCGACGACGGAGGCCAAAGCGCGGGCGTAGCGTGAGTCGACGATCGCCATCAGTTCTGCCCTCCCTTGTCCCCGCCCAGGCGATGCGCAAAGCTCTCAATCAGCAACCGGTCTGTCTCCGCATTGATGACCAACTTGCGTACCGCTTGCTCGATGGCGAGCTCGGCCGCATACTGCTGAATCTGGCGTTGCGCATGAGTTGTCGCGGCGGCAATTTCCTGCTCGGCAGCGGCAACAATCTTGGCTTTCTCTTCCTCGATGTTCGCTTTGATACGCTGCTGATCGCGCACCGAATCCGCTTCAGACTGCGTGCGCATTCCCGCAATTTTTTCGTCCAGTTTTGAGAGCCGTTCTTCCACCTTGTTCAGGCGCGCCGTCGCTTCTTCCGTTGCCGTGCGCGCGTCGACCAGGTGTTTCTGAATATCGGTATTGCGTTTGCGAAAAGTTTTCGGCAGGGTTTTCAGTAGAACGAAACCAACGGCCACCGCGAGCACGACGAAGTTGAACAGCGTAAACGCCATCGCCGCAGCCTCAGGCTGCAGGCCCAGCATGGCGCCGAACTTGATCACCGTCGGCGAATGGCGGTAGGCCGCATTCTCGTCCTGCTCTTCGGCGCTCTTCTCCGGGACCTCGGCCGCCGGCGTGGTCTGTTCACCGCCTTGCGATATCTTCTGGCTCGCCGCAGGTTCCTGCGCGCGCACAAACATGGAACAAGGAAGCACAAGCGCGACAAACAATGTCGCAACAGAAAAATGCTTGACTTGTTTACGGGTCACGGGCGAGCCTCCGTGGCGTTGGCGCCCTTCGGTAGGACGGCCCGCAAAATCTGGTCGCTCAACATTTCAGTCGCAGTTTCAATCTGCACCCGTGCCAATACGACTGAGTCCTCAATCTGCTTGCGTCCCGACCGCACCTGCTCCTGCGCCGCGCCGCGCGCCTGTTGGAGCGCCGCATCCCGTTCCCCATTCCACTGCTGTAACAGGTGCTCGCGCGCCGCGAGCACGTCGGCCCGCGCCGCGCGCAGCTTGTCTTCATAAACCTGAGTCTCGGCTTCGGCAGCGGAGATCGCTCCCCGGGCCTGTTCGATCGCGCCACTGGTGCGGGCGCGACGTTCTGCCAGTGTCCTTTCCAGCGGGCGGCGAACCAACACGCCGTAGAGCGCCACCAGCAGGATGAAGAAGATCATCGTCGGCACAGAGCCGAGCACAAGACCGCCGAGTTGGTGCGCTATTTCCATGAAATTTATCAGGGCAAAACGGAGGGCTACGACGAGGCCGAAACCCGGTAACGTAATTCGGAAATGCAGGCGTTCTTCTCTCACAGTTGTAACAAACGCCTCTGTGGAGTGTCAAAAGCGTAATGGCGATAAGCGTCGTCTCGGGACGATAAACGCCCAAACTTTACGGTCAAAACGAAGCTGTGTTTTTTCTCCACACGGCCAGACGAAGGCGTACCATTGTCTTACCACCCGAGACCCGATTCCGGGTCGTGCAGGCCGCGTGACAAGGGACATCACCTCCGCTCCCAGGTCAGGCGGCTTGTACTAATTAATTTCGTTACGCCGCTGTTTTTTCCACCGCTTCCTACTTGGCCAAGAAACGCCGGTAACGATGCAGTAACGTCGCTGGTCCCGTCACCTTCACGTACATTAAATTGCCCTCAAACCGTTGCCGCTCAAGGGTCGCCCCGCGTTCGAGAGCGGCAATCACGCTTCCCTCGGACTGCGGAATGCGAAAGCTCGACGTGGTTAGCGGATCGGCCACCAGCGCCGCGTCAATAGCGCCCAGCAGCCCCTCGAGTCCCTGTCCCGTCAGCCCCGAAACCGCAATCGCATCAGGCGGAATCGCCGTCCCCGCGGCCACCAGGTCGATTTTGTTCAACACCTGCAACACAGGCTTCTCTCCGACCTCAAGTTCCGCCAGCACCGCCTCCACCTGCGCGCGCTGCTCCTCGAGCATGGGGCTGGCCGCGTCGCGCACATGCAGCAAAAGCTCCGCGCGCTCAACTTCCTCCAACGTCGCGCGAAAGCTGCTCACCAGCGCGTGCGGCAGGTCGCGCACAAAACCCACCGTGTCCGACAGCAGCACCTTGCGCCGCGACGGCAGTTGCAACTGCCGCAGTTTCGGGTCGAGCGTCGCAAACATGCGCTGCGACTCCAGCACGCCCGCGCCGGTCAGCGCATTGAACAACGTCGACTTCCCCGCATTCGTATAGCCCACCAGCGCGATCGTCGGCACCGGGACGGCCTCGCGCCGCTGCCGCTGCTGGCGCCGAATGCGCCGCACGCTCTCAAGCTGCGTCTTGATATGGTCGATCCGCACGTTGATCTTGCGACGGTCCGTTTCGAGCTGCGTCTCACCAGGGCCGCGCGTTCCAATACCGCCGCCGAGCTGCGACATGCTCTTGCCGCGCCCCGCAAGCCGTGGCAGTTGATATTGAAGTTGCGCCAGCTCGACCTGCAACATGCCTTCGCGAGTGCGTGCGTGGCGCGCAAAAATATCGAGGATCAGCTGACTGCGATCGATCACCGTGCACGTCAAACGCGCTTCGATATTGCGCGCCTGCGAAGGCGTCAGGTCGTGGTCAAACAGGACCAAACTAGCTCCCGTCGACGCGACGACGGCGACAATTTCATCCAGCTTTCCGCCGCCCACCAGCGTCGCCGGATCGGGCTTCGGCCTGCGCTGGATCAGCACCGCCGCTTCCAGCGCTCCCGCCGACCGCGCAAGTTCCTGGAACTCCGCCAACGCCGCATCGAAGTCTTCTTCAGGGGAGTGACGAGCGTGCTTCGTAGTCTGTTGGGGCGCTGCGTCGTCCTCGACCAACGTCGCCGCGGCCCGGGCCTGCTGCGCCGCGCCAGTGAGCCGCTTCCGTCCCGAGGTAAACTCCACCGCCACCAGCACAGCCAGTTCCTGCGCCGCTTTCTGCCGCGAACGTAGAAAGACGTCTTCCCGCACCGCCCCCGGAACACGTCTGCTCGTCGCACTTTGAGTGGGTTTCGACAAGAGTCCTATAACTAGTGCGTCACCAGTTCCGCAGCGGGCACCGCGGACCTACTTTCATGTCCATCGGCACTATGCCGCGGTTCGAAATGCGCTCCGGCACGACCGCTCACGACCGTCGAAATCGCATGTTTAAAGATCAGTTGCTCCTGGCTGTTGTTCTCCAGCAAGACCGAGTACTTGTCAAAGGAGCGTATCTTCCCGGTCAGCTTCACGCCGCTGACGAGATAAATGGTGATGGGGCTCTTGTCCTTGCGGACGGTATTCAGAAACGTGTCCTGAATGTTTTGTGCCGGCTTGGAATCCATGGGGCCGATCTCCTTCTTCTTTCATTTCACGCCCGGCGGCGACCGGTATCCAGTTCAGCAACGCACTTCGCGATCGAAGAACCACGATACGGCGGTTGAACCGCAACTTACAGAGCATTGGACGTATGGGCCCGCGACTTTGTTTCCCGTTCAGGAACCGATTACGCGGCTACGGCACGATAGGATGTTCTCTGTGACGAACGGTTTACCTGAAAACGAGTCGCAACCAGTTGTGATGCTGGATTTCTCTCGCCAGTTCGCCAGCCAGCGCAAAGAAATTCTGGCGGCCATCTCCGAAGTCTGCGAATCGCAGCGATTTATCCTCGGCCCCGAGGTCGCGCGCTTCGAAAACGCCGCTGCCGAGGCCTGCGGCGTCCCCTTCGCGGTCGGCTGTGCCAGCGGCACGGACGCCCTCTGGCTGGCCCTGGCCGCCCTCGACATCGGCCCCGGTGACACGGTCGTCACCACCCCCTTCAGCTTCTTCGCCAGCGTCAGTTCCATTCTCCGCTGCGGCGCGACGCCTGTGCTCGCCGACATCGACCCCCGCACCTTCAACCTCGACCCCGCAGCCGCGCGCCAGGCCTGCGAAGGCCGAAAAGTCCGCGCCATCATGCCCGTCCACCTCTACGGCCAGTGCGCGGACATGGACGCCTTCGCCGCGCTCGCCGCCGAAACCGGCGCTGCCATCGTAGAAGACGCCGCCCAGGCCTTCGGCGCGACTTGGAGTCTCAGGGGCCAGCCCGGCGTCCCCGCAGGCGGCTTCGGCGAAACAGCCGCATTCAGTTTCTACCCCACCAAAAATCTCTCCGCGTACGGCGATGCCGGCATGGTCACCACCCGCTCCGCCGCACTCGACGCCCGCCTCCGTTCCCTGCGCGGCCACGGCATGAAGGTCCGCTATTTCCACGAGGAAGTTGGCTGGAACTCCCGCCTCGACTCGATCCAGGCCGCGATCCTCGAAGTCAAGCTGCGCTATGTTGCCGAAGGCAATCGCCGTCGCCGCACCCTCGCCGCCCGTTACGACGACCTCTTCCACGCCTACGGACTGGCGGCTGAAACGACTCCCGACGGCATCGTCCTTCCCTTCACCGACCCTCGCGCCGAGCACATCTTCCACCAGTACGTCATCCGCGCCCCCCGCCGCGACGACCTGCGACGCTTCCTCACCGAGCGTCACATTGGCTCGGAAATTTACTACCCGCTTCCCCTACACCTTCAACATGCCCTCAAATCCCTCGGCTACCATGCCGGAGACTTCCCCATCGCCGAGCGCGCCGCCGCCGAAGTCCTCGCGCTCCCCATGTACCCCGAGCTCCGCGAAGAGGAGCAGGACATCGTCGTCGCCGCCATACGAAAATTCTTTGGTTAGGGAAACTGAAGGTCGGGCCACATAAAGAAACCCCGACGAACGGCAGGCACCGTTCAGCCGATGAGGGCAATGGAATCAGACTTCCCCTACGGCAGGCCCAGCGCTTCCGGCTCCGCAGAGCCGTCCGCGCGCGGATCAGACGCCCCATAATTGATTTTCGTCGCGCTGTCGTGAAGCACGGCTTGGCCCCGCCCCATTGCAGCCGAGTACTGCTTGCGGACGATGAGATCGTGGCCCTTGGCGGTGAGTTGCTGACGAGTTTCTGAAGGCACGCGAGACTCGATCACAATCTTGCAGCCCAGTTCACTGCTCACGGTGAAGCGGGCTTCCTCGAGCGCAGCTTGGATATTCATGTGATAGTCGACGATGTTGGAGACGAACTGCGCGTGGGCCAGCGGCTGATTCATTCCGCCCATAATGCCGAAGCCAATATGCTGTGTGCCGCGCTCCATGAACGCCGGAATGATGGTGTGGAAGGGTCGTTTGCGGCCCGCCAGAGCGCTCGGTGACTTGGCGTCCATGTAAAAGAGCGCGCCGCGATTTTGCAGCACGAAACCCATGCCCGGCACTGTGATCCCTGAGCCGAACCCGGCCGAGTTGCTCTGAATCAGCGAGAGGATGTTGCCTTCACGATCGACCACGGAGAGATAGGTGGTGTCGCTATGCGAGAGCGCGGCGGGCGCAACGGTGCAGTTCGCTTTGGTGGGGTCAATCAAGCTGGCACGCTTTGCGGCGAATTTCTTGGACAGCAGTTCGCCCACCGGAATGACGCTAAAACCGGGGTCGCCGTCGTAAGCCTTGACATCGGCGTAGGCCAACTTCATCGCCTCGATCCGGGTGTGCAGTTCGGCCACGCTATCGGGCCCCGCAGCCGATGGTTGCGATTGCTCCATGATGTTCAGCATTTCGAGCGCCGCGAAACCGTCGCCGTTGGGAGGCAGTTCGTAAATCGTCCAGTCGCGATAGGTGCTCGAGACCGGCTCGACCCATTGCGCGGAAAACTCGCTGAGGTCGGCGGCGGTCATGGTGCCGCCCAGGCTGGCGGAGGTCTTCAGAATCGCCTGCGCGATGGCCCCCTTATAAAAAGCCGATTTCCCTTGTTCGGCAATCAACGTCAACGCCTGCGCAAGATCGGGATTGCGAAATATCTGACCCAGCGCGGGAGTCTTGCCGTCGGGCATGTAAAGGCGCTCGCTCTCAGGATTGGTCGTCAAACGCGGCGTCTCCTGCGCCCAATAATCCTGCAACACCTCGGGCACGGGATAGCCCCGGTTGGCATACGCGATGGCGGGCTGGAAGAGCGTGGCCCAAGGCAGCTTGCCGAAACGCCCATGGAGTTTTGCCCAACCGTCCACCACGCCGGGCACAGTGACGGTGTCGATCCCGAACGCCGGCATCTTCGTAATGCCCTTGGCACGCAGATGGTCGAGGGTCAGCCCCTTCGGTGCCCATCCGCTGGCGTTCAGGCCGTAGAGCTTGCCGGTCTTCGCCTCCCAGTAAATTGCAAACAGGTCGCCGCCGACGCCGTTCATCATCGGCTCAGCAACGCCCAGCACCGCATTGGCGGCAATGCCGGCGTCGATGGCCGACCCACCGCGCTCCAGGATTCTCGCTCCAGCCTGCGAAGCCTGCACGTAACTGGTCGCCACAATTCCGTAAGGAGTGACGACCATAGATCGCCCATAAGAGCGGTCTTGAGCGGTGACGGGCACTGCAACGAGCGAGAGAGCAATCAGGCCAAGCTGTACTTTAATCACGGATATTCGCATTGTCCTCCGGGTCCGCAAGCAAGAATAGCAAGAGCTAGTGGATGTGAGATTGAGCTTCAACCGAGCTATGATCGGCGGGGCTAAGGAGGCGGGGAGCCCATGTCCCGCTTTCGGGACATGAGTTCCGGCCGAGCCGCTTTACGCAACAACATAGAACGCACGGAAGAACAACCTGCACCGAACACCGGCAAAGCGCTAAGCATCTTGAGAAATTAATCACGCTCGCTTGAAAGCTATGCAAAGACCTGAAGAATTGGAACTTCGATTTTAGCTCCAATCGCATCAATGAGGCTGATAGGCACCTCTATCAAAGGTAATGAAATGGTGACGCAAGTCCCTGGCTTTTGCAGGCCGTTGGTACTCGTCAGCGTGATTGTTCCTCCACGTTTTTCCACCAACTGCTTCGCAACCCACAACCCGATGCCAGTTCCGAGATTTCCTTTTGTGGTAAAGAATGGCTCAAAAACCCTCTCAAGGTGAGCCGGCGAAATACCTGATCCTTGATCTTGAAACAGAATCTTCAGGCTCTCTGGGTCGCCAGAAATTCTTTGGGTCTTGATCGAAAGTGAACCTCCAGACGCCATCGAATCAATCGCATTGGCGATGACATTTGAAAATACTTGAACGAGCTCTCCCTTACTAGCTTTGATCGGCTTGCACACGCCAAACTCTCGGTCTATCGTGATATCCCTGCTCATTATCCTTGATTTGTAAACCTTGAGTATTTCCTCAATCAAATCCTGCAGGCACAACTCAACGGGTGCGCCCAGATCCCGGTAATACCCAAGCGTTTGACGAGCTATGTGTGACACTCGTCCAATTTCAGTTTCGGCTGTAAATAAGTACTCAACGGCTTCCGGAGTTCCATTATTTGTACGTGCTAGAAAGATGAGGTTAAGAACCGATGCCAGAGGGTTGTTGACCTCGTGAGCGATCGTTGCAGCCATCCGGCCCATCGTTGCCAACTTGTCGGCTTGAATCACCAAGGTCTCCATGCTCTTCCGACCCGATATGTCCCGCGCTATTTTCGAGGTTCCAACCACCTCGTGAGCATCGTTTCGGATGGGTGAAATCGTCAGCGAAACATCGATGATCTCTCCGTCTTTCCGCTGCCGTTTCGTCTCGTAATGCTCAATGCGTTCTCCTTCTCTGAGCCTACGGCGGATCTCGTCTTCCTCTGGATGAAGAGGAACCGGAATCAATTGAAGAATGGAACGTCCCACGATCTCTTCCTTCGCATATCCAAAGATTCGGCTTGCAGCTTGATTCCAGCTCGTAATGATGCCGTCTAGGTTCTTACTAACGATGGCATCGTCGGACGAGTCGATGATTGCCGCGAGTTGG
>JBBRCA010000030.1:0-24153 GCA_038205325.1 Terriglobales bacterium | reverse complement strand
CGGAGTCACACTACCTTTGGCCGGCTTTGCATCCTCTTGTTGTGTCTGCTGTCCTGCCTGTTTCGCGGATGCGTGTTTCTTCGGCGATTTCCCAATAATGGCGGTGAAAACGAAGAAGAGCACAGCGATGGCTAAGCCGCCTCCAAGGAGAAGAAGTTTGCTCTTGCCGATGCCCTCGCTCGAGAGAACACTGGCGCGAGTCGCAAAGGAGGATTTAGGAGGTAACGTATTTGCCGCCGAAGCCTCCGGAGCGGTAAGGGTTTCAACATCGTTATCGACGTTCGCCATACATGAGTCCTTTCTATTTGCCAGTCGCGGCGATGGGTGGAGTGAATGGCAGGCGAATCAGGATAGGCTGATCGACCTGATCTGCCTGCGCGAGTTGGAGGAAGAGCTTTTCGGTGGATTGCTTGAAGTTGGGCCGATCGAACACCACAACACCGTCCGCGCGACCGCCCGGCTCCAAGCGGGTGGTGCTCAAGCGGAAATCGCTGATCTCGAGCTGGTCAGAGCTAACTCCCTTGCCTTCTTTCTTCTTTTTCTTCTTGGCCACGCGGCCGGTTATCTGGATTTGTGGCGGGACGATCTCAACCGGCTTGTCGGAGTTGTTGTAGATCGAGTAGGAAACCACTGTCTGGTTGCTCCACTGGCGTATGTCCCCGATCGACGTTTCGATTTGCTTGCCATCCCACTTCGCCCACGCCGGAGCATTGACTCGCTCCTGCTGTTCAAACTCCACATCGAGCGCGGAAGGGATTGCGGTCCCGGAAGCTTCGTGAGCTGGCTTGGCCGCGGGTCTGGATGCTTTCTCGACGGGCTGTGGAGAAATCATGCTTGGCGAGTAAGAGCCGATCAAGAAACTTCGTGAGGCGCGGTACTCGATCAAGAAGTCCACGGGCTGCATGGTGCCGTTCGCAACCGCGCCGTCACTGATCAGCTCCAGGGTGACGTGTTGTCCTGATTTGGTCGCGATCAGCAGGTTCGATTGCGCCGGCTCTTTGGTGATGGGCTTGACGTACACATACTCCGGTTCGCCCTCGCTGTGTTCGGCTTTGAAGGTCCCCGGACTTCCGAGGATCACAGACGTGATCTCCTCCGGCATCCTGATGCTTGATTCAAAGTCGGGCCGAAGATGAAGTGTTGTGATCTCATTCGGGCTAATTGTCACGGTGGCGACGCGCGCGCCGACCGAGGGTTCCGACGCGTGCAGCCGCAGAGGAAATAAGATTGCGATGGGAATGAGCCAGCGGAGTTTCATGAGGTTTATCTCCTTGTCGGCCTCACGGCCATTTGTTTCCGTATCACGTAACGCCGTCGAACTGCCTGAACATAGGCCACGACGTCGGGATTGCGGTAGTTCAGCTGCTTCTGGGACACCCAACGGTCGCCCGCGTAATAAGCGGCTGCAACTAGCCGCAGAACGCCGTGAAACTCCCACATTAACGTGGTTACGTAGCGGGTTCCGGCCGCGATATTTTGCTCAATATCGAACGGTTGCATAGCCCCGAAGCGGCGGGCAGTGGCCGGCATCAGTTGCATGAGCCCCATGGCTCCCTTGTTCGAGAGGGCATGGGGATCCCAACGCGACTCGACATCGATGAACGCCGCGATCAACTCGGGTGGTACTCGATAGAGCGCAGCATAGTGCTGGACGGATCGCTCCGCAGTAGAGGGCTTCGTTTCGGCATACCCCAGCGACGAACTCAGCAGCAGGAGTGTCAGAATTATTCTCATCATTCCTTCCCTCCAGGCTCTGCCATTCGGGCAGCCAAGCGTGCCCCGTCATCGAGAAGGCTCTTGAAACCTTCACGAAGGAGAAGGTGCCGCCGATCCTTCTCGGTCTTTGCAAGGAAAGGCAAAAGGATGTCACGGTGCTCTTCGGTGACGTGATCTGTACCGAGAATCTGAAGAGCGTTGGCGAAATCGATCATCTCCGAGACAGAAGGCGGCTTTTCAAGCGAGTAATTGCGAAAGGAGAGGGCGATCCCCGCCATCTCGCGATGGAAGGCGAAGTCGGCGTCCGGCGTCCGGCTCGCGATGATCTCCGCTTCGCGCTGCGGTGTCGGGTGTTCGACCCGGACATAGAGGCTGCGCCTCCGGATCGGATCGCCCAATCGACGCTCTTCATTGCTGGTAAGGACGACAAACGGGATGCTTCGGGCCGCGACGGTGCCAAATTCCGGAATGGAAAGCTGCCAGGCAGAGAGGATTTCCAGCAGCATCGCTTCAAAACCATCATCAACTTTGTCGAGCTCGTCGATCAGGAGCACGCAGGGCCGTTCACATTCGAGAGCTCGCATCAACGGCCCAGGGCGGAAGAAGTCCCGGCCTTTCAGGTTCGCCTGAACGGACTGCCAGTTCTCATGCTTGCCCTTGGTGAATTCCATATAGAGCCGCTGCAGGCCTTCATCGAAGCGTCCAATGGCCTTGTCTTCGCTGACGCCGCGGTAACACTGCAACCGCTCGACGTGTGTGCCGGCGGCGGCGGCCACCGAGATGGCCAGCTGAGTCTTGCCCGAGCCGGCTGGCCCTTCCAATAGGAGAGGCTTCTTGAGCTTCGCTGCCAGGAACACCACTTGGGTCATTACCGGGTCGATAAAGTAGCCGGTCGTCGCCAACTTTGTAGAGAGGTCGGTTAGGGATTCAAACATCCTGTTCCCCCGTAGGGCGAATTTGAGCCACGAGGAGAGGGGAGAGCCGGAAACGCCGGTTGCGAGCGACTCCCCGCAACTCGCGATATGCCCGACTCCAAAGATTAGCTAGGCTCGTGGCCCAAACCGCCGCGAGCAGCAGAAGCAGCATCCTGCTCCAAATCACACCCGAGTAGGCCTGCCAAATAACGACCCCATAGCGGAGAGTTACCGCCAAATCGAGAGCTGTAAGCGCAATCGCAGTGATGAAGTGCTTCCTTTTGAAATTCATGCATGCTCCTTCGAACGCAGGGCCAGCATCGGGCGGTTCTCGAACTCGGTCAATTCCGCCTAGGTTCTACGTCTCTCACGACATACGACCTCCTTGCGCGCTACAAGCGAGGCTCACCTATTAACGTTCTGAAGAGCGCGACCGAGTGGCGACTCAGACGGGTTAAGAAGTCGTCAGGGCACAGAATTTGACCGAGTTTTGGACCGGACCTACATATAGGCAAGCATGACCGCGGTTGACGTACTAAGGCCGATGGAGAGATGCGGTATCGGATTAGGTCCGCTCCTCTCGGAACCTCAGCAAACCAGTTCAGCGGTAAAGGTTCTTCCGCCGCGGAATCGCCGCAAATGCAACGAGGAGGAATGTTTATGCCTGCAGTAGGACGGGAACTCAACGGGAGAACTGAAAAGTTAGGCGCAATAGTGTCAAATGGAGCTATTGGAAGGCGGCTCCTGAACGTAGGGGAGGCTGCCCACTATCTGGGCCTAAGCGTGGACACTCTCCACAAATGGGTCCAGACGCGGGAGTTTCCTCACGTCAAGGCCGGTCGTGCGTTGCGCTTCGATCTAGTGGCTCTCAACCGCTATATCGACGAACACACAATCGGAACCATTGACTAAGGGAGACGTCAGATGTCAGTTACAAAGCTAGAAGAGGGACTGTATAAGATCCGTTGGAGGGAGGGAGGCCGCGCCCGGAGCGTACTGGTTCACGGCTCGGCCAACCTCGCAAAGACGATCCAGCGAAAGAAGCTCACACTTCGAGATGAAAACCGGCACCTCGATGTGAAGAAGGAAATCCACTACCGGATGAACGACCTGATTGATCGCTACTGGGAACAGTACGGGATGAAGAAGAAGTCAGCGGATCGAGAGAAGAGCATCGTCGAGGGCATTCGCTCGCAGCTTGGACGAATGTTCGTACGAGAGGTGGATGGGATGGCTGTGCAGGAGTGGTACGACAACCTTACGGATGTTCGTGAGTTGGCCGTCAACACTGCGGAGCGTCACTTTCACGTCATGCACCACATGATGAGGAAGGCATCGACCATCTGGGCGACCGTGACCGGCATCGACCGGAATCCTGCCGATCAGGTGGAGGTTGAACATGTAGACGATGCAAGGAAGCGCTACCTGTCTGAAGAAGAACTCCTCAGATTGAAGGTTGCTCTCGACGAGAGGATGTACCGGAAGGGCACGAAGGACATCAACAAGACGAATCTTCGTCTGCGCCTGTTGGTTCTGATTGCCGTGGCAACCGGTATGCGGCGCGGAGAAATCTTTCGCCTCGAGTGGGGAGACATCCTCTACAGCGAGGGATTGATCGCTGTGACGGCAAGGCTGAAGAAAGGGAAGGTGCGTCTCGTGCCGATGCCACCCGAACTCGCGCAGGAGATCCGAAGGTATCCGGCCGTGATCGGAGAGGATCGGATTTTGCCTCCAGAGCCAGGGGCGACCAGTGGACGTCAGCGTGCCGACAAGAGCTTCCATGAGCTGCTCGAACGGGCGAAGATCCGGGACATTCGTTTCCACGATCTGCGGCACACGTTCGCTTCCTGGTACATGATGTCCGGCGGTGATCTGTACGAGCTCTCGAAGCTGCTCGGTCATTCAAATATTAAGATGACGGAGCGGTATGCCGACCTGGCTCGGGCGCACATCGTGAAGACCGGCAAGGTATCTCGCGAGCTCTGGAGCAAGCTGGAGCCGCAATCAGAAAGGGGAGGGAGTGACATTGCACAGAAGAAGATAGGCCAACGAGCCTGACCAAGTGGTACCGAGAGGTCCCACTTGCTATCGGAAATGAGTCCCATATGTGTCTTGAACTATTTGAGCTAAATCTGGTTGCCGCTAACTTCTTTCTAATGTGGTGGCCAGAGACGGGATCGAACCGCCGACGCCGGCCTTTTCAGGGCCGCGCTCTACCACTGAGCTATCTGGCCTTGGCACTACTCTCCCAGCCGGGCGGCCAAGTGCGCCCTGCCGTTTTCGTTTCGATCAATCGCCTGCCTGGAGTGGGGAGGAAATCGGCCACTGCATTCTTCTTGCGGCCTTCGGAACGTCGATGCTCAGTATAGCAACCGCAGCCCTGGCCGCCAACTCAAAAGAGTGCTCTTGCATCGGCTGGGGGCTTAAAGTTTTCGAGGGCACAGCGACGAGAGGATTCTTACGAGCTAAGAGTTTTGAGTTGAGTTGCGGAGTCCCCTGAGAATATCTGCTGTGCCCTTGCCGCCACTCTATCGTTCAATCACTTTCGGCACCTTGAAGAATCGGCCATCGGTTTCTGGGGCCTCGGCCATCACGGCAGCGCGATCCACCGAGAGCCGGATAGCATCCGCGCGCAGATTCTCGCCGTGGGCAGCCGCCGTCAACCCCAGCACCTCGCCCACCTGGGCCATCGCCGGAACGCCTTCAGTATTCAATTCATTCAACTGCGCAATGTGTCCGAGGATAGCGTTCAGATCGCGCGCCATGCGCGGCATTTCCTCTGCGGTCAACTCCAGATTGGCAAGCTCCGCCACCCGCGCCACATCTTCATTTGTAACCACCGCGTTCTCGCTCATCGCTTGGGCACTCTGTTCCCTGTTCCTTATTACCTACTACCTGCTTTTTCAAAGTGTATCGCGGTGACGGGCACACCGGCGATGCGGGCCAGGTCGCTCTGGAGCACGAGCTTCATGTGCGACAGCGGTTGCATCCACTCGGCGTTCGCGACGATGATGCGCACCACGCCTTTTTCGTAGCCTGCAATTTCGCCGTGAAGAGCGAGGGCAGACCCGCAGGCCACGGGCCACGCCGCAGCCAGACGGTCGAGCGGAGGCAGCGGGCGCAGGCTGCGCGCGAGCGTCCCGCGCAGAAGGTCGCGCATGCCCTGCATCAGCGTGCCACCCTAGCCGCGGCTTCGGCCACCGTCGCTGCGACTGCGGCTGCTTCCGGCACATGCCCCAACACGAAGGCCCGGTAGTGCTCCAGGAACACCGGCGTCGCAAATTTTGCCGCCCACGCTGTCGCGAATTCGGGTCGAAAGAGTGGCTCGCCTTGCTGCTCCCAGCGCGTGATTGCGTCAACAGCCGAATCCGCTGTCTGATCTGCAAAGTACGCTCCCGTCGCCTCATCTCCGACCGCGCGCACGGTCTCCAACGAACCTCCCGCACCATACGCAATCACAGGCCGGCCGCACGCCTGGGCCTCGAGTGGCACCATTCCAAAATCCTCATCAGCGGCGAACATGAGAGCACGGCAGCGAGCATATTCCGCCCCTAGCGCGGGGGACGAAAGCTCGCCAAGAAACTCCACTCCGGCACAGTCGCCTGCGAGCCTGCGCAAGCGGCGTTCTTCCGGCCCTGCACCTACAATGCGCAGCGTGCGATTCAGGCGGCGGCAGGCTTCGATGAGGATTTCGGTGCGCTTGTAAGCGACCAACCGCCCCACGCACAGAAAGTGGTCCCCAACGGGTTCGGTAACCGGCGCGTCCGTCCTCCTGACATCGATCGGAGGATAGACCACCTCGGCTTCGCGCCCATAGCAGCGCCGGATGCGGTCGGCAACATACGCCGAATTCGCCACAAAGAATGTCACCCGCTGCGCCGCTTTGCGGTCCCATTCGCGGACTCTGGGCACGGCCGCTGAAAATGCCGCCCGCGTCAAAGGTCCCATCGTTTCGCGATACGCCTCATAGCCGTCCCACAGATACCGCATCGGAGAGTGGCAATAGCAAATGTGCGTCGCACCGGGGTCGAGCCGCACGCCCTTCACGGGGCCGCTGTCGGACGAAAGCACCAAGTCGAAGCCGCGCAGATCGAGGCTCTCTGTGGCCGCCGAATACAGCGGCAGAAAGTGGCGATGGTGTGTCCGGCCCAGGGGCAATCTTTGCAGAAATGAAGTATGCAGCGGTCTCCCCGCCAGAGTCGCGGGCAACCCGGCAGCGCTGGCAACCAGCGTAAATATCTCAGCGCCGGGAAACAGTGCGGCGATACATTCGGCAACGCGCTCGCCGCCCCCGCGCGTAACAAACCAATGATGAACAACGGCGACGCGCACTCGATTGCAGCCTCGTTGCTAGTATGCGCCATCCTGGTTCACGACCGAAGAGAGCGTCCGCGCGAGGATCTTGGCGTCGCCGCTGAGCGACCAGGTGTTGACGTATTGGCGATCGAGTTGCACGCGCTTCTCATAGGTCACTTCGTTGCGACCCGAGACCTGCCAGAGGCCGGTGAGACCGGGTTTGACCCGGCAGTAGTCGGCAAAGTATTCGCCATACTTTTCAACCTCGGCGGCCACGATAGGGCGCGGGCCGACCAGGCTCATCGTGCCTTGAAAGACGTTCCAGAACTGCGGCAGCTCGTCGAGACTGAAACGCCGTAAGAACAATCCAACGCGGGTGACGCGCGGGTCGTTCCTGAGCTTGTGGGTCTGACGCCACTCGACGCGGGCGGCGGGGTCGGCAGCGAGATAGTCTTCCAGCACTTGGGCGGAATCGACGCACATGGTGCGAAACTTCCACATCGAAAAGAACGCCCCATGCTTGCGGATGCGACGATGCGAAAACAGGACAGGACCGGGCGAGCTGCACCGTACGGTCGCCGCAACCACCAAAAACAGGATGAATAGAAACGGCGACGCCGCCAGTACCAGCAACACGTCGAGTGCACGCTTGATCACCCGATACCGGAAGTGGCGCTGAAGACTGGGCTTTGTGCGGACGCCGGTGGCATTTCTGGCTGGTCCAAATTCGGGATAGGTAAAAATGGCCGCTGACGTGGAGCCCTGCAACTCAGATGTGGGAAACTCTTCCGGCATACCGATCCTCGGCTCCGCGTCTCGATCCGGAAAATCGGGTCCGAGCTGGAGTTGGCGTTGGTCGTGCGTCAGTCATTCAGGTCGGATTTCCAGGTGCGGGAAATCTCCGGCGCGATCTAGCTGTCCAAACTTCGCTTCAAGTCACAAATGCTGCGTTGGGTCGTACTACGAGTGTAATAGGTTTTGACGAAGCAGAGCGACACAAACTAGGTATGCCAGAAGAAATAATCCTCCAAGTTTCATTTTGGAACGTTCTTCCTACCACTACCCTCCATACTACTTTGTCGCGGAGTTCTCCATGCTGGATGCCTTATTGTGGGGGTATGCGAATTTCCGATACTGCGCTGCGCGACGTGAAGCTGATCCAGCCGAAGCGACACGGCGATTCGAGGGGCTGGTTTGCCGAAGTGTTCAATGCCAAGGCGTTCCGCGCCGCCGGTTTGCCGGATCTATTCGCGCAGGACAATCAGTCGCTTTCGGGGCACGGCGTGCTGCGCGGTTTGCACTACCAACTTGAGCAGCCGCAAGGAAAGCTGGTTCGGGTGCTTTCGGGCCATATTTGGGACGTTGCGGTCGATCTGCGCCGCGATTCGCCGGACTTTGGGAAATGGGCGGGATTCGACCTCCATCCCACCGCGGCGAACGCCGAAATGGAAATGCTGTGGATTCCCGAAGGCTTCGCGCATGGGTTTCTGGTGGTATCAGAAGCGGCGGAAGTGCTCTACAAAACGACGCGCGGCTACGATCCGGCCGGGGAACGCTGCATCGTCTGGAACGACCCTACGCTGGACATCGCATGGCCGCTCGGCCAGCTAGGCGGAGCCATGCCATCGATCTCCGCGAAAGACGCCGCTGGCACTCCTTTTGCGGAGGCGGAATTGCCTTAGCGTGAAATGCCCAACAGTCCGGCGTTTATCAACGATGCGGGAAGTCAGCAAAGATGCGGGGGGTCTTGGCAACGATACGGGGATTTTAGAAAGATGCGGGGTGCCCCCATGTCCGGATTTTCGGACATGGGTTCCAACGCTATCGCCAATCTCTACCCCACAACGAAACCGCCAGCGGCGTCAAGAATGCTCGCCGAGCCAGCATTCAATTTCCGCCAGGGAATCGACGGCGATATGCGCGCCGGGACAAGGCACACGCTCGGTCCCCTTGACCAGAAAACATTGCCGCACCCCCGCCGCCAACCCCGCCTCAATATCCGAACAGCGGTCGCCGACCAGCACCGACCGCGCCAGATCGACATCGAGTTCGCGGGCAGCGCGCAGTAGCATGCCCGGGCCCGGCTTGCGATCTTCGTGCTCGCGTTTGTATTCGCCCACGCCTTCGGGATGGTACGGGCAGCAATACACCGCATCCAGCCTAATTCCGTGCCGGAGCAGTTCGCCGCGTATCCATTCCGTCAACTCCTCATACTCAGCCATTGAATAGAGACCACGGGCGATTCCGCTCTGGTTGGTAATCACGACCAGTTTGTAGCCAAGTCCGATCGCGGTGCGGCAGAGCGTAACGATGCCCTCGACCCAGCGCACGTCTTCAGCGCGATAAAGGTAGCCGACCTCGTGGTTGATCACGCCGTCGCGGTCTAGAAACAACGCGCGGGGTTTCGTCGGAACAGGCTTTTGCGGTTGGGCAATCAAGACGGTTCCTCCAGCAGGGTGTTCATCACGGCGGCGGTCTGGTCGGCACAGCGGCCAAAGGAGAACGCCTGTAGACGTCGGTACCCCTTCTCGCGCAGGTCCTGCATGGCCGCGGCGTCGCCGACGCGGAGAAGGCAAGCGGCAAGCTCCGGGACGGAGTTCGCGGAGAAAAACAGCGCGGCGTCGCCCGCGACTTCCGGAAGGCTGCCCGAGGTCGAGCACAGAACGGGACAACCGAGCGCCATCGCTTCCAGAATGGGAAGCCCGAAACCTTCGTACTTTGACGGCATGCAGAGCGCGCTCGCGCCTGCATAGAGGCCCTGCAGCTCGGCGTCGGCGAGCTCGCCCGTGAACCGCACCCGGGCGCCGAAGGAGCGCGCGCCGCGGACGACCGCTTCATCGACCGTGCCCAGGCCAGTCATGCGGCCGGCGAGGACGAGTCGAAAGGGGACGCGCTCCGCGACATCGCGAAAAGCCTGTAGCAAAAGGCCGATGTTCTTGTTCGGCTTTACGTTGCCGACGAAGAGGACATAGGGCGAGCCATCCGGCTCGCAATGCGGCGGAGCGGAGGCAGGCCAACCGCTGTCGAGGCCAATGGGGGTCACATGCAGCTTTGTGGAGGGCACGTCCAGGCGATCGCGAAGCTCGATGCGGGTGAACTCGCTGACGCAGAGTATCGCCGCCGCCTGGAGCGTGGCGCGCTCGATCAACTGCCGGGCGTAGAAACGCTTGAGACCGTTGCCCAGCAATTCGGGCAGCACCAGGGGCGCGACGTCGTGGATCGTGACGACCATCTTTCCGCGATACCAAAGCGGCGCATTGAAATGCGGGGCCCAAAGCAAAGCAGAGCCAGCAAATCGTCCACGCAGGGCCATTGTCTGTTCCGCGACCGAGTAGATCGAGGCCGCATCTTCAACAAACTCGATGCGCGGGTCGTCCAGCCACGGGGCGGATCCGAAAAGCTCGCGCAGTCCGATCAGGCGTACATGGTCGCAACTCAGTTGAGGCAGCAGCAGCGGCACGACGTTGCGCAAATAACGCCCAATGCCGGAGTGTCGCCACATGCGGAGATCGGCGGTCAGGCGGCGCTTGTTCCGCTGGCCGTCCGTCATCGCTCCTCCTGAAAGGCACGTGGTTGATTGTGGTGCCAATCGCGAACGTCGCGCAATACGGCCCTCATGCAGTCGCCGGTAAAACATACATTGATCGGCAGCAGACGCAACCCGATTCCTCTACTCCCCTGGTTTGTCCGCGGGCCATTTCGGATCGCGAAGAAAGACGGACTGGTTGCGCAGCACGGCGATGTGCGACAGATAGCGCATGAGGAGTTCATATTTGTGCGGGCCGAGGATGCGCAGCGCGGCCTTCAACAATTTGTGAACGCCCTCGACGCGGAAGTCGCGTGGGTTGAAGTCGTTCCATGTGGCTTTCGCCGGTGTTGCAATGCCCTTCACCAGCCCCTGCTCTTTAGCGAACTTCGCAAAGCCGCCTTTGGCATCGAAGGGGTCCTGATTCGCGAAACGCCTCTGGTGCTTCGCGTAGAGTCGGCGCGCCAGACGGGTCACTGCGGTCCCATCGGAAAGCGTGTTGAAACCATAGGGCAGCGATTCGGCGGCTGAACCCTGATTGGCAACTACTACAGCTTTGTACTTCGCGAAAAGGGAGCGTAGGTCGGGACGCGATGCGAGCGTGAACCGGTTAGTATTTTTCGACAGCATAGCATCGTCCTTCGGTGCTATGCCGCTGAAGTGAAAGAAGCAAAGTGGAACGCAGGGACTCGCCAGACTGTTCACGACGTAGCCGCTGGAGGTCAAATTCAGCGTGCGCTCATGGAGGTTCCAATAAGCCATATTGCATCCGGCATGACGCAATATCGCGACGCCGTGAAAGAGACCCGGCGCAAGGTTCATCCACTTCTGATCGACGAACAGACCGGTCCGGCCTTCGCTGAAGCCAAGGCCAAGACAGCGCGCTTCCCACCAGTCGAGCAGCCGCGCCGACTCCGCGCAGTTGCGAATCGCAATGAAGCCAAGATTGTACGTTCCGTTGAACAGCAAATCCTGCTCGCTGGGGTTGAGATCGTCCATGATTGGGAACGTGATGTGAGGCGTCAGCACGGCGGTCGCTCCGTTCGCAAGTTCATCGAACACAGGACTGAGCGGCGCATAGCAAAAAATGTCGGGATCGAGGTAGACCAGCGTTTCAAGCGAATGCGTTTCGATCAAATACTTCATGAAGGTCGGCTTCACGTTCGTGTTCAGTTCGAGTATGTCGTACTTCATCGCCTCACCGCGCATGTCGCTCAAACCAAGCTGACACAACAGGACTGGCGTAAACGAGTGGCTCGAGAATTGTGCCGCATCCTTGAGGTTGGCGACGATGAGCACGAAGAATTGCCGGCCCGGGTGCTGAGCAATATACGATGCTGCAAGTGTTCTCGCAAACGCAAGGTAGTTGGGGGAGACGATCGTGCAGGCCGCGCTCAACCCTGCGCCGCCAGAGGAACCGGTTTCATCCCTCCAGTTTAGCAAGCGATTGCGCGGATGATGGTCGTGTTGCTGAAGGCGATCTATTCACCGCGTTCCGGAACCAGGCATAACTTCGATTTCCGTCTCACGCGAAACAAACGCGGGAACCGGCAAACTCCAAGAAACACTACCGTCGGCGTTGTCCGCCAGCCCCGCTCACGCCAGCGAATGTGCAGCGTCAGGCTGAGCGGAAACGCGCCGTGCAGGATGGGGTTGACCACCCATCGCAGACGTTGCCCCCGGCCAGCCGAACAGATAAATCATGTACACGAACCAGTAAAACGCCATGACCGGAATGTAATTTAGAGCGCCATCGGATCCGCCCATAAATGCATAGAGGATGAGCCCCTTGAGGGCCGCTCTGCGCACCGGCGACTGCGAGGCGCTGGAATCGATAAACAGCAGAAGGACGGGACTCAACATGATCAGGGTGAAAGCAACCAGGCCCGCATAGCCGAACTCGTTCGCGGCCGAAGCATAGAGCACTTCCTGAAACCCGGAAAGTCCATGGTTGGGAAGCAGCGTGGAGTGGGCAAGCTGTGCAATCATGTCCGCGCGCCCACCGAACGTGGGGTCGAAGAGGAAAGAAAGTTTGGCTGAGTTGAATAACAGAGATGCGATGATGAGACCGACGGTCACCAGCAGGGCGAATAGGCGCTTCGCAGCGTGGCCCAGATAGACGCGCGGAAATGTAGCGAACTGGCGAATGACAAGTAGTCCCAAGGGAAGCACTTCCGCAATGACAAGACCGGCCCACACCGTGCGCGACAGGGTAAGGAACAGCGCCAGTTTGACAATGATTCGACGCCAGCGCGCCTTCTCCATGAGGTTGTACAGCGGCAGAAGGATTAGTGTGGCTACGCCATACACGTTGCCGTTGTTGTAGGTGGAAATGAGTTTGAAGAACAGGCCGCGAGCGATGTGCTTAGTGCTTTCCAATTCACCGTAGTCGGCCGCGTTCACGGTGAGGTACGGGATTTCGACGTACGATCCGGTGATTGGGTGCCAGAAAAAAAGAAAGATGCCCCACAGGGCGGCGAAAAAGAGGCACACGCGAAAGTATCTAGAGAAACGCTCCCCATCGATATAGCGGAGAAACATTGGATATATCAAGAGAAATATCCAAGGCAAAAAGAAAAGGCTCGTCAGCGTGCTGATAGCGAAAGACGTGTCGAAAATTCCATAGAAAGCGATCGCATAAACGCACAACAACTGCATCGGCAAGAGCATGCCAACGGTTGCCCATAAACGAATGGGCATGCGGGTAGAAAATGCAACCAGTCGCACCACCGCGAGCGGCAGCGCCGTCATCGCAATAAACAAATAACCCCAGGTCAGCGGCAAGAGACCCAGTTTCAACCCGCCCTTGGGAAAGAGCACAAGGAAGACGGTCAAGAACCATACGATAAACATGGCCACGGGATGGGGCTTGCGCAGGATACGCATGGTGTCAGCGCGGGCCAAACGCCCTGTGCAACTGGGCCAGTTGCGCCTGGTGTCCAGGTTCGGCCGCGATGCGGCGCCAAGCCAGCTTCACCAGCACGGCCACAAGGCCCATCAGGGCCGCAAGCACAAGACTGCCGGCCACGAACGGCTTACGCGGCGGCCACGCCTTGCGTTCCGGAGCCACTGCCCGGTCCACCACCTGAAAAGTGGACCGCGAGAAAGTTTCATTCAAGCGCGCCGCAGCGAACTGGTTCGCCAGTGAGATGACCCGCGTATCGTGATACTTCACATCGCGTTGCGCGCGCAGGAAGTCGAGATTGTTTTTGGGCATCTGTCCGGCCGGCAGTGCCGCTCCGACCGGCGAGCCGCTGCCTTGCTCCATGTGCCGCTCTTGGGCCTGGAGCTGGGAAATCTGTGAATGCAGCGTCTGCACCTGCGGATTCTGCTCCGTTTCGCTCTGCAGCAGGGCGGCCAGCGCCACCTGTCGATTGGTGATTTCCGCGCGGATGTTGGCAATCGCGCTCAGGCCAAGTTGCGTTTGCGCGTCCGGGGCCACCAAGCCGGTCTGCTTCTGGGTGTTCGCTAACTGGGTTTCCGCCAGGGCAAGCTGCTGGCGTTCATCTTCTAACTGATCCTCAAAAAACCGCGCGGTCTGAATGCTCTGTTGGAGACCCATCGCGTCGTTGAGACTCTGGAGCCCATCCAGATAGGCATTGGCGATCTTCGCCGCATTTTGAGCGTTCCCATCGCGGACTTTGAGGGTCACGAGAGTGTCTGGGGTCTCGGTAAAAGTGCTCTTGGCGTTCAGCACTTCGCGCGCAGCCTCCTTGGTGGTCACTCTATACAACTGCAACAGGCCAGCGCGGTCAATGACATCGTCCTGCACGCTTCGGCTTTGCAGCAGGCCAACATTCAGCGTTCCCGGGCCGCGGCTGGAAAACAATGAGGCCAGACTTCCGCTTTCCGCACGACCCGGCTGCGGAAGAACTGTCGCCGTGGCGACAAACTGCGGCTTCAAAATAAACACCACCCCGATGCAGAAGACGGCCACCACGGCAAATGTGATGAGCCCCAAGCGCCACTCCGACAACAGAGCTACGGCGACCGCAAAAACGTCGATGCCACGCTCGGACGGTTCAACACTTGCGACCGCCATCTGCTCTCTCGTCGCCTCGTCGTTGGACATTGTTTCCTCAGCTCGTCGTATTGGAGTAGCAGCGGACTTTGGCCCGCGGTAAATTTCGCGAAAAGTAAATGCCTTTGGCCCCTGAGGGCGAGCCTTCCCAGCTTCTGCGGGACTTCCTCATCGCGTCAGCAGCGCGATACTCGCAGCGCCGATACCGAGTTGGCCGACGACCTGAGCAATGGCAATAATTTTCTGCAGCAAGCCACGCTTGTCGATCACCGGCGGAACGACGATCGTATCGCCGGGGTAAATCCGGGCATGGCCGACATTCGCATATTGCTCGCTCACCACTGAACCGTCGGCGCGCAGCACAAAGGCGCGCTTGCGGTCGGCCTGGCGGTCGGGGCCACCGGCCTCGCGCAGATAGTCGATCACGCGGCGGCCAGGCGAGAAGACGAACGCGTTGGCGCTGTAGACCTGACCTTCGACATTCACGCTCGACGGAACGCGCGGCACGATGAAGCGGTCGCCATCTTCAAGCGCGAGATCCGGAAGACTCTCGATGCTGGTGCTGTCGGGTTTCAGGTCGAGGACGATGCGCCCAATCGGCACCATCGCGCGCAGCCGCGCCACCGCCGTCTGGGCATCGGCAGCAGAGGCGGTTGCGGCGGTTTGGTCGCCGGGCGTGATGGCCCGCGCCAAGTTGGCCGAAGTGATGGCGGAGGCCTGCGCTTCCAACTGGTCGGCGTACTCGTGCAGCCGCTGCTGCTCAACCCGTCGGGTGGATTCGCGCGTGAATTCCGAACCGTAGAGATAGGCCTCGCTCGTAAATCCGCCCGCGCGCCGCAGCAAGCCACGCAACGTCTCCCCCGGCAGAACGGTGTACAGGCCGGACCCGGCAAACTCGCCCTCCAGACGCACAATGCGAGTCTGATGTACGGAGGGAACGCGGAGGTCGGCCTTGGAAAAAATCGTGACCACGTCGCCCGGCAGAAGCTCGAGGTTTTGCGCCGGATCGCCGTCCAAAATGATTTTGCCGAGATTGAAAGGCAGCAGCGACGTGGTCAAGTCCTTCGCGCTCTGGCGCTCGATCACGGCGTAGTCCCAATCGATGTCGGGAGCGCTCAGGATGACATCGTTCTGCGCGCTGAAAACGTTGGTCTGCGGCGTGAGCGCGTTGCCGACCGAAGACCCACTCGCCCCGCCTGAGTCGCGATATCCGTCGGACCCGTCGGGCCTGCCATATCCGCCGGAGTCGGGGTTGGTCGTCCTGCCCTGGCTCTGGCCTTGGCCTTGATTCTGACCCTGGCCTGGGTTTTGGCCTTGGTTCTGGCTCTGGCCTTGATTCTGTCCCTGGTCTCGGAACCGCAGATTGTCGGAGGTGCCATTGCCACGCTCTCTCAACACACCTTCCGGCCTTTCCTGATTGGGAATGTAATCCTTGGGCAACTGCCCCAGTACGTTGCGTTTTCGCCAATAATTGCGCGTGATCAACGCCGCCTTGTCGGGAATGAGGTCGCTGATCCGCATTCCCGAATGCCACGCGTAGCGGCCCGGATTGGCCACATTGCCGCGCAGCGTAACGGCGTCGCGGAAGCGGTCGGTGATGGAGAGGACGGTCAGGATATCGCCGTCTCGCACCGTCTCAGTAGAACCCGAAGCCAGCGAGATGTCCTCCACGCTGCGCATGGAGTGGTTGTAAATTCGCTCCAGACGCACGGACTGTCCCACCGCAACATTGGTCTCCCCGCCAGCCAGGGCCAACACCTCGGCGACAGTGGTTTCGCCCTTCAACTCCACGCTCTTCTCGCTCTTCAACTCGTAAATCGCCGGGTTGCTAACGCTGCCCACCACGGCCACTTGCGCCCCAACCGTCGGGATGAAGATCACATCGCCTGTCGCGAGGTTCACGTCGTGCGTCTTATCGCCGTGCAGCAGCAGGTCGTAGAGGTCGAAATGCGTGACGACCTGGTCGCCGCGCTTGACCTGGATGTCGCGCAGGGAGCCTTGCGGTAATGGCCCCCCGGAAGCGAACAGCGCATTGAGCAAAGTGCTCAGCGAACTGACGGTGTAGCTGCCGGGACGGCGCGCCTGTCCCACGACGAAAACCTGAATAGTCCGCAGCGAGCCCAGATTGACGCTGAGATCGAAGTTGCGATAAATTTTCCCCGCCCGCTCGCGCAGGTACGCGCCAAGCTGCCCGAAGGGAATTCCTGCGACATGCACCGACCCAAGCTGCGGCAGCGAAATCGCGCCGGTGCGGTCGACGGTGACGTTCAGTTGCTCGTTGATCTGGCCGGAAAGTTGCAGCCGAAGCTCATCGCCCGGCCCGATGATGTAGCCGGGGCCGACATTAACGTCCTCGACGGGGGCGAACGTCGAGGGCGGAGCAGCGAACAGCGTGGCCCCGAAGATGGGCAATTGACGACCGGTGGTGTTGGCCACCAACAGCTGGAACTCGGTGGGTGGGTCTGGTTTGGCGGGACGGGCTTCGCGGCGAGCGTCGGCGGTGGCGGCCTTCTCTGAATTTGCTCCGGTGCGGCTATCCGCAGGCTGGTACTGTCGATTCGACGGCTCAATCGCTGTCGTTGCCGTCGGGCACGGAGGCAGGGATCCAGCTTGGGACCCGGGCTGAGACGTTCCCGCAACGACCGGCGCGCAGGGCGCAACCAGCGCGCCGCCATCAGGCACCTGCGCGCGCGCATGCGGCAGCAGGCCCAACAGAACGGCCCCTCCGAGGACGAAAATGGATGGCCAAAAAACTGCGCAACATCTGGAAAACAACCTTGTTTGTACTTGCTTCACTACCGGAGGACTCCGCCAGGGAAAGGGTCACGGCGTGTTGCCCGGCCACTCGTACCTTCGCACGCCAGTGTACCGTACCCTCTGCCAATAACGTGCGAGGCAAAACTAGAATGGGTCACAGAGCGCAGCCAGGCTACAGCGCAGCCCCCGATCCAAGCACGGCCGTACGGCACTCTGGGGCGCAGAAGCATCTTCGTTGCGATTGCCCCTCAGGTGAATTTCAGTTGCTCTGCCGTTTGCTCGCGAAAGTAAGCCACGGACGCTCATCTTTACCGGAAATCGCTTACGTTCTGCTAATTGACGACCAACGTGAACGTCGTGCTGGCCGTTGAAGCAATGGCGCTCCCTGCCGTCGTCCCCGTACCTGTCACTGTCGCCGTATAGCTGCCCGCGCTGCTGAACGTCGTCGCCCCCGGCAGCGTGCCGCCGCTACCGCATCCCGTCAGAGTGGAAAGTGCACCGTAAAACAGAATCAGCGCCATCAGCGGGCGGATACGCGGTCGCCGGCGAATGGGAATCAGGCAAAGCAAAACGGCAAACATCACTCCACCGGCCGGCAAACCCAAGCCGCGAGAGGCGTGCGCCCCCGCACCCTGCACGGTGGCGATTGTGACGACCGCATTCGCAGTCCCGCCCGCAGTCAACACGACACTTACGGGCGCGACACTGCACACCGGTTGATGCGCCGCTCCACTGGGCGTAATGGAGCAGGTCAGGGCGACCGTCCCCGCAAACCCGTTAATCGAGGTGAGCGCGACGCCCTCGGTGTTGCCCGTCGCCGCGCCCGAGACAACGGTCAGCGACTGCGGCGAAGCCGCAACCGAGAACGAGGCGACCGCCTGCGAATTGACAACCAGCGAAATGGCGTTCGAGGTCGATGCGCTGAAGTTTACATCGCCGGAGTAGGACGCCGTGACGGAATACGTTCTGGCCACAGGGAACGTCAGCGCGGGAGTGGCCGCGATGCCCGTCGGACCCAGCGAAACCGCAGCGCCGAGTGCGCTGCCATTGGAGTAAAACTGCACCGTTCCCGTGGGAACGGAGGACGCGCTCGATGAGGTCAGCGACGCGGTCAACGTAACCGTTTGCGAAGTCGTAATCGGGTTGGCGCTGGCCGTCAACGCCAGCGTCGTGCTCGCAGTAGCGGTCACGGAAGGAGTTACGGCGGCCAAAAAGTTCGTCACGTCCATCGAGCCCAGGCCCGTCGCCAGATCGTAGCCCGGTCCAACAGCGTATCCGGCCACGCCGCCCGTCAACGCCGTGCTCGAAGGCGTGCTGTTGTTGCACATCGAAGGCGTCGCGGTCGAGCAGTTTTGGACCCCGCTGCTCGCCTCCGTCACATCGTGAAAGACGCCGTTCGCAGGCGTCGCCGCGAGCTTGTAAAACAGCGGATTCAGATTGCCTTGGCGCGCCCCAAGTTTTTGGTCGAGCAGCGCAGCGATTCCTGCCATCGACGGCGAAGAGGCGGACGTGCCGAAGATCACAAACTTGAACGTCCCGGCGGAGCAATCGTTGCCGAGGTCCACCTGACAGATGAGATACCCATCATGAAACGCCGCCGTGAACGAAACGTCCGGAACATCGCGCGCGCCGTCCGCGGGCACACCCGTTCCGGTCTGCCATGAAGGCTTGGGAAAGTTGGTAACTCCGCCGCCCGTGCCCGACGCTTGGAAGCTCGTCTTGCCCGCGCTGACGATCGTCGGCTCATCCCACGCGCCTTCGGGAATGTATCCGGTGACCGAAACTTTGTTTGCGGAGTTGCTGCCCCAGTATGAACCCGCGCCCTCCGCAAACTCCGTCCCACCGACGCACGTCGCATAACTGCTGGCGCAAATCAGGTTGGTGGCAAGCTCCTGGACCGCGGGAATCGTCGCCGACCCGGCATCGCAGCCCGCCGCGGCGTTGTCGCCCGACGCGACGAAGAAGCTGATGCCTTGCGCCGCCCCAGTCTTAAAGTAGGAGTCGAACGTATTCGACTGGCTGAGGGAGTTACCGCTATTGCAGGCCCCAAAACTCATGTTTACGATCGGGTCGTTGAGCGTGCCCACTTCATACTGCAGCGCGCTAAAGATGTTGCTGAAGCTGAGGTCGGCAAACACCAGAAGATCGACGCCCGCTCCCGGTGCCGTACCCAGGATGCGCTGAACATCGAGCGTCGCTTCACCCTCCGACGCGGAGCTGATGCCAGGGTCGGCGCTGCCGGGCAGCAGAATCTGATTGGGCTGCGCCACCGCGAGCCCGAACACACTATTGAAGCCCGTAATGTCGGCGGGCGCGATGCGCGAGTCGATCAGATTGACCACGCGATTCCCCGTGCCGCCTCCGTCGATCCCGGCGTTGAGCGTCGGAAGGATGTCGTAAATCGTGTTGAAATCGCCGGGAGAGAGAAAGTGGCTTCCCGACGCAGTGGTAAACAGCGGTTGCGGCCCATTCGCCGCGATGCGGGCAGTTGCGCTCTCGATCGCAAGCAGCGCGTGCGATTGAATATGTGCAACATGCTCCGAGAGTCCCGCAACGGTCTGAATCACACCCGAAAGCGCAACGGGGACGGCAGGTTCAATCGTCGGTGCGTAGCGCGAAGTATTTTCGTGCGCAAAATTGTGCAGGCGCGTCGAAAAGGCGTTTTCAACCACCGCCGCCGGGCCGCTGAACGTGATAAAAATTCCACCCTGCGCGACATCGTCGACGCTCAGCCCCTGCGACTGTAGCCACCCGGTCACGGCCGCAACGTCGGCTGGGGCGATCCCATACTGCTGCGCGTTCTGCTGCGGCGTCAGCCACTGGAGAAAGCGCGGTGAAGAGGGATTCTGCTGGTCGGCAAGCAATTGATCGAACGCACTCTCGACCGTCGCTGAGCGGGCCAGAACGAGGTGGAGATTTTCCAGGCGGCGACCCGGAGAAACTTGGCCAAGATCGTTGGCGGCCGTGGCCCAGGCCGGAACATGCCCTCGAAGCCGCTCCATCTGCCCCGATTCCATTTGAACGGAGACCCTCGCGCCTGCCGCGACCGCCTTCGCCGACTGCCCCTGAGCGCTCAATCCTATCAAAACCAGTAAGACGAACGATGCTGCAAAAGTGGGTCGAAGCAGATGCATCAACGGGGCCCTCTACACCCTATTTGACGTATTTAAGTGGCCTTCGGATTTATCGGTAAGGGCGGCTAAAAAGTTCAGTCCCAACCACCCGCGACCGCGCTTCGAGTTTGGCCACCTTATGATGGATATACGAGGTAAACGATGGCCAGGACAGAATCCAGAATGGTGGAGTTGGGAACCGAGGCGCCCGCCTTTGAGCTGGTGGACGTCATCTCGGGCAAAGTAATGGGGCGCGACGACCTCAGTGCGCTGGCCTGGGACGATGACCTTTCCGACGCGGCCAACAGGTCCGTCCAGGGCGGGCCGAAACGCAAACACGGCCTGCTGGTAATGTTCGTATGCGCGCATTGCCCTTATGTGGTCCACGTCGAGCAGGAGCTGGGCCGCATCGGCCGGGACTACTTTGGCGCGGACGGCCCGATTGCCATCGCCGCCATCCAGCCCAACGACATTGCCGCCCATCCCGAAGACGGCCCCGACGCGATGCGCGCACAGGCGAAACGGTCGGGCTGGAACTTCCCCTACCTGCTCGACGAGACGCAGGAAGTCGCGCGGGCTTACGACGCCGCCTGCACGCCCGACTTCTTCCTGTTCGACGCTGGGATGAAGCTCGTCTACCGGGGCCAACTGGACGACAGTCGACCGCGCCGAGACGGGGATTCTGGCGACGCCACGCCCGTAACCGGCAGGGATCTCCGCGCCGCGCTCGATGCGGTCATCGCGGGCAAGCGCCCCGATCCCAACCAGCGCTACGGCGTCGGTTGCAGCATCAAATGGAGGAACGACAGCGAGGCGCGAGCCTGATGGATCCAGTGCTTGAAGATCTTAAGACCGGCGTGCGTCGTTTTCGCTCCGAAGTCTATCCGGACCGCGCTGAAATTTACGCTCGAGCCGTCACCGAAACGCAGCGTCCCCACACTCTCTTCGTTGCCTGCGCCGACTCTCGCGTCGACCCCATCGAACTGACGCAATCGGGGCCGGGCGAGGTCTTCGTCCTGCGCAACATCGGCAACATGGTGCCCGCCTACGGTGAGATGCTGGGAGGCAACAGCGCGGTCATCGAGTACGCGGTCAGCAGCCTCAAGGTGCGGCACATCGTCATCTGCGGCCACACCGACTGCGGCGCAATGAAAGCTCTTTTGCATCCGGAAACGCTTAAGGCCATGCCCACTGTCACGAGCTGGCTGACGAACGCTCGCGCCGCGCTCACCGTCGCCGAAGCCCTGCACACTAAAGTGGAGTGGCGGCGCGAATTGATCGCCGTCCTCACCGAGCAGAATGTGCTCCTCCAGTTGCAGCACCTGAAGACGCACCCCTCGGTCGCCGGAGCGATGGCGATGGGGGAGCTCACTGTCTCCGGCTGGGTCTACGACATCGGCCACGGCCAGGTGTCGATTGCCGAAGACGGACAACGGGTGTTTACGCCGCTAGCGTAGTGGTGAGTGAGTTTTGGGGTGCCCCATATCGGATTCGCGAACCTGAATTCCACCGTCGCTCGCCAAAACCTCTCAAGCCCCAGCCTACGCAGACCCTACTGCACGTACAGCGAGTCGGCCAGTCGAAAGCGCACGATCGACTCCGCAGGAATGTCGATGTCGCGATTCCCCGTGGTGCCTGCGATCAATGTCCCCGCACCCGCTCCCGCGCCCGCTCCGACAGCCAGACCGACGCCGCCGCCAGCGAGACCCCCGATCAGCGCGCCCGCCCCCGCCAGCCCGCCGATAAAGGCTGCGGTGCGTTTGCCCTTGCCCTTTTTGGTGCGCACACTGTCGTGCGTTGTGAGCGCGTAGCGATTGCCGTTAAGTTCCATCGAAGTCAGGCGCAATTCGAGCACAGAGCGGCCCTTGAAGTGCCCTCTACGGTGCGACGCATCGATCCGTCCGCCAACCCTTGTTCCCCTCGGAACAGCGACGTTGCCATTGATTTCGACCGGATCGACCACTTCGCCCGTGAAGCGGTCTCCGGCGCGATTGTTCTTCACACTGATGTGCTGGTTGATGCGGATGGCGAGCGACGTTCCGGCCGGAATTCGAACGTTGACGGGCGGAGCGTTGGTGGATAATGCCGGTTCAGGAGGACTGACGTAGTCGTTCTGGACCCCGTTCTGGGCGCCGTTCTGGAAGCCGTTCTGCGCGCCGTTCTGCGCGCCGTTCTGGAAGCCGTTCTGCGCGCCGTTCTGGACGCCGGAAGCGACTGCGGGCGCGCCGGGATCGTAGGTTCCGGCGGGTGAAGCCAAGTTTGAAGACGGTCCTGGCCCGGAGCCGTTAGGCGCGGGCGCAGGTACAGGTGCCGCGCCAAACGGTCTAATGACGGGATCGGTGGGCGCGGGTTTAGGGCCGGGAGGCGGCGAGGCGATGGTGGTCGTGACCTGCTGCGCCTGCCCCGAAACCGGCGGCGTGACGGTCGTGGTCACCGTGTCGCCATTGCCGTCGACGTACTGTATCTGCTGCGTGACTCCGGTAGACGCGGCCTGCGCCTTGGCTTGGTCGACGGCCTGATCGGTTTTGCTCTTGCAACCGCCTAGCAGCGCGAGGCCCATCAGGCCGGCGGCAGCCGCGAAGCCAATCCTGCGAGAAATGTTCAGTTCCATCATCGTTGTCTCCTTCGAGTGTTCGGGCAGCACGGAATCTGTGGACGGCAGAGGGTGTGATGCCCGCGCGGGGCGCGTTCGCTGCCTGCAAAAGCGAAAAGGTTTAGCATTTGAGATGTATGAATTTTCTTGAAACCGCGCCTCGCACCCGCCTGCAACTCGCCCATCTTACCGCACAACTCAACGACCTGCGCGAGCGCGGAACGTACTTCCGCCTGCGCGTGCTCGACGACGAGCAGGGCGCGGTGTGCCACTATGACGGCAAGCAGGTGATCAACCTCGCGTCGAACAACTACCTGGGACTGTGCAACCACCCCAAGCTGCGCGAAGCCGCCATCGCCGCGACGCGGACGTTCGGCGTCGGCTCGGGTGCGGTGCGCACCATCGCCGGCACCATGCGGATTCACATGGAGCTCGAAGAAAAGATCGCCGCGTTCAAAGGCGTAGAGGCCTGCGTGGTGTTTCAGTCCGGCTTCGCGGCCAACGCGGGAACGGTTTCCAGCATTCTCAGCAAGGACGACTTCATCCTGTCCGACGAATTGAACCACGCCAGCATCATCGACGGCGCACGGTTGTCGCGCGCGAAGGTGAAAGTTTTCCGCCACAAGGATGTCGCCCACTGCGAAGAGTTGCTGCAAGAAGTCCAGAACGAGCCGGGACGCAAATTGGTCATCACGGACGGCGTGTTTTCGATGGACGGCGACATCGGGCCGGTCGATAAGCTCGCCACGCTGGCCGAAAAGTACGGCGCAATCATGATGGTCGACGACGCGCACGCTTCAGGCGTACTGGGCCGCAATGGGCGTGGATCAGTCGATCACTTTCATTGCAGCGACAAAGTGGACGTGCAGGTGGGAACGCTCTCAAAAGCCATTGGTGCGCTGGGCGGCTACGTGTGCGGCTCGCGCGATTTGATCGACTTCCTCTACCACCGCGCGCGGCCGTTTTTGTTTTCGACATCTCATCCGCCGTCGGTTGCGGCGACCTGCATAGCGGCGTTCGACATACTCGAATCGGAGCCGGAACGCATCGAACGCCTGTGGTCAAACACACGTTACTTCCAGGAGCAACTGAAGTCTGCCGGCTTCAACATCGGCGGCCAGACCACGCCCGCGAGCGAGACGCCGATCACACCGATCATCATCGGCGATGGGCGCAAAACAATGGACTACAGCCGCGCGCTGTTTGACGCAGGCGTA
>JBBRCA010000029.1:0-24268 GCA_038205325.1 Terriglobales bacterium | reverse complement strand
GAAGCTGGTGGCCGATGGGCGTAAGCGCGACTTTGCGCTGTTTTTTGGAGATCAGGTTCCGAACCCGGAGGACGTCGAAACATTCCAGAAGTCAAAGTTGAACTGGGAGGAAATTGGAGAGGGAAAACACGCTGAAATGCTGGCGTGGACGAAGGCATTGATCAAGTTGCGTCGCTCGACCGCGGCGTTGAACGACGGCGACATGCATCATCTGCTGGTTTCTACAGACAGCCCGCATAAGACGTTGACGATGCAGCGCGAGGAGATGCGAATTGTGGTGAACTTTGGGGAACAGATGTCCAGTTTCGCCCTGCTGGAAGGGGAAGAAGTGTGCCTCATTTCGCGGGAGAATGTTGGGGCCAAATGCAAAGCGATCGAGTTGCCGCCGATGACGCTGGCGGTGCTTATGTCCACTATGGAACAGTTGGAAGACAGGGAAGTTCCCTGAGTGATTCAGAGCGTAAAGTTTTCGGCGCGCGACGGCGATAATGTTGTCCGGGGAGACACCATGTCCATCAAGACAATCGGAAGCCGCGAGGTGTATCGCAATGCGTGGGCCAGCGTGCGTGAAGACGTTATCGAACGCAGCGATGGAAAGCGCGGTGTGTACGGCGTCATGGACAAGGACCCGTCCTGCATTGTGATTCCGCTGGAGCGGACGGAAGAGGGCGACTTTGTGTGGTTGGTCCGGCAGTTTCGCTACGCCGTCGGCGACTCGTATTTTGAGTTTCCGCAAGGCGGCTGGGAGACACCGGACGTCGATGTAGAGGCCATGGCGCGCGGCGAGTAGCGCGAGGAAACCGGGCTGGTCGCGGAACGGATGACGCACTTAGCCGTCCTCTGGATCGCTTACGGCGCGATGCGGCAATCGCAGGCCGTGTACCTCGCCGAGGGTTTGACGCTAGGGCAAACCGCGCGCGACGCGGAGGAGCATGACATGACCGTGCACCGGGTTGCGGTGACGGAGTTTGAAGCGATGCTGCTCGATGGACGAATCATGGACAACTGCACAGCGGCGGCTTGGGGGGTGTATCTGGTGTGGCGGCGGCGGAGTTTAGTGGGTTGATGGGGGCGGTTGGGTTTTGAAGAGCTTAGAGCTTTGAGGTGTTGAGCTAGAGCCGTTTTCGTGTTGCTGCATAGCAACTCCAAGCCTGGCAGAGGCGTACCCCAGGGGCTAAAGCCCGATTTGTGGTGAGTCCCTGAGGGCCAAGGCTGAAGCCTTGGCTTACCTAGAAGCAAAGGCCCTATACATTTATTGGGACACTGCTCTAAGAGGGAAGCGGTTCTGTTGAGTTTTGAGTTACGAGTTGCGAGTTTTTCAGCGGTGGCCTGGATGGTGGGGATATCGGGGAACTCGCGTTCCAGTTCGAGGAGCATGCGCTCGGCGGGACCCATTTCGTTTTCATCTTTGCCCATTTCGCAACGCGGGGCCAGGGGGCCGTGTTGGGGGTCGGCGACGACTTCTACGACGGTGGGTAAAGGCCTGGCTTGGGGCGATTGTCGGGGCAAGTTGAGGCTGGCGATTTGCAGGCCATAGAGCAGGAGGCCAGCCCGTTTGGGGTCGATTTCGTTGGCGGCGATGCGTTCGAGGACTGCGCTGATGGCCAACTGGATGGCACCGCGATCTTCCATGTTGGGGAGGGTAAAGGTGGAGGTTCGGGCTTTGCGTTGTTGGGGGTTTTGGATGGGGCGGCGAGTGGTGTGGTGGTAGTAACAAAATTCTTCTCCACGGAGGCAGGGGCTGGAGCAGCGGTGCCCGGCGGTGAAGACGTGGCGACATTGGAAGCGTGGTTCTGCGTTTGCGGCGGAGTCGAACTGTGTTTGTGACATGGTGGTGCCCCCTCCCCGGTAAAACGGGGTAAAGTCTACATGCGATGAGGCTTAGGTTCGGACTTGATGTAAGCGGCCTTGGGTTAAAAGCAAAAGCCCGGCGGGTAGCCGGGCTGAGTGTGTAGGCAAGTTGTGAATTTCTCTTCTGCTTCAATTATAGCGCATGGGGCAGGTAGACACGCCAACGATTATTTTGAGATTTGGCCTTTGTTTATACGGGTTTGAAGAGTTTTCCACAGGCTGGGGGGCTTGACAGGTTCGGGCTGAAGGCTTTGAAGAGGTACGGGCAGGTCGATTTGGTATGGAAGTTGTTGGGATCGTTCAACCCTTCCTGAAAGCGTACCCCAGGGGCTAAAGCCCGGATTCGTGGGAGGTGTGTACTGTCTGGGCTGAAGCCCAGACTTACCTAGAAGCAACGGCAACAACGACGGCAACGGCAAAAGCAACGGCGAGAGCAGATTCCCTGCGGGAATGACAGAAAGAAAAGCAAGTGCAACGGCAACGGCAAAAGCAACGGCGAGAGCAGATTCCCTTCGGGGATGACAGAAAGGAAAGCAAGTGCAACGGCAAATGCAGATTCCCTGCGGGAATGACAGAAAGGAAAGCAAGTGCAGCGGCAAATGCAGATTCCCTGCGGGAATGACAGAAAGAAAAGCAGTGCAACGGCAAATGCAGATTCCCTGCGGGAATGACAGAAAGAAGAGCAAGTGCAACGGCAACGGCAGATCCTCGCACTGATTCTGTTCTAGGCTTGTGGAAGATAGGCATCTTTTTTAGGAGCACTTGATGATCCGGAAAATTTTGGTTGTTGCTGGACTGGCGTGCGGTTGTTGTGGGATCGGGCTCGCGCAGACTCCGGCAGCGCCGCTGGAGCCGATGCAGCACGAGTTCACGATCAAAGCTTTCAAGACCGAGAGCGGCGTGGTGCTGCCGAAGGCGAAGATCGTCTATGGAACCTATGGGACGCTGAACGCTGCTGGAGATAACGCCGTGCTGTTGCCTTCGCACTATATGGCCGAGATGCATGGCTATGGCTGGCTGATTGGGCCGGGCAAGGCGCTGGATGCGACGAAGCTGTTTCTGGTGACGAGCGAGATGTTCGGCAATGGGAGGTCCTCTTCGCCCAGCAATACGCCCGAGCCGCTGCATGGGCCTCGGTTTCCGGCGATGACGATTCGCGACAACGTTGAAGCCGTGCATCGGTTGCTGACCGACGAGTTGCATGTGAAACACCTGCGTGCGGTGATTGGCTTTTCAATGGGCGCGCAGCAAGCGTTTCAATGGGCGGTGAGCTATCCGGAGTACATGGACCGCATCGTGGCGACGTCGGGCACGGCGAAGACGTATGGGCACGGCATCGTCCGGCTGGAGGGGCAGATTGCGGCGCTAACGGCAGACGAGAACTTCAAGGGCGGCGATTATACGGAGGAGCCGACCAAGGGGATCAATGCGTTCGGCATGGTGTGGGCGGGGTGGTTGTATTCGCAGGAGTGGTGGCGGCAGGAGCTGTGGCGGACGAACTCGCCGAAGGGCACGACGTTCGAACAGGTCGTGAACCAGTTTCGGACGGGCTTTATTCCCGGCGCGGATGCAAACAATTTGATTCTGCAGATGCGGACGTGGGAGTCGAACGATGTGGGCAAGACGCCGGGCTTTGGAGGAGATGTCGAGAAGGCGCTGAAGTCGATCAAAGTGCCGGTGTTGTATATGCCGTCGGCGACGGACCTTTATTTTCCAGTGACGGATGCGAAGTATGAGGCGCAGTTCATTCCGAAGGTAACGTTGACGCCAATCCCATCGTTGTGGGGGCATCCGGCGGGCGCGGGGGCAAGTCCGGCGGACCTAACGTTTTTGAATGAGAAGATTGGCGCGTTTATGGTGGGACGTTGAGGGGTAAGCGGGCCACTGCTGTAGAGCAACTCCAAGCCGCGCAGAGGCGTACCCCAGGGGCTAAAGCCCGATTGGTGGTGAGTCCCTGAGGGCCAAGGCTGAAGCCTTGGCTTACCTAGAAGCAAAGGCCTTATACAGTTTTCGTTTTGCAGTATTGCAGCTCCACGCCGCGCAGAGGCGTACCCCAGGGGCTAAAGCCCGATTGGTGGTGAAGACCCTGAGGGCCAAGGCTGAAGCCTTGGCTTACCTAGAAGCAAAGGCGCTACATATCTATAAGGACACTGCTCTGGAACAATGACAGAAAGAAGAGAAGGACACTGCTCTGGAACAATGACAGAAAGAAGAGGCTAGTTGACGCGCTTGCTGCGGCGCGACATGAAGTCCATCAGCAGGTAGTTGCCGAGCGTTTGTGGGGTGGTGAAGTAGGCTTTGCCCTTGCACATGGCCGAGACTTGCTGCACGAACTGCACCAGCGCAAAATCCTGCGCGAGCATGAAGGTGTTGATCATGATGCCGGCGCGCTTACAGCGGCTGACTTCTTCGAGCGTTTCGGCGATGACGATGGGGTCAAGGCCGAAGGCGTTTTTGTAAATGCGGCCGTCGTCGAGCGTGAGCGCGGAAGGCTTGCCGTCGGTGATCATGACGATCTGCTTCATGTCTTTGCCGGAACTCTTGAGGATGCGGCGGGCGACGCGCAGGCCTTCGCGAGTGTTGGTGTAGTGTGGGCCGACTTTGACGCGCGGGAGTTGCGAGATGGGGATTTCTTCGGCGGAGTCGTGGAAGAGCACCAGAGAGAGCGTGTCGCCGGGATACTGGGTGCGGATGAGGTGGCCGAGCGCCATCGCCACGCGTTTGGCGGGCGTGAAGCGGTCTTCGCCGTAGAGCACCATCGAATGCGAGCAGTCGAGCAGGACGACGGTCGCGCAGGAGCTTTGGTAGTCGGCTTGTTGGACGTGCAGGTCGGAGTATTCGAGGTTGAGCGTTCCGGAATTGTCCGGCGGCCCTTCGCGGGCGAAGACAGAGTTGAGTGTGGCGGTGATATCGAGGTTGAGCGAGTCGCCGAACTCGTATTGCTTGGATGAGCCATTGGTTTCTACGCCTGCCGCTTCGTAGCGCGTGTCATGACGGCCCAGAGACGAGCGGCCGAGCGGGCCGAGCAGGTCGCGCAAGGCCTTATAGCCGAGGAAGTCCATGCCCTTGTCGGTGATCTCGAAGCGCGGGTCGGTCTGGGCGTCGCCTTGTTGGCCGGCAATTTCTCCGTTTTCTGCTGTCTCTTTATCGTTGAGAAAGTTTTCGTCCTTCATGCGCTGAATGATTTTGTCGATCAACTCTTCGACCTGGTCGGGGGGGAGGCTGTCGAACTGCTCCTGCGCGTCTTCGTCGAGCACGTCGCCGGATTCGAGGGCTTGCTTGATGGCCTCGCGCAGACTCTCCAGGGAGTCGTCGAAGTTCTGGAAGGGCGAAAAGGGATCTTGAAAGCCGGAGTCGAGCAGGAAGTCGGAGAGCGCCTGCATGAGGTCGTCGAGGCCGAAGCTGGAGGCGAGGTCGCCGGTGAATTTTGTGTAGCGGGTGAGCTTCATGGAGGACCCTTGCTTCCATATTAGACGTGGACGGCAAGGGCAGGATTCGCGGAGCTAGAAGTGGACGACGACTCCGGTGTTGACGGTGAATAGCGTCGCGTTCGGCGAGCCTCCGAAGTTGGGGCCGGTCAGGATTCCGCGGCCGACGCCGACTTCAACCAAGCGCAGATCGACGAAATGGACGAGGGAGTAGTCGAGTCCGCCAAGAACCTCATACGCAACGTACTTGTTGGTGACCGTGGGGTCGGGGGGCGGATCGAACCCGGCAAAGTGACTGCGCGTTGCGAGATATCCCGCTGAGCCTTGAATATATGGCTTCAAGTGAATCACAGGCGGGTGAAAGCCGAGTTTGATGCCGACGAGCGCGGTATCAGCGCCGACGGTGCCCGGTTTGGTCGAGCCGCGAAAGTCGAAGCCGAGCGTGGCGGGCCCAAGGTGAAGGAAGTTCAGGGTGACTCCGCCGCCGATCCCGGGTGCCCAGAAGCTGGCGGTCTGGGTTTGAAAACCGCCATTCGCGATGATGACGCCAGATGGAACGTTCGAAACGTGGACAGGAGATAAGGTGGCGTAGACGGAAATGATTTGCGCGTGGAGCGTGGATGTGAGGAGCGCGGGCGCGAGGAGGGCGCTGGCTAGAACGAATGTGACGTTGATTCTGCGCAATGTATCCCTCCGGACGCGTCTCAGTGGGATTCTACAGGCAAGTATTGCAAGAACAAGGCAGGACTCTAGATCGACGCGGGGGCGCTACGTTAGAGTGCGGCGGGCTCATCTTCTCTTCAGAGCTTCCAACTCGTCGAGGGTGCGCGGCCAGTCCTTACCGAGCAGGCGCGAGAGGCTGCGGTCGGCGAGGACTTTGCCGCCGGTCTGGCAGACGGGACAGTAGTTCGTTTCGTTGTCAGCGTAGCGGATGCGCTGGATGGGCGCGGCGCAGCGCGGGCAGGGTAGGTTGAAGCGACCATGGACAGCCATTTCGGGGCGGAAGGCCGTGACTTTTTCGGGGAAAGATTTTTCGGCTTCAGCGTTGAATCGGGCTGTCCATGTTTGGAGCGTGCCGAGCGTGGCGGTGAAGAGGCGATGCCATTGTTCGGGCGTGAGTTTGTGGGTTTGCGTGATGGGCGAAAGCTTGGCGGCGTGGAGGATTTCGTCGGAGTAGGCGTTGCCGATGCCGGAGAGAATGCGTGGGTCGGTGAGGGTGCGCTTGAGGGTGCGGTTCTCGGCGGTGAGGGCGGCGTGGAAAGATTCGGGGGTCAGCGAGAAGATGTCGAGGCCACCGGGGTCCAGAGCTTCTAGTGCGGCTTCGCCCTGGATCAGGTGCAGTGAGGCTCGGCGCTTGGTGCCGGCTTCGGTGAGGACGAGCGAGCCGTGGGGGAAGTCCAAGGCGGCGAGGTTGTTGCGTCCGCCCAGCTTGGCGCGTCCTTTGGTGGGATCGAAGGCACGCCAGTGGAGGCGGCCAGCGATCATCAGGTGCAGAACTAGGAAAAGATCGTCGTCGAAGACGAAGACGATGCGCTTGCCGATTCTGCGGAGGGAGCGGACGTGTTTGCCTTCTATGGAGTTGATGGGTGGGATGGCCGTGCGGAGGAGTAGAGGGCTGGCGATGCGGAGGTGTTCAAGCGGTTCGCCGACAACACGAGGGATGAGGGCTGTGAGGTAGGCCGTGATGTCGGGGAGTTCGGGCACACCCAAGGCTAAAGCCTTGGGGTATCTAGAAGCCAGGGTGTTCTTGCCTCTGGGTAAGCCACGGCTTCAGCCTTGGCATCTGGCTGTCGATGGTGACGGGCTTCAGCCCCTGGGGTATGCACTCTTATCCTCGCGCGAGGGCCGGAGCTTCGTCGAGGCGGTCACTGTGGTTTGGATCGGTATGCACATGGGCGTAGTTATCGAGGTGCTTGCGGTTCGGATTATTTGCAATGTACTGTTTCTGAGCGGCGAAGTCCTCTGCATCGCGGATTCGATGCTCGTGATACCCGGAATGCCAGATTTCACCGGGACTCTGCACGCGCACGGCGTGTGAGTAGCCGCCCTTGATGAGTTGAATGCAGCGCGCCGTGCTGTGGTCAATGGCCGGCGTGATGAGGACGTGGACGTGGTCGGGCATGACGACGAAGCCGTGGACTCCAAACTTTCCAGCGTCGCGATAACGGAAGAGAGTCGTGATAAAAAGCTCGGCGTTCGCGGTGCGCTGGAAGTGCGAGCGGCGCTGATGCGTAAGGACGGTGATGGCGTAGGTGCTGCTCTTCTGGCGGATGGTGGCCATACCTAAAAGAGCATACCCCAGGGGCTGAAGCCCTACTTCTGAGGCTTGGCGGAATGCCAAGGCTAAAGCCTTGGCTTACCTAGAAGCAACGGCAACGGCAACGGCAAAGGCAAAGCGAGAGCGAGCAACGGCAAAGGCAAAGCGAGAGCGAGTAACGGCAAAGGCAAAGCGAGAGCGAGCAACGGCAAAGGCAAAAGCGAGAGCGAGCAAAGGCAGAGGCAAAGGCGAGAGCGAGCAATGGAAAGGCAAAGGCGAGAGCGAGCAACGGCAAAGGCAAAAGCAAGAGCGAGCAGCGGTAAAGGCAACGGCTAGAGCGAGCAACGGTAAAGGCAACGGCTAGAGCGAGCAACGGTAAGGCAAAGTGAGAGCGAGCACTTTGAAGGCAGCGCGCCGTGAAGTCCTTCTCGTCCCACATTGCTAAAGCTTAGTTGAAGCCGCGGCGGGTGCGGTTGTGGGCGGCGTTTTCTTCGCGGTCTTGATCGCGTTGGCGAAGCTTTTCGGCGTACTGCGCGGCGTCGTCGTTGCGCTTCTTCTTTTCGCCAGCGGAGAAGGTGCGAGCGTCCGAGCGCGAGATGCGTTTATGAGCGGTCATGCCTTCGAGCAGAAACTCTGCGGCGGAGACCGCGACTTCGGGTTTAGATTTCGCGTTGATGTGCAGCGGGGAGAGTTTCTCGAACAGGCCTTGAATTTGTTTGAGGGATTCGAGGACGGTGGCGGAAGGCTGCTTGTCATTGAGCTCGACGGCGCCGCCAAGGTTGAACCATTGCTCGATCTGTTGCGTGTTGGTGGCGGCGAAGGTGCCGTCGAAGACCTGCGCGACGGACGACCTGATGAGTTCGCGGATGACGGTGTCGGAGCCGCGCATTTCGCCTTCATACTCGAGTTCGATCTTGCCGGTGATGCCGGGCAGCGCGGCGAAGATGTCACCGACGCGGGGAACGACAAGGCTTTCGCCGTGCAGCAGGGCGCGTCTTTCCGCGTTTGAGACGACGAGCTCCATTGTGCTGATGGGCAGGCGCTGCGAGACGCCGCTGCGCTTGTCGACTTTCTTGTCGTCGCGGGCGACGAAGGCGATCTGCTCGACGATCTGGCGGATGTAGTGCGGGATCTCGATGCTTTGGATGGCGTTGTTGTGCGGCTCGTAGGTGCGGGCGGTCCAGGCTTCCTGCTCGGTGATCGAGATGGCTTCGTCGACCGATTCCGGGTAGTGCGTGCGGATTTCGGAGCCGATGCGATCTTTCAACGGCGTGACGATTTTGCCGCGCGCGGTGTAGTCCTCCGGGTTGGCGGAGAAGACGATGGCGACGTCGAGTTCGAGGCGCACGGGGTAGCCCTTAATCTGCACGTCGCCTTCCTGCATGATGTTGAACAGCGCGACTTGAATTTTGCCGGCGAGATCGGGGAGTTCGTTGATGGCGAAGATGCCGCGGTTGGCGCGGGGGAGCAAGCCGTAGTGGATGGTGAGTTCGGAGCCGAGTTGGTGGCCGGAGCGCGCGGCTTTGATGGGGTCGACGTCGCCGATGAGGTCGGCGACGGTGACGTCGGGGGTTGCCAGCTTTTCGACGTAGCGCTCGATGGGGGTCATCCAGGCGATGGGGGTGTCGTCGCCCTTCTCGGCGATGAGGTCGCGAGAGTATTTCGAGAGTGGGGCGTAGGGGTTGTCGCGCAGTTCGGAGCCGGCGACGTAGGGGGATTGTGGGTCGAGCAGCGTGGTGAGCGCGCGCAGGAGGCGCGATTTGGCCTGGCCGCGCAGGCCGAGCAGGATGAAGTTGTGGCGCGACAGCACTGCGTTGACCACCTGCGGGATGACCGTGTCGTCGAAGCCGACGATGCCGGGGAAGAGCGGGGCGCTGGGCTTCGATCCGCTGGAGGCGGCCTCGCGGAGGCGGACGATGAGGTTGTCGCGAAGCTCGTCCTTGACGGAGCGCGAGACGCGCTCGGGGGTGAATGCGGAGTTGCGGAGTTGGCCCAGGGTACGCGGAAGCGGGTTCGACGACATAGGTAGAAGTATAGATGTCGGGGTGGGTGGGGTGGATTCCGTGTGCTCACAATCAACCGGAAGGATCGGACTGCCAACGAGTGAAGGCTTGTTCGCGTATCGCGCAAATTTCCGGACTATAGAGTACTTCGCGAATCTTCTCTGCTGGGACGATGATGGAAACTCCCATATTCACCGGCTTAGTTGGTTCCGAGAAATCCGGAGGGGCATCCCAATGCCCGTGGATAAGTCCGAGCAATCGTATTCGGCCGAGCCCTGATATTTGTGATGGTTCTCCGAGGTGATTCAGTCCCGGCATATTGACGGTGCTCCTTACGAAAACTGGGGAACCGCTCAGTCCCCCCAGTGAGCGCCCTTCGACTAGATAGGCTTCGACGCTGCCAAACACGTCGTTGGGAATTCTTGTCTTAGGCATCATCGCAATGTTGCCTACTCGGACGATAGGTTCCAACACTTCCGAAGAGCCAGGAAATGGACGAAACAGGCCAACGCTTATGACTTCGTCGCCTAACCCAATCTTTTCTTGAGCAATGACTTCTTTCGTGGCGAACATCTGGATGGGGATGTGTAGAACATCATAGGCATGGATCATGCCTGATGCCATAGGTAATACCGCGACGTCTACAGTGTTATCTGTTGGGTGATAAAACCAAGGCGTATTTCCCGCCTTCATCCACCGTGGTGAGCCGTCCTTTGCGTTTACTGCAATGCACGCTTCTCCAGGTGGAATGGCTAACGCCACATGTTTTGCGGTAACAAGGTGCAGGCAGCCGCTTTCTTCGTCATGCGGAACCGAAACGATAAAGGCGGTCCCGCGATAATTGCAAATATCCTCTCCCGTACTGACAAAGCCAACGCATTTCAAGATGTCATCGGAAATTCGCATCAGAGAACTCCAAGAAAGACACAGGTTTCAACCGAGGTCGTCGAGCATGGCTTGCATTTCGCTGGCGGCGTGGGTGTTGCTACTGCGAGCGGCGGCTTCGAGGCCCGCTTCGAGGCGCGTGCGGGCGGCGTCGGGGTGGTTGGCTTTGAGGAGTTGTTGGGCGGACATCTGGTAGGCGGGGACGTAGTCGGGTGTGTGCTCGATGATGCGGTCGAACTCGGCGAGGGCTTCGGCTTCGCGGCCCTCGGCGGAGAAGGCCATTGCGAGGGCGTAGCGAGCGAAGGCGTCGGTGGGGTTTTGGGTGAGGATTTCGGTGAGCGCGGCGATTTTGTCCATGGTTTTAGGATGCAGGGGATTGGCGGGAAAGGCAAAGCAGGTTCCCTGCGGGAATGACAGAAAGAAAAGCAAGAGCAAAGGCAAAAGCGTAGCTCGTGCGTTCGTGCCGTGCGAAATACGGGGTCCTTCCCCTTCCCCTTCACTGCGTTCAGGGTCAGTGTCAGGATGACGGCGAAGAACAAGCAACAGCAACAGCAGGTCCTTCGCTGCGCTCAGGATGACAATTCATTTAAGGAGACAATTAGAGTCGCCATTTAGAATGGAAGGATGGGTAATGAGTTGCAGGGGCGGCGGGTTTCGGAGTCGCAGTCGGAACGGACCGAGGCGATTTTTCCGGCGGACTCGAACGCGCTGGGGACGCTTTTTGGAGGGCGGTTGATGCAGTTTATCGACCTGGTGGGCGCCATGGCCGCTAGCCGTCACTCACGCGCTTATGTCGTTACGGCCTCGATGGACCACTTGGATTTTGTGGCGCCGGTGCGGGTGGGCGAGTTGCTGATTTTGAAGGCCAGCGTGAATCGAGCGTTCAGGACTTCGATGGAAATCGGCGTGCGGGCGATGGTCGAGGATGTGCGAGCGCAAAAACTGCGGCACGTTTCTTCGGCGTATTTGACGTTTGTAGCGATGGATGTTCATGGGCAGCGGATCGAAGTTCCGCAGGTGATTCCGGAGACGGGGCACCAGAAGCGACGGTTCGACGATGCGCTGCGGCGTCGCGAGATGCGGGCGGGTGAGACGCAGCGGAAGAAGGAACTTCGGGCGCTGTCGCCGCCGGAGTGGCACGTATGAGCAAGAACGGTAGTCAGGAGCCTGCGATGGAAAACGAGACTGATAAGCAAGTTTGGGTTGTCCCGCTTAGCATCTGGGCAGGGCTTTTTCTCTTCTTTCTGCTGATTTCCCTCGTTCCTCTTCGGTCGGCGTGGATTGCGGCCTTCGGTCACGGGTTTAGCCTTAAATTCGACATTGCCATACCGTGGGTGTTTTGTTTGCTTGCCGGAGCGAACCTGTTCATTAGTATCAAACACGGGAAAATTGATCGGAACCTAGGCGGGATGTTGCTTACGCTCTTAGGGCTCATCGTTCAATTTGCATATGAGGCGATGGCGAAGCTTGGGACAGTTGGGTATTAGGCATGCGGTTTTCCTGAAGCCAAACGACAAAAGCAAAAATCTAGTTGAACGGAGTAGTTGATGGGACAGGGTGGACAGGGAATGCCGCAAGGGCCGCAGGCGCTGCCGGGTGTGCAGTATGTGGTCGCGGTGGGGAGCGGTAAGGGCGGCGTTGGGAAGACGACCGTCGCCGTGAATCTGGCGGTGAGCCTGGTGAAGCTGGGGCATCGCGTGGGGTTGATTGACGCTGATATCTATGGGCCGAATGTGCCGACCATGATGGGCATGTCGCGGCAGCCGAATATCGTTGGAGAGAATCGCATTGAGCCGCTGCTGGCGCATGGCGTGAAGTTTATTTCTGTGGGGCTGATTTCGCCGGGCGACAAACCGATGGTGATGCGCGGGCCGATGTTGCACCAGATCATTCGCCAGTTCTTGCAGCAGGTGGAGTGGGGTGTGCTTGATTTTCTGATCGTGGACTTGCCGCCGGGGACGGGCGATGTCGTGATTTCGCTGGTGCAAACTGTTCCGCTGACGGGCGCGGTCGTCGTGTCGACGGGGTCGAGCGTGGCGTTGCAGGACGCGCGCAAGGCGTTGGAGATGTTTCATCAGGTGAACGTCGATGTGATCGGCATGATCGAGAATATGTCGCAGATGACGTTGCCGTCGGGAGAGGTGATCGACGTGTTTGGCGCCGGTGGCACGGAGCAGACGGCGAAGCAGTTTGGGCTGGAGTTTTTGGGGGCTATCGATCTGGATCCGAAGGTGCGCGAGGGGGGTGATCGAGGTCTGCCAGCGGCGTTGGGGAACGACTCCAGGCGTGCGCAGGAGTTTGCAGCGATTGCGAAGAGAGTTGAGCAGCGGTCGATGGAACTTGGGGCGAAGAGTAGCGACGTGCTGGAGATTACGTAGGAGCAAGAGCCTTGACGCAAAGCGCGCGAAGTTAAGAACGCGAAGTTTCGCAAAGTAATGCGTTGGGTTGATGGGAAGGAGGGGCGATGGACGTTCGAGTGACGGCGCGGCAGCGGGCAATTTTGATGGCGATTGTGGAGAGCTACATCGCTACTGGCGAACCTGTCGGCTCCGGAACTCTGGCGCGCGCGCAGGTGGACGGCAATGCGATGAGCGCGGCGACGATTCGCAATGAGATGGCCGAACTTGCCGATGCGGGATTGCTGGAGCAGCCGCACACTTCCGCGGGACGGGTTCCTTCGGCGCGCGCGTTTCGGATGTATGTGGAGCAGTTGAGCGGCGGGGCTGGGATTCAGGCAATGGGGACGCGGCTGCCGGGGCTTTCGCGCGCAGAGGTGCATTCGCAGATTGATTCGGGATTTGCCGGAGTGGCCGGCACGCAGGCTTTGCTGGAGCGCACGTCGCACGTGTTGGCGATGCTTTCGAGCGGCGTGGGTGTGGCGATTGGCGCGGTTGCGGGCGCGGACTTGTTGGAGCATGTGCATTTCAGCCGGCTTGCGGAGCGTCGCGTGCTGGCCGTGTTGGTGACGCGCAGTGGCATGGTGCGAGACAGGGTGCTGGCGCTCGACCGCGACCTTTCGCTGCTGGAGCTTGAAACTGCGGCGAATTTTTTGAATGAGAATTTTCGAGGATGGAATGTCGAGCGCGTGCGCGCAGAGTTGGCCGAACGCATCGAGCGCGAACGCAATGAGTATCAGAGGTTGATTGAAGGCGTGCAGCAGCTTTGGGCGCGCACCGTTCCCGATGAGGCCCGCGTGGCGCAGACGGTGTATGTGGAAGGCGTCGCGAATTTGGTGGGCTTGCCGGAAGACCGCGAGCGGTTGCGGGAGATGCTGTCGGCGTTAGAAGAGAAACAGCGGTTAGTGGAGTTGTTAAACGCGTACATCGACTCGAAGCAGGATTCGGTGCGCGTGGTGTTTGAGTTGGAAGAACATGCGCCGGAAATGGCGGGGCTGGTGTTGATCGCAGCGCCTGCGCGTGTGGGCGGCGAGACGTTGGGGACGGTCGGCGTTATTGGGTCCAAGCGCATGCATTACGAGAACACGATGAACGCGGTGAGTTATGTGGCACAGGTCTTCGACCGCATGAACGATTCAAGATGAGGTTTGGCGGTGGCGCAACCAAAAGACGGGGGTTCTTCTGCGCTCAGGATGACGGCGAAAGATAGGCAACAACGAAGCACAGGTCACGATGACGGCGAAGGGCGGGTAAGGATGACACGGTTACGCGACAGTTTTACACGTCGGGCGCAAATGGGCCAGGATGGAGAGAAAAGTATGGACACGGAAACGATGCACAACGATGTTGTAGACGAAACTTCGCAGGTTGATTTGGAACCCGGGGCTGAGCAAGCGCAGCCTGCGGTTGAGGATGGGATTCAGATTGAGGTCGAGCCGTTGCGCGCGGCCAATGACCAGTTGAAAGACCGTTTGGGGCGGCTGCAGGCGGAGTTCGACAATGCACGCAAGCGCGCGGTGAAAGAGCGCCAGGACGCGCGCGAACACGCTGTGCAGAGCGCCGTCGAACCGTTTCTGAGCGTGATGGATAATTTTCAGCTTGCGCTGAAGGCGGACGGATCGGCTGACCAACTGCGTGCGGGCGTCGAACTGATTTTGAAGCAGATGGAAGATGCTTTGCGCGGATTGAATGTGCAGGCGGTGGAGTCGGTAGGGGCGCCGTTCGATCCGCGAATCCATGAGGCGCTGGGCAGCATCGAAACGGTGGAGCATCCTGACCATCAGGTGTTGGAAGAAATTCGCCGCGGCTATAAACTGCGGGACAAACTTCTGCGGCCGGCGCTGGTGCGGATTGCGGTTAATCCGGCGCAGGTGAATGAGTAAGCGGGAAGAGTGCAGAAGCAGATCCCCTTCGGGGATGACAGAAAGAAAGACAGAAGCAGATCCCCTTCGGGGATGACAACCAAGAAGTGTTGGGGCGACAACCAAGAAGTGTTGGGGCGACAACCAAGGGAGTCGGGATGGCGACGGCAACGATGAAGATGGACTACTACGAAGTCCTGGGTGTGGAGCGGACTGCCGACGATGGCGAGCTCAAAGCGGCGTATCGCAAGCTGGCGATGGAGTTTCATCCGGACCGGAACCCGAACAATCCGGCGGCGGAAGAGCGCTTCAAGGTGTGCAGCGAGGCCTATCAAGTGCTGAGCGACGCAGACAAACGCGCGGCGTACGACCGGTATGGGCATGCGGGCGTGAGTGGCGCGGGTGGTTTCGGAGGCGGCAATCCGTTTCAGGCGCAAGGCGATCTTGGCGACATCTTTGGCGATCTGTTTGGTGAGATGTTCAACATGGGGGGTCAGCGGCGTGCATCGCGCGCGCAGAGAGGGCGCGATTTAAAGTACGAGATGGCGCTTGAGTTTGAAGAAGCTGTGTTCGGCAAGGAACAGGAAATAACGATTCGCCGTGCGGAGACGTGCGACGATTGCGCGGGCACGGGCTCGGAAAAGGGTAAGCAGCCGGAGACTTGCCAGCAGTGCGGTGGGCGCGGGCAGATCCGTTCGCAGCAAGGGTTCTTCTCGGTCGCGCGGACGTGCCCGGTGTGCAGCGGAACAGGCAGCATCATCCGCACGCCTTGCCCTACCTGCCACGGCGAGGCGCGTATGCAGCGCGAGCACAAGATCGTGGTGAAGGTGCCGGCGGGCGTTGAGGACAACACCCGCATTCGCTACAGCGGCGAAGGCGATGCTGGAAAGTTCGGCGGACCTGCCGGTGACTTCTACGTCGTGCTTGAAGTGAAGACACATAAGTTTTTCGAACGCGATGGCGATGATCTTCATTGCGTGATTCCGGTGAGCTTTCCGCAGGCAGCGCTGGGCACGGAGCTTGAGATTGCGACGCTCGAAGGGACGGAGACGTTGAAGGTTCCCGAGGGTACGCAGAGCGGACGCGAGTTCAAGCTGCGCGGCAAGGGTGTTCCGCACCTGAACCAGCATGGCAAGGGTGACCTGATCGTCGAGGTTCGAGTGCAGACTCCTCCGAAGCTGAACAAACAGCAGAAGGAGTTGATGAGGCAGCTTGCTGAGACGTTGACGGTGGAAAATGCTCCGACGTCGCGGGGGTTGTTCAGCAAGATGAAGGACATCTTTAACTGAGACTGCAACGGGGAACAGAAGACAAAGGCGATCGGGTCGTTGACGATCGCTTTTCTGTTTTCCGATACAGAAGAAAGCAAACGCCAGAGGCTGAAGCCCGGATTTTCGCAGGCGTGTGAGACCCGAGGCTGAAGCATTGGGTTACCTGGAAGCGATGGTGTAACGCTCATGGGAGACGCGCTTTAGACTTTAGAGCAGCGCGGAGCAGATGGAGAGAGCGGCGATGGCGGCGGTTTCGGCGCGGAGGATGCGCGGGCCGAGGGTCACGTGTTGCCAGCCGTGATCGGTAAAGATCTGCATTTCTTCCGGGGCCCAACCGCCTTCAGGGCCGATGGCGAGGGCCGTGTCTTGATCGTTGCGCGCATCGAGCACGGTGGCGATGGTGTCGTGCCGTTCGGTTTCGGCGAGCAGGATTTTTGTGGGCGCGGTGACGAGTTGGAGCGCGGCGTTGAGTGCGAGCGGGTCGTCAACCTGGGGCACATCGCTGCGGCGCGACTGCTGCGCGGCTTCCAGAACGATGCGACGCCAACGCTCGACGCGCTTCGCGGCCGCTTGAGCAAGATGCTTTTCGGTGCGGCGCGCAAGCACCGGCGTGATGCGGGCGGCGCCGAGTTCGGTCGCTTTCTCGATGCCCCATTCGAGACGGTCGAACTTGAAAACAGCGAGCAGCAGATGGACGGGAAGCGCGGCTTCGGCTTCGAGTTCTTCGTGCAGGGCGAAGACGACCTCATGGCTGGAGACGGTGAGGATTTCGGCACGGTGGAGGAAACCGTTGGCCACGACGTCGAAAATTTGTCCGGGCTCCGCACGCAGCACGCGAGCGAGATGGACGGCCTGATCGCCGGTGAGCGATGCTGTGTTTTCGTTTGCGGTGTCGGCGATCCAACGGCGGCGGGTCATGCTGTGTAGGATAACGCGCGTTGAGGGTGCGACAGAAGGCGCATGAACATTGGGCGAAAAACACCTCGGGGAGCGCCTTGTGTGCGCTCCCCGAGTGTGTTGCCTTGGGTATGTACTGCTTTGCCTGGTTGCGTTTGCCTGCGCTCCCAATCGATGTTGACCATCGACGTTGCTTACACCGTGCGAAGCAACTAACGAAGGTATAGTTTTCTCGCGACACAGAGTCAAGAGAAAAATTGCAATGCGACGCGCTATTTTTTCAGTATGGGTCGCCGTGTCAAAGTTGACATCTGGAAACCGCGAGCAGGTCGGCGCGTCGCCCGCCATGTTTTGAGAAGTTCGCGGGAGGGGGTTTTCATCTGCAAGCAGGGCGTTGTGGGCCGGACGTATACTACAGTGTTGGCTTGCGAGAGTGAATCGATGTGCGCCGAGTGTGCATGTGGATTGAGGAGAAGATGACGATGCGCGATGTTGTGATAGTGAGTGCGGTGCGGACGCCGGTCGGGAAATTTCAGGGCGCGCTGTCGGAGTTGACTGCGGTGGAGTTGGGCGCGATTGCCGTGCGCGCGGCGGTCGAGCGCGCTGGAATCGCGGCTGCGAGCGTCGACGAATGCATTATGGGTTGCGTGCTGCCAGCGGGGTTGGGGCAGAATCCGGCGCGGCAGGCGGCGCTGCGCGGGGGGCTCGCGGACACGGTGAGCGCGCTGACGATCAACATGGTGTGTGGGTCGGGGTTGAAGGCGGTCGCGCTGGCGGCGCAGGCCATCGCGCATGGCGAAGCTGAGATTGCGGTCGCAGGTGGGATGGAGTCGATGTCGAATGCGCCGTATTTGTTGCCGGGCGGGCGCAAGGGGTATCGCATGGGCGACGGCAAGGTGGTGGACTCGATGGTGCAGGACGGATTGTGGTGCGCGTGCGAGGACTTTCACATGGGCATGACGGGTGAATTGGTCGCGGAAAAGCATTCGATCACGCGCGAGCAGCAGGACGCGTATGCGTTGGAGTCGCATCGCAAGGCCGCGGCGGCTTGGAGGGATGGCCGCTTCGACGCGGAGGTGGTGCCGGTTGAAGTGAAGGGTCGCAAGGGGTCGGTAATGGTGACGCGCGATGAGAGTGTGCGCGAGGACTCGACGATCGAGGCGCTCGCGGCGTTGAAGCCGGCGTTCAAGAAAGAGGGTGGGACGGTCACGGCGGGAAATGCGCCGGGAGTGAACGATGCGGCGGCAGCGGTGGTGGTGATGTCGGCGGACAAGGCGCGCGAGTTGGGGCTGAAGGTGTTGGCGACGATCCGGGCGCAGGCGACGAGCGGGGTCGCACCGAAGTGGGTGATGCTGGCTCCTGTGACGGGGATCAAGAAGGTGCTGGAGCGCGCGAAGTGGTCGCTTTCCGATGTGGATTTGTTTGAACTCAACGAGGCGTTCGCGGTGCAGGCGCTGGGCGTAACGAAGGAGTTGGGTCTGGGGCTGGAGCGGGTGAATGTGAATGGCGGCGCGGTCGCGATTGGGCATCCGATTGGCGCGAGTGGTGCAAGAGTGCTCGTGACGCTGCTACACGAAATGCAGCGGAGAGACGCGAAGAAGGGTGTGGCGGCGCTCTGCCTGGGAGGCGGGAATTCGGTGGCGCTGGCGGTGGAGCGAGAGTAGATGCAGGGGCCGGTGGGGGGCGTCGAACTTCGGAGTTCCCAGAGATGGAGTTGCGGAAGGTTGAACGCAGTCGTAAGGATGATGCGTTTTAGTTGGAGCAGGAATTGACGGTGGGGCTGGTGCGGGAGGCTTCCAAGTTATCGTTCAGGGCTTCAGGGGATTATGCCAGCGGATGCTTGTGAAGCGTGCGAAGTCGCGGTCATTGGTGTGGATCACGGCACCATATTCGAGAGCGATAGCTGCTATCACTGCGTCGGGGACCAGGTTGCCCGTCGCATGACCCTCTTTTATCAGACGCTTTACATAATCCCAGTGGCGGTCGCCGGGATAAAGCAGGCGAACGTGGGGAAAGGCCAGCCATTCATCTACATGGCCGAGCGCGTGGGCCAGCGGGACGGCTTTGCCCGAGATCGCAGGATTGGTGATGAGACGAACGAAAGAGTGAATGACCGGAAGCACAAAACCCACTGGCTCGGAAGCCGAGAGTATGCCCTCTAAATACTTTGTGGCCTGACGGTGGTGCGGAGACAATTCGTTGTAGGCGTACAGAAGCAGGTTGGTATCGGGCGCGATCAACGGACGGACGGGCCTTCCACCATCTCGATCAACTCCTGCACGGAGCCGGAGGTCCACTCGGGGGGGAAGTTGAGCTTGTAGGGCCGGACTTTGAATGGCTTTGGCTTATGAGGAACCGAAGTCTGAGCGAGACCCATACGCAGTACACGGTTTACGGTTTGCTTCATTGGCTCGCCCGCGCGGCGGACTTCTTTCCGCAGCAGGTTGGCGACATCGTCATCGAGGGTTAGAGTTGTCCGCACATCATGATGCTCTCAAACGGGGCATCAAGATGTCAAGATGGTAAGTTTAGTTGCGGGGCATTGCGGGCCTCGGCATAAATTGCAGCGCCATGAGTTTAATCTCACGGTCGATAAACACGTCACCATGCAAAACGGAGGTCCATTTATTGGCAGGCTGGGCTCGGTTACAGTTTCGAGTTACCGGTTTCCAGTTTGGGTGAGTGAGGGATGATGATCGTGGTTTTGATGGGCGTCAGCGGATCGGGCAAAACGACTATTGGGACCCTGCTTGCCGAACGCACGGGAACGGTATTCGCGGACGCGGACGACTATCACCCGCTCGTCAACAAGCAGAAGATGGCTAGGGGCGAAGCTCTGAATGACGACGATCGGCTGCCCTGGCTGGAAGAATTGAACCGCGTTTTGCGCGGTTGGCAGGAGAGCGGCGAAGGCGGCGTGCTGGCGTGCTCGGCGCTGAAGGAAAAGTATCGGACGACGTTGGCGAACGGCCTGCCGCAGGGTTCGGTAGTGTTTGTGATGCTGGACGGAGCGCGGGAGTTGATCGCCTCACGGCTGGCCGCGCGGCAGCATGAGTACATGAGTGCGAAGCTGTTCGACAGCCAACTTGCGACGCTTGATCCCCCCGAAGATGCGCTTTGCGTGCTGAACGACCGGGCACCCGATGAGGTGGTGGAGGAGATTTTGCGACACATTTCGCCGAACATCTAAGGGCTGGTGCAGGAGAGAAGTGAATGGCATTCACGTGCGAGTGTTTTGATTTGATCGGCAAGATGGCTGTGGTGGTGGGTGAGACGAAAAAGCAACGACGACAGCAACCTAGTGTGCACCCTCAGGGGCTTTGCCGGGCTTCACTTTCTTGAAGAACCAGACGATGACGATGCAGAAGAAACACAGCAGCGAGAGCCAGCGGAAGACATCGATAAAAGCCCAGTGGGACGCTTGACGGCCGAGTTCACGATAGAGGTTGGCCTGGGCCGGATGCAGCGTGTTGGCGGTCCCGAAGTGGTTGGCGAGCGCGCCCTGGGTGTTGCGGATGGAATTTTCAAACGCCTGCCCGGACTGGGGAACGTGGTTGGCGATTTCGTTCTGATGAGCGGCGGCGCGGCGCGTGAGCAGCGTTGTGGCGGTGGAGATTCCGATCGAGCCGCCCACGTTGCGCATCAGGTTGAAGATGCCGCTGGCGTTACCGATTTGCTCTTTCTTGAGCGACGCATAGGCCGCCGTGGTGATGGGGACGAAGACGAAGCTGAGGCCGAAACCGGTGATGAGGATCGGCAGAAAGAGCGTGGTCGGCGAGACGTCGAGCGTGATCGAACCGAAGTAAAGCGTGGTGATGCCGAAGGTGAGGAAGCCGAAGGTCAGCAGATAGCGCGGGTCTAGTTTGTTGGAGAGCCAGGCGATGACGGGCATTCCGCAGATGGCTCCCAGGCCGCGCGGCGCGACCACCAGACCGGCGGTGAAGGCGGTGTAGCCGAGCAGCTCCTGGTAGAAGAGCGGAAGCACGGCGATGGTGGAGTAGATGCCGATGCCGAAGAGAAAGATGAGCGTGGTGCCGAGCAGGAAGTTGCGGTCTTTGAGCACGCGCAGGTTGACCAGCGGATCTTTGCAGTACCACGACTGGCGTAGAAACCAGATGAAGGCGATGGTCGCTGCCAGGACTGTCCAACGCACCCAGACGGCACCGAACCAGTCGACTTCCTGGCCCTTGTCGAGCACGATTTGCAAGCCGCCCGTCCAGACGACCAGGCAGCCGAAGCCGATGTTGTCGAACTTCGGGACCTTTGCGTTTCTGATGAATGGCGGATCGACGATGAAGCGGTTGATCATGTAGAGCGCGGCGAGGCCGATGGGGATGTTGATGTAGAAGGCGTAGCGCCAGGAGTAGGTGTCGGTGAGCCAGCCGCCGAGGGTGGGGCCGAGGATGGGAGCGACGACGATGCCGAACGCGAAGACGGCCATCGCAATCCCGCGCTTGGCGGGCGGGAAGCTTTCGAGGAGAATGGTTTGCGACAACGGTTGCAGCGCACCGCCGCCCGCGCCCTGAATGACGCGGGCGATGAGGATGACCGGGAGCGACCAGGCCGCTCCGCAGGCGAAGCTGGAGACAGTGAAGATGGCCACGCAGCTCATCAAGAAGCGCTTGCGGCCGAAGCGCAGCGAGAACCAGTTGGAGGCCGGGAGGACGATGGCGTTGGCGACCAGGTAGCTGGTCAGGACCCAGGTGGCTTCTTCGTTGGTGGCCGAGAGCGAGCCGGCGATGTAGGGCAGCGCGACCGAAGCGATGGAAGTATCGAGCACCTCCATGAAGGTGGCGAGCATGACTGCGGCGGCGATCAGCCACGGGTTGATGCCGTGGGTGAGGGCGTGGGGACTTTCGGATTCGGTGCCTGTAGCGGTGCCTGGCAAGGATTGAGCGGCTGCGGCCATGGGTCGGTGCGGCCCCCGGTGGAGGCGTGGAGGTTGGATGCGCGAGGAGTGTCGCCGGGAGCAAAAGCAGATTCCCTTCGGGAATGACAGAAAGAAAAGTAAAAGCGTGTGCGGCGATCACTCCGTACTTGTGGCGTGGTAGGTTTTGTGGATGCGTGAGAGCGAGTTGGCGGTGAACGGGGGGAAGCTGCAAGCAGGCGTCGCTGCGAAGGCCGAGAGGCCGTGGTTGTTCGGGTTGCTGATTGCGCCGTCGGCGGTCGTGGCGAACGGCGTGATTCAGGGCGGCGTGCTGGCGTTTCTGCTCAGTCAACAGGGAATCGGGAGCGCGGAGCGATCGCACGTTGTGGCGCTACTGGCATTGCCGACCAGTCTGTACTTTTTGTGGAGCCCGATTACGGATTTCCTGATGCGGCGGAGGACATGGCTGCTGGTGGGGGCGCTGACTTCGGCTGCGCTGATGATGATTGCGTTTCGTGAACAGAGCCTGACCTCGACGCGTTCCTTGGCGCTGATGTTTATGAGCGCTTGTTGCAGCCAGTTGGTGGTGTCGAGTTGTGGCGGGATGATGGGCGCGCTCAAGATCGAGCGGTCGAAGAGGGTGGCGGGAAGTTTCTATCAGTGCGGTTCCCTGGCGTTCGGGGCGGTGGCCGTGTCGGTGCTGATTTGGATGAGTTCCAGGGTGGGCCGCGGCACGCTGGGAGTGATGGCGGGAGCATTGATCGCGGTGCCTGCGCTGTTTGCACTGATGGCCCCGCAGCAGGAGGCGATTGCCGAGAGCACGGTTGGAGAGTCGGCGCGGAGGACCTGGAGGGAGTTCAAGGCAACGTTCCTGCGCTGGGAGGCCGTGCCGTACACCCTGGTGATGCTGTTTCCGATGGCCAGCGGCGCGGCGATTGGACTGTTGACCGGGGTGGCGAAGGATTATGGCGTCAATGGCGACAGCGTGGCCTGGATGAATGGATTCGGTGGGGCCTTGTTGTTGGCTGCGGGAACGCTCGCAGCGACGGTGATACCGGCGCGGATTCGGGCGGCGGTAGCCTATCTGACGGCTGGGCTGGTGAACGCCGCGTTGCTGGGCGTGCTGTGGCTGGGGCCGCTGCGTCCGGCGACGTACTACCTCGGGGTGACACTGTATCTGTTCACGGTAGGGACGTGTTACGCGTTGTTTACGGCGGTGGTGCTGGAGTTTCTGGGGGACTCGGGCAAGAGCGGCAGCGGGAGGTACTCGATCATAAATTCGCTGGGAAATGTGCCGGTGCTGTACATGATCGCGCTGGATGGTTGGGGTGGGAGCAGGTGGGGCGCGCGGGGCTTGTCGGGGACCGAGGCGGTGGTGGGTGGGGTGGGGGCGGCCGTGTTGCTGGCATATTTTCTGATGCGGAAGAAGGTGGGGCCAGTGGGGATTTTGACGCCCTAATAGGGTGGATTCTGAGGCCCATAATGCGGCTTTTACAGTGTCTGGGGTAGCTTTTTGAGGATTTTAGTGTACCGGGTTTCCCCACTGCGCCCGCGGTGGCCCGTTACCGTTGCTTCCTTCCGGACCTGGCGGGGTTGGCGGGATCGCGTCGCGTAGGACCCGGCACAAAATAATTTTAGCATTCAGCTTGACAGCTATCTGGTAGATATGTATCTTCCAGATATGTTCAAAGTCCCTACGGGTGAAGGCGGAGGTCTCGATGTCGAGATGCGGCCGCGCGGGAAGGCCCGCTCTACGACCGTGGAATCGCTGTTGGGGATGTTGAGTCTCAGGCCTATGTCCGGCTATGAACTGCAGATTTCGATCTGCCGAACGATTGGCAACTTTTGGCAAGAGAGTTTTGGACAGATTTATCCGGCTTTGAGGCGAATGGCGGAAGATGGCCTGGTCGAGATCGTGCCACCACAGGGCGATGGGACTCGTGCTGAGGCGTCCCGTCGCGGGCTTCCGGGGAATGGGGGATCGCGCAAGAGCATCGTCTATCGGCTGACGCAAAAAGGATGGGACCAGCTGCAAACCTGGCTGGGGCTGCGTTGCGAACGGCAGGTGATGCGCAACGAACTTTTGCTGAAACTATTTTTCGCGATCGAGGCGCCGGATGGGGCGACGATAGCCCATGTGCGCGAGGAGCAGACGTTGCTGCGCGTAGATCTGGAGCGCTATCGCGCGCTCGAGGCGCGCCTTCCGGTTGCGCAACGGGACAACCCATCGCTGCCCTATTTTCTGCTCACGCTGCGTCACGGGATTCTGTACGCCGAAGCCATGCTGCGATGGTGCGAAGAGGCGATCGGCGCGTTGGAGGCCCTTACCGAGAAGCCAACAAGCGCGGTTGAAGATGGACCGGCAGGAACGATGATAGGACGCAATTCCGCGTCCGGCGCGGCACAACAGATGGCGGAAGGAACGGGACAATGACAGGCGATCCGGTTTGGATGAAGACATTGCTGGTGGTGCATGTGACCTGTGGATTTGGGTCGTTTCTGTTGGCGCCTGTCGCGTTGGCGACGGCCAAGGGCGGCAAGCAACACAAGC
>JBBRCA010000028.1:0-24521 GCA_038205325.1 Terriglobales bacterium | reverse complement strand
TCGCCCGCCATTGTCTCATTCAGCGAGTCGGTCACGCGGTCCATCCGCGCCTTACGGTAGTTGTCCACCAGCATATTGCGCGACAGCGTGGTTAGCCAGGTGTTGAAGCCGCCCTTAGCAGGGTCGAAGTTGCCGATGTTGCGAAAAACCTTGATGAAAACGTCCTGTGTCAGGTCTTCGGCTTCGCTGGCAGACCCGGTAAACCGATAGCAAATCGCATAAATCCGGCGGTGCTGCGTCCGCGCCAGTTCTTCCCACGCCTCGCCATCGCCGGCCACGCACCGGGCCGCCAACGCGGCCATCACCTTCTGCTCCGCAGCTGCGGCGGCCCGCTCCGGAGTCAAGCGGGCCAAGCTGGTCCGTTCCCCTTTTGGCGGTTCAAAACCCAACGGATGCGGAGATCCCGTCTGCCCAGTCGAAACCGGCACCAGTCCGCGCTCGAAACCCGGCCCTCGCTCTATCACCGCCGCCTGCGCCCTGCTTTCCGAAATTCGGCCCGCTGAACTTCCAGCAGCATGATCGTTCCACATACCGCTCCGACCTGCCAGTACTGCCGAAATGGTCGCCGAGCCCATCTGAATCCATACGCAAAAAGCACCTACGCGGTTCCCCATGCGGCTTTGGCTCTTGTTTTTCTTTTTATCATTCCGCAGCTTTTCTTTCTGTCATTCAGGGCTTTTCTTTCTGTCATTCCGTAGCGCAGCAAAGGAATCTGCATTTAGGACCGCCACAAAACCCTACTGAATCACGCCGCAAGCAATCCGGTTCCCCGAAGCCCCGCTGGGATCGGTCTTCTCGTCGTCGGCCTTCTCATGCACCACCAGCGACGTCCCGCCATTGGCAAACACCGAGTTCGGCGCACTTTTGTCCAACGTCACCGTCTTCAGGACAAACGTCGCCTCGCCGCGATGATTCTCTTCCACCGTCACATCGCCCGGAAAATCGCCATTGTGGTGGCCCGCCGGGTTGTCGAAGCCATGCATCTTGCCATCGGGATTGAAGTGCGCCCCCGCTGTCTTGAAGTCCGGCCCCTCACACGTCGCATTCTGGTGGATATGCACCGCATGAACGCCAACCGGCAGGTCTTTGAGCTTGATCTTGATCTGCACGCCCTTCTTGAGGGTCTTGAACGTGGCCGACCCAACGTCCGCGCCCGCCCCATTTTTGATGGCGACCTTCACCACGCCCGGCTTTTGCGCCTGCGCGCCCACCACCGCCAACCCAAACACCGCAACCGCCAGCCATCCAGTACGCATCGCATTCTCCTTATAAGACAGAAGCAGGATACTCCACTCGCCAAACTGCGGGATGCCCAGCCTGGCCTGAGTTTGTCGAACGGTCCCGATTCTCGGATATGGGAGCGATGCTCACGCTGCCGCAGACATCCTTAGCGGCTCCACTTCGCGCTCCACCTTCGCTCCCGACTCCTGCTGGGCCTTGCTCAGATCGTGCATCGACTGCAAATTAAGCCAAAACTGCGCCGACATCCCAAAACACCGCGCCAGCCGCATCGCCGTATCCGGAGTCACCGCGCGCTTCTCGTGCAGAATGGCATGAAGCCGCGGCGCTGCAATATGCAGCCGCATCGCCAATGCATTCGCGCTCATGCCCAGCGGTATCAGAAACTCTTCGCGCAGCATTTCTCCGGGGTGGGTGGATGTTCGTTTCAACTTCCACCCAGTTGCAGGTCGTTTGATAGTCATTGTGCTGCTCCTTTGTCGTCAGTGGTAATCGACGATCTCGACGTTATGTGCTCCATCTGTCTTCCACTCGAAACAAATTCGATATTGGCCGTTGATTCGAATACTGTACTGACCCAACCTGTCGCGTTTGAGTGCCTCAAGCTTATTCCCTGACGGGTCCCTCAAATCTTCCAAAAAGACCGCTGTTTGAATCCGATCCAGTTTTCGAATGGCGACCCTCGCAATGTTGGCGAAATCGCGATGTTTGCCGTTCACGAAAAGCTCATGCGTCGCAGCACTTTTGAACGACTGAATCATAACTGTTGTTATTATGCATCGCGTAATACGTCCAACGCAACATCATCCCCTACATCAAATCGGCCCGCTTTATCCCCTATCGCAGTCTCTCATTTCCACCGCTCACACTCGTATCATGACCCTAGCCATGCACCCCAATCAAACCCCCGGCGTCCTCGAAGTCATCACCGGCCCCATGTTCTCGGGCAAATCCGAAGAGCTCATCCGACGCCTCAAGCGCGCCCGCATCGCCCGCCAGCGCGTGGCCTGCTACAAGCCCGACATCGACCTCCGCTACCATCGCACGGCCATCGCCTCACACAGCGCGCAGACCCACGACGCCGAAGTCATTGCAACGGTCGAAGAACTCCGCGCCAACCTCTTCCCGCAGCTTCAAAACATTGAAGTCGTCGGCATCGACGAAGCCCAGTTCCTCGACCCCAGCATCATCCCTCTGGCGCTGGAGTTGGTCGCGCTCGGCAAACGCGTCCTCGTCGCCGGCCTCGATACCACGTTCGCCAACGAGCCGTTCGGCCCCGTCCCCGCTCTCATGGCGCTCGCCGACAAAGTCACCAAGCTCTCGGCCGTCTGCATGGTGTGCGGCCAATCCGCCATCCACACCCAACGCCTCGGCCAGTCGCAGGAACTGGTCGTTGTCGGCGCCGTCGGTCTCTACGAAGCCCGCTGCCGCACCCACTTCTCCCCCTTCACCGACGACCACGGCTCCGAGCAGTTGGAACTGCCCGCCTAGCTTTTCTCTTAGTCATTCTCGCAGTTGGATTCGAGCTAAAGTTTGCGGCAGGGATGCCGATGAAGCGTTTGGGCCCCGGTTAATCAAACTAAAAGGCGGCTGAGAGGAACGCTCTCGGCCGCCTCTTTGTTTTTGTGGGCGATTACTTGAGTTCGTAGCCTGCGAAGAAGTAGCCGATCTCGAAGGCGGCCGTATCTTCGGCGTCGGAGCCGTGAATGGCGTTTTCGCCGATGGAGCTGGCGAATTGCTTGCGGATGGTTCCTTCTTCGGCCTGCGCGGGGTTGGTCGCGCCCATCAGCTTGCGGAAGTCGGCGATGGCGTTGTCTTTCTCAAGAACCATCGGGAAGATAGTTCCGGAACTCATGAAGTCGGTGAGTTCCGCAAAGAAGCCGCGCTCGGCATGGACGTAGTAAAAGCCTTCCGCCTGTTGCTTTGTGAGGGCGATCTGTTTGATCGCGATGAGCTTAAATCCGGCCTTCTCGATGGCGGCGAGGATTGCGCCGGTGCCGCCTTTGCGGACGGCGTCCGGCTTGATAATGCTGAAAGTGCGCTGTGACACGAATAATCTCCTGATAGCTGCTGTTGAATGGATAGTTGCTTGCTAGATGGCAGCCGTCTTAGTGTAAATGGCTAGAGAGTGCCGAGCGGCATTCAGGCGTTCAAAGGAGGTGTGTTATGTCCGAAGAAATTGCAAAGCTGGCTCACGCGACGCCAATTCTACGAGTCACACATATCGCCGCCAGCTATGAGTACTACACAAAAGCCCTGGGGTTCAAGATTGATTGGCAGTTTGGTGGCTTTGGATCAGTGTCACGCGACAAATGCACGCTAATGCTGTGCGAAGGCGGGCAGGGACATACGGGGACGTGGATCTGGATCGCCGCCGAAGATGTGGATAACCTTTTTGCGGAGTGGAGTCGCAGCGGGGCAAATATCCGGCAGGGGCCGACGAACTATCCCTGGGGATCGCGCGAAATCCAGGTGCTCGACCCCGATGGGCACGTGCTGCGCTTCGCCTCGGACGCGACGGAAGGCGAGCCGATGGGTGAGTTTCCAGCAGATCGAACGGATCAGTAGCGCCAGCTCGTAAGGTCGGCGCCGGGAGGGGCGGTTTTGGCGATGCGCTCCATAATCTGCGGAAGATACATCTGGTTGTAGTGGAGGCGGGAGTAGGCGTTGGGCTTGGTGGGGTCGCCGTTCCAGCAGTGCTCGGCGCGGGGGCCGTATTTGACTTCACCGTCGTATGCGACGCCGTGGCCGGGGGTTCCGGTTTGCTTCAAGAAGTCTTCCATGAGGTAGACCGCGTCGTTGAGGAAGTAGGTATCTTCGGAACCGACGTAGAGGTGGAGCTTGCCCTGGAGTTTGGGGCCGACCCTTAGCCAGTCGCGCTGGAGGATGGCGTTGAGGTCGTAGTGCCGACGCCAGTATTCGGCGGTCTTGTGGTCGATGGTACCAGTCTGCTTGTCGAAGATGGGGACGGGGTAGCCGTCTTTACCGACGGGCGAGAAGACGGCTTGCCAGATGTCGAACTGTTCGCCAGATCGGCCTCGATCACCCAAAGCCGCTTCGTAAGCAATGTTGTCGCGGACGCTGATCAGCGTGTGGCCGAGGTAGTCGCGCATGGCGGGCTGGTCGACCTGCTTGTTGGCGCCGGGCAGGTAGAAAATGTTGTCCTGTTTATAGAGGTCGGTGGTCATGTAGGCGTGGAAGTCGACCGGGTCGGGGCAGGCGATGAAGGCGCCGTTGTAGTGGTCGGGGTAGAACGTCTGCACGGCGATGGACTCCCAGCCGCCGGTCGAGCCGCCGTAGAGAAAGCGCGCCCAGCCCTGGCCGAGACCGCGAAACTGCTTCTCGATGGCCGGCATCAGTTCGGTCTCAATGGCGTCGCCGTAGGGGCCGAGGTTGGCGGAGTTTACGGCGTAACTGTCGTCGTAGTAGGGGTTGGCATGGTTGAGCTTGATGACCAGATAGCGCGGCGTGCGGGGTGCGATCCACTCCTCAAAGTTCTTGTAGCTTTCCTGTTGCTGGATGCGGTTGTAGCCAGCGAGGTGGAAGCGGTCGGAGTAGTCGGCCTTGAGGTTGGGGTCGGGCGGAGTCTCGCGGAAGTCCATCATGCCGGCGGAGAAATGGTCTTCAAAAATCATTTCGGGGTAGCGGGCGTTGGGGTGCGAGTCGAAGCCTTGGGGGACCATCACAATGGCCGAAAGATACATCGGCGTGCCCCAGAACCTGGTCAGCAGCGCGGACTGAATGCGGAGGTGGCGAATGTATTTGGTGTCGGGCTCGGGGGTGATGGGCGGGATGACTTCCGCTAGTTCGACACTGATGGCGGGCGAGCCGGGGCCGATGTGGACCTTGCGCGGCTTCGACATCAGGTTTCCGGGGGCGAGGTTCCAGTGCTGGCCTTCGCCGCGGTCGGGTGCTAGCTTGATGGTCTTGCCGTCGCCGCGATGGAAGGTCTGGTAGATGTTGAGGACGGCTTGCACGGTGTAGTCGCCGGGCGGGACCTCGCTCAATTTGCGGACAGGATAGCCGCTGGCTGCGTCAGTGACGGTGAGGGGCGAGCCGGGACGCCAGGCGTCGACGGTGGTGCCGAAGACGATTTGGGATTTGGGCGTGTCGTCGATTTGCAATCTTGGCTCGGCGCTGGGGTCGTTGGAGAGCAGGAGCAGGAGGCGGCCGTCGAGCGGCTTCGGGGAACGCGCGGCGGGGAAGCTGACGGTGATGGTTTGGGCGGAGACCGGGAAGAAGGTTGCGGCGAGGGCGAGGGCAAGCAGAGGTTTGCGGCGCATAGCGGAAGTATATGTTGCGAGACGGCGAGTCGCACGTCCAATATTCCATGCGGCGAACGGCGTGGATATGGATGGCCGATGCTTGGGGTGGTTCTTCGACGGGCTGCTATAGATGTGCGCCTGCGCCAGTGGTCTCATGCGGAGCTGGCGTTTGTGCTAGCGGCGATGTTTGGAGTGGCGTGGGTGTTCTATAGCCGTCAGCCGGGGCGGTAGGGGCAAAAGTTTGACGCAAAGTGCGCGAAGAAGAGAGCTAAGTTTCGCAAAGTGTCGTTGCGAAACCGGGATACTTTTGCGACCTTTGCGTCAAGGCCTTGATCTACGCTCTGCCGAGAACCTGCGCCATCATGTCGCCGATTTCGGCGGGGGATTTGACGACGTGGATTCCGGCGGCGGTCATGGCGGCCATCTTGCCTTCGGCTGTGCCTTCGCCGCCGGAGATGATGGCGCCGGCGTGGCCCATGCGACGGCCCGGAGGCGCGGTTTGGCCGGCGATGAAGCCGACGACGGGCTTCTTCACATGCTCCTTGATGAAGGCGGCGGCCTTCTCTTCGTTGGAGCCGCCGATTTCGCCGATCATGACGATGGCTTCGGTGTCGGGGTCGTCGTTTAACATGCGGATGGCGTCGATGTGCGTCGTGCCGACGATGGGGTCGCCGCCGATTCCGATGGCGGTCGATTGGCCAATGCCGCGCTGCGTGAGTTGGTGGACGGCTTCGTAAGTGAGCGTGCCGGAGCGCGAGACGATGCCCACCGAGCCTTCCTTGTGGATGCGACCCGGCATGATGCCGATCTTGGCTTTGCCGGGGGAGATGACGCCGGGGCAGTTGGGGCCGATGAGCACCGACGTGCTGCGGCGGACGATCTCCCAGGCTTTCACCATGTCGAGCACGGGGATGCCTTCGGTGATGCAGACGACCAGCGGCAAACCAGCGGCGACGGCTTCGAGGATGCCGTCGGCGGCGAAGGGTGGGGGGACGAAGATCATGGTGGCATTGGCACCAGTGGCGGCGACGGCTTCTTCGACGGTGTTGAAGACGGGCCAGCCCTCGTGAGTGGTTCCGCCTTTGCCGGGGGTGACGCCGCCGACGACGTTCGTGCCATAGTCGGCACAGCCCTTGGCGTGGTAAGAGCCTTCGCGCCCGGTAATTCCTTGCACGATCAGGCGGGTATTTTTGTCGACCAGGACGGACATTTGACTCTCCTAAGATTTGCGGGGCTGCGGAAGAAGGCGTACCCCAGGGGCTAAAGCCCATTTTGTGGCTGCTTCAAATGTCTGGGCTGAAGCCCAGACCTACCTAGAAGCAACAGCAACGACAACAACAAAAGCGGATTCCCTACGGGAATGACAGAAAGAAAAGCAACGACAAGAACGAGTTATGAAAAGTAAGCCGTGAAGCGCTAGCCCTTTGCGGCGGCAACCGCCAAATCGGCGGCTTCTTTCATGGTTGCGCCGATTTGCACTTTCAATCCCGAGTCGGCGATGATTTTTCGGCCCTCTTCAACGTTGGTGCCTTCGAGGCGGAGGATGATGGGCAGAGTTACATTCAGTTTCTTCGCGGCAGCAACGACTGCGGCGGCGAGGACGTCGACACGCAGGATGCCGCCGAAGATGTTGATGAAGATTGCCTTCACGTTTTTGTCCGAGAGCAGGATGGCGAAGGCCGCTTCGATCTGCTGCTGATTCGCGCCGCCGCCGACGTCGAGGAAGTTGGCGGGGGAGCCGCCCGAGTATTGGATGATGTCCATGGTCGCCATCGCGAGGCCCGCGCCGTTGACCATGCAGGCGATGTTGCCGTCGAGCTTGATGTAGTTGAGCGCGTCTTTGGAAGCCTCGACTTCGAGAGGGTCTTCCTCCGCCATATCGCGGAGTTCCTTGAGGTCCTTATGGCGGAACATGGCGTTGTCGTCGAAGTTGATCTTGCAGTCGAGCGCAACCAGCTTGCCGTCTCTGGTGGTGATGAAGGGGTTGATCTCCATCAGTGAGCAGTCGGTTTCGACGAACGCTTTATAGAGGCCGAGCATGAAGCTGACGGCTTGGTTGATCTGCGCGCCTTGGAGGCCGAGCTTGAAGGCGAGCTTGCGGGCTTGATAGGGCTGCAGGCCGGCGACGGGCTCGATGTACTCCTTGAAAATAGCGTCGGGGTCTTTGGCGGCGACTTCTTCGATCTCCATGCCGCCGGACTTGGACGCCATGAAAACGATCTTGGACGAGTCGCGGTCGGTGACGATGCCGAGGTAGAGTTCGCGGTCGATGGCCGAGCCTGCTTCGATGAGGAGGCGCTGGACTCTCTGGCCTTGCGGGCCGGTCTGGTGCGTGACGAGTTGCATGCCGAGGATCGACTTGGCGGCTGCGTCGGCCTCTGCGATAGTTTTAGCGAGCTTGACGCCGCCGCCTTTGCCGCGGCCTCCGGCGTGAATCTGCGCCTTGACGACGATGACCGTGTTGCCCGCCGAGAAGAGCTGCTTGGCGGCGGTGTCGGCTTCCTCGAAAGTGGTCGCCATTTCGCCTGCGGGGACGGGAACGCCGTATTTGCGCAGGATTTCCTTGGCCTGATACTCGTGAATCTTCATGGGCGCTCCATTTGCGATGCGTTGAACACTCAATGGTAGCGAATGCGTGTGGCGATGAGCAATGCGAGACGCGATGGGTTGGCGATTATCGTCGGGTTTGCGGACTGAGTGCTGCGGTGGAGATGCGGGTCTCTCCACTGCGTCTTCGCAAAGTGCGCGAAGACTTCGGTCGAGATGACAACTCGGGGAGGGTCCCCAAGGTGCGGGTCTCACCGCTGAGGTTTGGTAGGCTCAAAGGACATGTCTATTCAGGCCGAGTTGCAGCGAATTTTGGAAGCCCGCGAGACGTTATCGCGTGAAGAAGCCGCCGCGCTGATGCATCGCATCCTGCTGGGTGATGCGTCGGACATAGAACTGGCGCATCTGTTGGGCGCTCTGACCGGGCGCGGCGAGACCGCCGCCGAGGTCGCGGGGTTCGCCATCGCGTTGCGGGCCGTGTCGCAAACCTTGCCGCTGACCGAAGCCGAGCGCGAGACGCTGGTGGACACCTGCGGCACGGGCGGCGATGGCAGTGGGAGCTTCAACATTTCGACGGCTGCGGCGCTGGTGGCCTCGGCGGCGGGAGCGACCGTGGCCAAGCACGGAAATCGCAAGGTGACTTCGACCAGCGGGTCGGCGGACGTGCTGGAGGCGCTGGGGATTCCGATCCATCTCGACCCGGAGGCGGCGGCGGCGGCGCTGCGCGCGCACAGGTTCTGCTTTCTGCTGGCGTCGTCGCACCATCCGGCGATGGATGGCGTGATGCCGGTGCGGCGGGCAATTCGGGTGCGGTCGGTGCTTCATGTGCTGGGGCCGCTGCTGAACCCAGCGGGCGCGCGGCGGCAGGTGATGGGCGTGTATCAGGCGCGGCTGGTTCCGCTGGTCGCCGAGGCGATGACGATGCTAGGCGTGCGCCATGCGTTTGTGGTCCACGGAGATGGCGGGTTGGACGAATTGGCGTTGAGCGGGCCGAGCCAGGTGGCTGAGGTGCGCGACGGTTTTGTGCGCCACTACACGGTCGCGCCTGAGGAGTTCGGCCTGCAGCGGGCCTCGCTGGCGGCGCTCAAAGGCGGCGATGCAGTCATGAATGCTCGTATTCTGCGGGCGATTTTTGCGGGTGAGGCGGGGGCGCGGCGAGATGTTGTGCTGCTCAACGCGGCGGCGGTATTGGCGGCTGCGGGAGTGGCGGCGACGATTGCGGAAGGCGTGAATCTGGCGGCGGAGGCGGTCGATTCGGGGGCGGTGATGCAATTGCTTGCGACGCTGGCGGACGTATGAGAATCTGGTGTCGGCTTGTGGAACATGGCCCGACGGGAGGAGGCAGATGGCACGAGTGACGGGTGTGGGTTGGGTGTTCCTTCGATCGGCGGACCCGAAGCGGATGACGGCTGGGTATGGCGAGCATCTGGGGATAGTAGTGAGTCCGTGGGGCATGAGGTTTGAATGGAGCGATGAAGTGCCGAAGGGGACCGGGAAGACGGCGTGGCCCGCGTTTCCGGCGGACACGACATACTTTGGCGAAGGACAGCAGGCGGTAATGATTGACTACCGCGTCGATGACCTGGATGGACTGCTGGCGAAGCTCGCGGAGGACGGAGTTTGGATGGACCCTAAGCGCGACGACTCCGACTACGGCCGCTTTGCGTGGATCAGGGACTGCGACGGCAATCGCGTCGAGTTGTGGCAGCCGCTCACGACGGGTTGAACTCGCCGCTTGACCCATCCGTGTATTGACTGAATTGGGATAACGTGGCACTATTGTCGGACCCCTGATTTGCACATGGAAGGAGTGTCCCATGAAGAGAATCTCTGTCTTGTTTACAGGTTTGGCGCTGCTTTTAGGTGCGAGAGCGCCCGTATACGCGACTGTCCTTGTGACCCCGGCGCCAGTACTTGTTACACCCAGTACCGGGACGTCTGAAACAGTGGGAGTCCGTGGCGTCAACCAAGTGGCGGCCGCTCGGGTGACGGTCACGAATGATGCCTTGACGGGCGCGCCGTTGCCCGACTTCGGGATGACTCAGGGCTTTACGGCCGTCTTCGATGGCGATGCGTTCGACCGGACGACCCATCACGAGTTCGGGTCATCCGCGACGCCGAAGCGAGTCAGTTTTGAGGGCATGGATTTCCTGCTTCCCGAACAGAATGGAAGCGGCCCGGCGGGACCTGGCGGTGTCGATGGGGTGTCTAAACCCTCGAAGGCAACGGTCGTGGAGCGGTCAAGCCTAGTGCTCGCCGGTTCAGGGCTGCTGGGTGTGGCAATGACAATTCGGCGGAGAGTCGGGCCGCGGTAAATCCGGCTGCGAGTTGAGAGCCTTGACGCAAAGTTCGCAAAGTTTTACGCGCGATGATTTGTGGCTTACGCGGCGGCGGGTTCGCCCTTCATCTTCTCCGCAGTGTAAAACGCGATCAGGGCGTCCACCGTGGGTTGCAGGAGGCCTTCCATCACCATCGCGAGGTTATGGTTGGTAAGGCCGATGCGGTGGTCGGTGAGGCGGTTTTGCGGGAAGTTGTAGGTGCGGACCTTCTCGCTGCGGTCGCCGGTGCCGACTTGCTGCTTGCGCTCCTTGGCTTGAATCTGGTGGATGCGCTCCGCCTCGACTTCGTAGAGACGTGAGCGCAGCACGCGCATCGCCTTTTCGCGGTTTTTGATCTGCGATTTTTCGTCCTGGCAACTGACAACGGTGCTGGTGGGAAGGTGCGTGATCCGGATCGCCGAGTAGGTCGTATTCACCGACTGCCCACCGGGGCCGGAGGAGCAGAACGTGTCGATGCGGAGGTCTTTATTTTCGATCTTTATATCGACTTCTTCGGCTTCGGGGAGCACCGCCACGGTAATCGCAGATGTGTGGACGCGGCCCTGAGTTTCGGTCGCGGGAACGCGCTGTACGCGATGCACGCCAGACTCATACTTCATCTGCGAATAGACCTTGTTGCCCTCGAAGATGGCGGTGATGTCCTTGAGGCCGCCTACGTCGGAGTCGGTTTGAGAGAGGATTTCGACCTTCCACTTATGCTGCTCGGCGAAGCGCAGATACAGGCGAAACATTTCGGCGACAAAAAGTGAAGCCTCGTCGCCGCCGGTGCCCGCGCGCAGTTCGATGACGATGTTCTTGTCGTCGTTGGGGTCTTTGGGGAGGAGCAGGACTTTAATTTCATCTTCGACGACCGTAAGGCGCGGTTCAAGCTGCGCGATCTCGTCTTCGGCCATGGCGCGGATTTCGGGGTCGCTTTCGGTCAGCATGGATTTCGCGTCGGCGATGCCCTGCTTGAGGGAGCGGTACTGGCGAAATTTTTCGACCGTGTCTTCAAGATCGCGGTGCTGCTTGGAGACTTTGCGGTAGTTCTCCTGGTCGTTGACAATGGTAGGGTCGGAGAGCTGGAGGCCCAGTTCTTCGTAGCGTTGTTCGAGTTGTTCGAGGCGTTCAAACATATAGGTCCTTAAACAGAAAAGGCGGATGGGGCATATTGAGTTTTAGCGGGAGAGAAAGGGACAGGCGCAGCTAGGCAAAGTCGTGACGGCGGGGCGTCACGCGGGAAGGAGTCACCGGATTTGCTGTGTTGAGCGGCATCCTTGTTCGATGTTACAACCAGCATCGCGGATGCGCTGGAGAGCAAGTGGCCTTATCGGCTAAAATCCGCACTCCATCCGAACTAAAGTACCTGTCGTTTTACAGTCATTTACGGACTTGACTGAAGTAAAGCCCTTCGGAATTCGCGGCCAAGTGGTACCCCCCTCCCCCCATAGGGTGGCAATTTTGGCTGCAAATTGTTCAAAATGCTTGGCTTACAGGTAAAGTATTCATTCCATAGACTTTGCATGTAAGCCCTTTAGAATTAGTAGTTTGCATGGAGGCATCCTCCGCAAAGTATTCATTCTAAAAGAGATACACCTAAAGTATTCAAGAGAAGTGACTTATGGGCAGTAATTGTGGGACGCTGAACTACAAGCAGGTTCCTTACGGGCCCAGCAGGTTCCCTATGGGGAGGACAGAAAGAAAGCAAGTGCAACAACGTTCTACAACGGCCAGCAGATTCCAAGTGTGTTCGAGGTGTGATTGGCTCTATCTCTATTGTAGCGATTCGGCGGAATAAGTACGCCAAGTTTTTGTTGCGATTTTGAGCAGTTTTTATAGGGTGTTTGCGAGTTTTGCACAGGCTGGGGGGCTTGACAACAATCAAGGGTGGAGGTTTGCGGGGCAGTTTTGAGTTTTGAGTTGTCAGTACGGTAAGGGTGCTAGGGCGTTGATGCTGCCGTACTCGCGGCGTGAGCGGGTTTGCCGGTGGCGTAGTCGGGGACTTTGGTGGTGAAGCGGGGCCAGACGAACTCGCGAAAGAGAGCCTGAAAAGCGCCCCCGCCGATGCCGATGGCGGCGTTCAAACCGGCCAGTTCGCCGGGGCCATACTTGTCGGGATGGTAGAGCGTGGAAATTGCCCCGGCCGAGGCGTTGCCCAGGATGTGCGAGTAATTGGGCCGCCAGCGGCCGTTGTCTGCACGGGTGACGAGGCCGGCGAGCAAAGCGTGCTTGATGCGCTGCCGGGTGCTGCTGGCCGGACCCATATAGAAGTAACGCGGGTCCTGACGAAGAATGGACGGGAAGACCGCGGAGCCGAGGATGCGGCCAATGGTCGCGTCGCTGAACGCGGCTCCGTAACGTTTGCCGTAGCCCCCGAAGCAGCATCCATACTCTGGAAACGTGTTCTGGTGCTGCTCTACGGCGGCGACAAGGCCGGTGCCGAGGAAGACGGTGGGGTCAATGACGGAGCGGAACGATATCTTGAACTTTTGCCGGGCGTTGAGCGGAGCGGCGTTCCAGATGAAGCTGGTGTAGAAGTTGGGAATCACGCCCAGGATGCGCTGTTGTACTTCGGCGGCGACCTGGTCGTCGGCGACCTCGGACTGGGTGACGACGACGTCGACGGTGGTGCTGGCCGGGGCGATGGGAAGCGCTATGGCCGGAAGCTCGTAGTACTGGCCGGGGCGGAGCAAAATGACAGGCGACCGAAAGGTTTGAAGGCCGGGCGAGGAGATGATCACGGTATAGCTGCCGGGCGAGACGCCGGTGAAGGTGAAGTCGCCGTCGCCGTCCGATGTGGCCGTTTGCGACTCGGAATTTTCTTTTGCCGTGAGTTTGATGGAGGCTCCCGGGACGAGTGCCCCACGAATGTCGGAGACGACGCCGGTCACTGTGGCGGGGAGCGCAGTGGCCTGGGCTCCCGAGTTTGGGCGCGGCGTTTGCTGCGGCCCGCGCATGGTGGGTGCGTCGGGCAAGTCGACTTCGGTTGCGGTTGAGGCGACCAGAGGGTGCTGGGCTGAGAGCTCGATGGTGAAGACGGTTGAAAGAGCGAGTAAAGTCGCCAATGCCAGCCCGACGCGGGTTCTGCGGTGCGTGTTCGTCATCGTTGGCAGCGCTCCTGTCGATTTGGCAAGCATCTCAGACGTTAGACGTTGGTAAGATGCGCGGATTGCTGGATCGTATGACTAGATAAAGGAGTTGCCGGGAAATGACGCTGTTTATGGAGGTCGCAGAACTGCTTGAAATGCTGGCAGGGACGGCGAGCCGGCTGAAAAAGCGCGCCGCGATCGAGGCGGCGCTGCGGGTCGCCGCCAGGTGCCCCACATCGTCAACAGTCACCGATGCTGGGCTGTTTGCGCTGTATGTTGCCGGGCAGCCGTTCGCGGAAAATGACCCCCGCAAGCTGAACGCCGGTGGAGCGTTGTTGTCGCGCGCTATCCTGACGGTTTCAGGGGCGAACGATGCGGCTCTCACGGCGGCTTACCGGAGGCATGGGGATTTGGGCGCGGCAGCGTTCGAGTTACTTTCGCAGCACGATCCAATATCCGCAGTTCAGGGCCCAGGCGGCCTGACCCTGGGCGATGTGGCCGAGGGGTTTGCGGCGATGGCCGTCGCGCGGACGACGGCTTCGCGCGCGGCGCTGGTAGAGGATTTGCTGCGTCGAGCGACGGCGCTCGAGGCGAAGTATTTGCTGAAGCTGATGCTCGGAGACATGCGGATTGGAGTGAAGCAGTCGCTGGTGGAGGAGGCGATCGCGGGGGCGGCAGATGTGGACGTTGCCGCCGTTCGACATGCGGTGATGCTGGAGGCGGACCTCGCAAGGGTGGTCGAGCGGGCGTTTGCGGGGACATTGCACGAGGCGAAGATGACCTTGTTTCACCCGCTGGGTTTCATGCTGGCGTCGCCGGTTGACACACCCGAGGAGGCGGTGGCGCGGTTCACCGAAACGCCGCCAAAGGTTGAGAAGAAGTCGAAGAAAAAGAAAAAGGATGCGGAGGAGTTTGTCGATTTGACTCCGGCGGAAAGCCTGGTTGCGGCGGATTCAGCTGCGGAGGGTTTGGCGGAGGATGTGGAGGCTGAAATTATCGCCGCTACTCCCCAATCCCAAAATTCAGGTTCCGGATCGTCGGCGGTGCTGGCGTTTTTGGAGGACAAGTACGACGGAATGCGAGCGCAGGTGCATTGCGGGGACTCCACGCAACCGGGGCGAGTGGCAATTTACTCGCGCAATCGCGAGGACGTTACGCAGAGCTTTCCGGAGTTGGAGGAGGCGTTTAGCGGGGTCGGCGAGGCGTTGATTCTGGATGGGGAAATTCTGGGTTGGGACTATTGGGAAGATGATCTCGGCGTCGGACATGGGACCGCAAGTAATGCTGGTGGACAGGCGCTGCCGTTCGCGGTCCTGGGGCAGAGGATTGGGCGGAAGGTGGTTTCAAACGAACTTCGCTCGCGGATTCCGGTGGTTTTTATGGCGTTCGATCTGCTGTTCGAGCGGGACGAGTTGCTGCTGCCGCTGCCGTTGAGTGAGAGACGTGCGCGGCTTGAGGCGGTGGTCGAGCGTTGGCATGGGGAGGCGGCATCGCCGCTGTTGAAGGTGGAGTTGAAGCCGCAGGGTGGCCTGTTCGGGTTACTCGGCAGTGCGGCGGAGAGCCCGACCGGTGCGGACGCTGAGGAACGGTTGTTGCTTTCGCCGTCGCAGCGCGTGGTGGATGCGGAGGCCATCGACCGTGCGTATCGCGATGCGCGGGCGCGGGCCAATGAAGGTGTCATGTTGAAGGCGGCGAACTCGGCGTATCTGCCGGGGCGTCGAGGGCTGGCGTGGGTGAAGTTGAAGCGCGAACTGGCGACGCTCGACGTGGCGATCACAGGCGCGGAGTTTGGGCACGGAAAGCGCGCTGGATTGCTGTCGGACTATACGTTCGCTGTGCGGGGCGAAGGCGGCGATTTGTTGAATGTGGGCAAGGCCTACTCCGGCGTGACGGACGCGGAGATCGCCACGCTGACAGAGTGGCTGAAGGCGCACACGCTCGAAGACCGCGGGCATTTTCGCACCGTCGAACCGCACATTGTGCTGGAGGTCGCGTTCAACAACATCATGCGGAGCACGCGCCATGCTTCGGGATTTGCGCTGCGGTTCCCGCGGATTCTGCGAATCCGGACGGATAAGCCGCTGGAGGAGATCGACACGCTGGAGCGAGTAGAAGAAATTTATAAGTCGCAGCCGGACAGACCCGCAGAGATTGAAGGAAAGAGTAAAGAGTAAAGAGAGAAGAACGAAGAGAGAGAAGTACACTGGCTAGTGTGCAAATCGTTTCGATAGCTCACCAGCCGCTGGAAGTTGCACGCATTGCGTCGCTTCGCGCTCGTCTGGCGCTCGCCATTTTTTTGGCGTGTGGGATTCTTTTTATAGGGAGCACCGCGCTCGGAGCCGTTCTGGTGGACAAGCCTGTAACGGTGCCGGTGGTGATGTTGAGCGACCTTCACTTCGATCCGTACCACGACCCTGCGAAGTTCGATCGGCTGCGGGCTGCGCCGGCGTCGGAGTGGCAGCGGATTCTTGCCGAGCCAGACGCGCCAGACCAAGCGGAAATTTTTGCGAAGTTGTTGAAGACGTGCAAAACGCGCGGCGTGGATACGCCGTGGACACTTCTGGAATCGAGTTTGATGGCGGCCCATGCCCAGTCGCCGCACGCGCTGTTCGTGACGGTGGCGGGTGACCTGCTGGCGCACCAGTTCAATTGCCGATTTCATGCGCTGGCACCTGACGCGACGGAGCGGGAGTACAGCGCGTTTGCCGCGAAGACCGTCGCGTATGTTGCCAGCGAGTTGCATCGCGCGTTTCCGGGGACGCCGGTTTATCTTGCGCTGGGCAACAACGACTCGGGCTGCGGGGACTATCGCGAAGCCGTGGACAGCGACTTTCTGCATGGCGCGGCGGAGAGCTTTGCCGACGATACGGCGTCGCCGGAGGGCCGCAAGGAATTGCTGCGCGTTTTTCCCGCGAGCGGGAATTATAGCGTCGCGTTGCCCCGCCCGATCGTGCGCGGACGGCTGATCGTGTTGCAGGACATTTTTCTTTCCGTGGGCTACGCGGGTTGCAACGGCAAGCCGGATCCTGCGCCGGGCGCGGCGGAATTGGAGTGGCTGCGGGTGGAGTTGACGGCGGCGCACGCGCACAATGAGCAGGTTTGGGTGATGGCGCACATTCCGCCGGGTGTGAATTTGTACTCCACCGTTGCGACGAACTGGGACGTGTGCGGCGGGCAAGCGCCGATTATGTTTCTGCGCAATGAAAAGCTCGTCGAAGTGCTGACGGATTTCGCTGCCGATATTCGGCTGGTGATTTTTGGGCATACGCACAACGATGAAATGCATTTGCTACGGGGTGTGGCTGTACCCTCCACCGCTGGCGCGAAAACCGTTCCAAGCTCCCCGCGAGTGGTGGCGAAACTGGTGCCGTCGGTGAGTCCGGTCAACGGGAACTATCCGGCGTTCACGCTCGCCGATGTCGATCCGCGAACGGCTGTGATGAAGGACTATCGTGTGGTCGTAGCCGATAACCAGACGGGCATCGATGCAAAGTGGACGGCGGCATACCGCTACTCGACGACGTATCGTAGTGCGGCTTTCACGCCCGAGGAAGTAACTTCTCTCATTGCGAAGTTCCGCGCAGACAAAGAAGGCGTGACGCCGCTTAGCCGGGCCTATGAGCAGAACTTTATGGTGAACGGCGGCTTGCGCGCGTTGGCAATGCGGGCAGTCTGGCCACAGTACGTCTGCACGATGCTGAACGATACGGAAGCCGGTTATCGAAGCTGCGCGTGCGCTCGAAAGCCCTAGACAGGCGGGCGGTATGTCGAAACTGCTAGGATTGTTGTTTGGGTCAAGCGAAGGAAATGCGATGATGGCAACACCGCAAACTGTGGAGAATCGGAGCGCCGGGGCGAGGTTGCGCGAGGCCGTTACGGAGGAGCGCCCACTGCAGGTGATTGGGGCGATCAATGCTTACCACGCGCGAATGGCGGAGCGCGTGGGCTATCGCGCGCTGTATGTATCGGGCGGCGGCGTTGCGGCTGGATCGCTGGGAGTGCCCGATCTGGGAATTTCGGCGCTTGAAGACGTGCTGGTAGACGTGCGCCGGATTACTGATGTTTGTTCCTTGCCGTTGCTGGTGGATATCGATACGGGATTTGGCGGGGCGTTCAACCTGGCGCGCAGTATAAGGGCCCTGATAAAGGCCGGCGCGGGCGGTTGCCATATCGAAGACCAGGTCCAGACCAAGCGCTGCGGGCACCGTCCGGGCAAGGCGATTGTGCCCTCGCAGGAGATGGTGGACCGCATCAAGGCGGCGGTAGACGCGCGGACGGACGCTTCGTTTGTAGTGATGGCGCGTACGGACGCGCTGGCGAATGAAGGTTTGAATGCGGCGTTGGACCGCGCGGCGGCGTGCGTCGAGGCAGGCGCAGACATGGTGTTTCCGGAGGCTGTGACGGAGCTTGCGCAGTATCGAGCATTCGCCTCGCGCACGAAAGTGCCGGTGCTGGCGAACATAACGGAGTATGGGGCGACGCCACTTTGGAACTTGGACGAGTTGCGCAGTGCGGAAGTTTCGATTGCGCTCTATCCTCTGTCGGCGTTTCGCGCGATGAATGCAGCGGCGCTCAATGTTTATCGGCGCGTTCGCGAGGACGGGACGCAGAAGAACGTGCTGGATACGATGCAGACGCGCGCCGAGTTGTACGACTTTCTCGGGTATCACGCGTATGAAGACAAGCTGGATGAACTTTTTGCAGAGGACAAAAACCTTGACGCAAAGGGCGCGAAGTAAGCGAAGTTTCGCAAAGGAGAGCGATGAGTGATCCCGCAGTATTGACCGGGTTTAAGCCGAAGAAGTCTGTTGCGCTGTCGGGCGTTCCGGCGGGCAATACGGCGCTATGCACGGTGGGGCGCAACGGCAACGATTTGCACTATCGCGGCTACGACATTCTGGAACTGGCAGCGAAGTGCGAGTTTGAAGAGGTCGCGTACCTGTTGCTTTATGGCAAGCTGCCGACACGCGAAGAGCTTTTCGCCTACAAGCAAAGGCTGCGCGGATTGCGTGGCCTGCCGCAGGGCGTAAAGGTGGCGCTCGAGCAGTTGCCAGCCACCGCGCATCCGATGGATGTGCTGCGCGCGGGCGTGTCCGTGCTGGCAACGCTGGAGCCGGAAACCCAACCGTATACGGCGCAAACGGCGCTCAATGTTGCCGATCGCTTGATGGCTTCGCAGGGGTCGATGCTGCTGTACTGGCACCACTTTGCGAACGACGGTAAGCGAATTTCGGTCGAGACCGGTGACGACTCGGACGACTCTATCGCCGGACACTTTTTGAATCTGCTGCACGGCAAACCGGCCAGCGCGGAGTGGGTACAGGCGATGCAAGTGTCGCTGATTTTGTATGCCGAGCATGAGTTCAATGCGTCTACATTTACCGCGCGCGTTATTGCGGGCACTGGATCGGACATGTTCTCAGCGATTGCGGGAGCGATCGGCGCGCTCAAAGGCCCCAAGCACGGCGGAGCGAATGAAGTCGCATTGGAGATTCAGCAACGCTATGTGTCTCCGGACGCAGCGGAGAAGGACATTCGCGCGCGCGTCGCGGCCAAGGAAGTCATTATCGGTTTCGGACACCCGGTTTATACGACCGGCGATCCGCGCAATGTGGTGATTAAAAAGGTGGCGCACGATCTGTCCGTTACCGCTGACGATAGGGCGATGTACGATGTGGCCGAGCGGCTGGAGGCGGTGATGTGGGAGATTAAAAAGATGTTCCCAAATCTGGATTGGTTCTCCGCCGTGTCGTATCACGCGATGGGGATTCCGACGGCAATGTTTACGCCCATCTTTGCGATCGCGCGGACTAGCGGGTGGGGCGCGCACGTGATGGAGCAGCGGGTGGACGGGAAAATCATTCGGCCCAGTGCAAACTACACCGGGCCGGAGGATGTGGCGTTCGTGCCGATCGACAAACGCGCATAGTTTATTCATCGATGAAAAATCCATATATGTTTGTGCTGTCGGGCTTGTTGACTATTGGCATGGGCTGCACGAAAGCCGAACGAGACAACCTAGTGAAGTCAAAGCAAATCACCGGACGGCGAGTGGCTGGTCGCGGCTCATACAGAACATACGAATGCAGGTTTCGGCGCTGATGCTCAATACACCATTGTTGAGCTAAATCAGAGTCTCGACGGTTCCAAGCCGGTAGTGATTCTTGAGTTCGATGACGGCCCGGAATCCGCTACGGACATACAAGCGAAATGGGTCTCACCGTCGCATTTGCATATAACCTACCGAGGCAATCCTCAGATTCTGTTCCAAGCGATAAAAGCATTTGGCAAAGACGTTAGCGTTGAACGTCTCACAAGCTGAAGAAAAGAAGGATGTATGTCTGCACATATCAGTAATGTCCGTACGGTGTTTGATCCGGTCATCGTCGACATCGTCGACTATGTTTTGAATTACAAAATTGAGAGTGTACTGGCTTACGAGACGGCGCGGTATTGCTTGCTCGATACGTTGGGTTGTGGCTTGCAGGCGCTGGATTTTCCAGCCTGTACGAAGTTGCTGGGGCCTTTGGTTCCGGGGCTTTCGATGAAGAACGGCGCGCGCGTTCCGGGGACGAGCTATGAGCTTGATCCGGTGCAGGCGGCGTTCAATATCGGCACGATGATTCGTTGGCTCGACTTCAACGACACGTGGCTGGCGGCGGAGTGGGGGCATCCTTCCGACAACCTTGGCGGCATTCTCGCAGGTGCGGATTGGCTGACGCGCAACGGTAAGAAGTTGGTGATGCGCGATGTATTGACAGCGATGATCAAGGCGCATGAGATTCAGGGCTGCCTGGCGCTCGAGAACTCGTTCAACAAAGTGGGGCTCGATCATGTGTTGCTGGTTAAGGCGGCATCGACTGCGGTTGTTGCACAGATGCTGGGTTTGACGCGCGAACAGACGCTGAATGCCGTTTCGCTGGCGTGGGTCGATGGGCAGGCGCTGCGCACGTACCGTCATGCTCCCAATACTGGCTCGCGTAAAAGCTGGGCGGCGGGTGATGCGACTTCGCGCGCGGTGCGGCTGGCGCTGATCGCGCAGGCCGGCGAGATGGGCTATCCGTCGGTGCTGACGGCGAAGACCTGGGGTTTCTACGACGTTTCATTCAAGGGCAAGTCGTTCGAGTTTCAGCGGCCGTATGGCAGCTATGTGATGGAGAATGTGCTGTTCAAGATTTCGTTTCCGGCGGAGTTTCATTCACAGACCGCGGTGGAAGCGGCGGTGACGCTTCATGCGCAACTTGGGGGTGCTGGTAAGACTGCCGCGGACATTGCGCGCGTCACGATTCGCACGCACGAAGCTTGCATGCGGATTATCGATAAGCAAGGGCCGCTGAACAATCCCGCCGACCGCGACCATTGCATTCAGTACATGGTCGCTGTGCCGCTGATTTTTGGGCGCCTGACGGCCGAAGATTATGAAGACAATGTTGCTGGCGATTCGCGCATCGATGAACTGCGCGCGAAGATTTTCTGTGTGGAGGACGTGCAGTTCACGGCGGATTATCACGACCCGGAAAAGCGCTCGATCGCGAACGCGCTCACCGTCGAGTTGAAGGACGGGACGTATCTGCCGGAAGTCGTGGTGGAGTATCCGATTGGGCATCGTTTGCGGCGGGCCGAAGGGATTCCGTTGCTGTTCGCGAAGTTCCGTCAGAATTTGGCGCGACGGCTTTCGCTCGAAGCTCAGGAAAAGATCATCGAGGTCACAGCCGAACAGACACGACTCGAGGCGATGCCGGTGGATGAGTTTGTGGCGATGTTTGTGGTATAGCCGCGCGGCAACTCCGACGTTTCCGGAGTTGCCGCTACACTTATCGGAATGATTCGGTATGCCATCACTAACTGTGCGGGAATCTCTGGAGACGAGCAGGCCCGCATTGGAGGATTGCTGCGTCTGGCCGCGCGCTGGACTGCCGACGGCGTCGACTTTGTGCAGTTGCGCGAGAAGACGATGGAGGCTGGCGCGCTAACGGCGTTGGCGCGAAAGATGGTGGCGGTGCTCGGGTCGCAGACGAAATTATTAGTGAACGGACGCGCGGATGTGGCGATTGCCGCAGGGGCGGCGGGGGTGCATTTGACGGCGTATCGTGATGAACTGACGCCGGAGCAGGTGCGGCGGGTGTTTGCGCTCGCGGGTGCGGCCCTCCCACTGGTGAGTGTTTCGTGCCACAAGGTTGAAGACGCTCAGCGCGCGCGCGACGGCGGGGCGGACATGATCGTCTTCAGTCCGGTGTTTGAGAAGAGAGTGGACGGGGTGCGGGTTGGAGAAGGCGTGGAGTTGGAAATGTTGCGGCGGGTATGCGCGGCGGTGGCACCGGCGAAGGTGCTCGCTCTGGGCGGCGTGACGCTGGGGAACGCGCAGCGGTGCGTGGACGCGGGAGCAGCGGGGATCGCGGGAATTCGATTGTTCGGGGGCTAACGAATCGAGAACGGCATCGGACTTACGCGATCGCTTGCAGGTTCTCGACCGTGCGGTCAAGCATTTTCTGATACAAGCCGCCGACCGCAAATTTGGCAAAATGCGGTGTGCCGCGATGATGCTCCACTGCCGCCTCGTCGCGATACTGCTCGTAGATGAGGACGGTCGAGGGGTCGGACTCGACCCAGTGGGGGATGTACGAAACGCAGCCGGGCTCCCGACGCGAGGCCCGCGTCAACTCGCGAAGGATCTGGACAATTTCGTCGCGATTGTCGGGAGAAAATCTCATGCGAACGGTGAAGCTGACCATTATGCAAGCGCCTCTTCAAAGTCCGGGAGATTGATGGTCTGCACGCGGTCGGGGCCGGTGGAGATCATGCCGATCTTCGCCCCGCTCTCGCGCTCGACGAAGCTCATGTAATCCTTCGCAAGCTGCGGGAGCTTATCGTACTCGGTGATGCCTTCGGTAGAGGTCATCCAGCCCTTGAGCGTTGTGTAGACCGGCTCGATGGACTCGAATCCGCGAATGTCTGCGGGGATGATGTCGCTCATCTTGCCATCGATTTTGTAACTCGTACAGACGGGAATCTCGGCGCACTGGTCCATAACATCCATCTTGGTAACGACCAGCCACTCCGTCCCGTTGATCGCGTTCGAGTAGCGTAGCAGCGGCACATCCAGCCAGCCGCAGCGGCGCGGTCGGCCCGTGACGGCACCGTATTCCTGCCCGCGAGCGCGTAGAAGCTCGCCGGTGTCGCCGGAGATTTCGGTCGGGAACGGGCCTTCGCCGACCCGCGTGACGTAAGCCTTGGTGACGCCGATGACGGTGTCGATTTTTGTGGGGCCGACGCCGGTGCCGGTGACCGCCCCGCCCGCGGTCGATGACGAACTGGTGACGAAGGGATAGGTTCCGTGGTCGATGTCGAGCAGCGCTCCCTGCGCGCCCTCGAACATGATGTTCTGGCCGGCTTTGAGCGCGCTGTTGAGCAGGTATTCGGTGTCCGTGACGAAGGGCGCAATCTGCTCGGCGGCGCGGGCGTAGTCCTCGTACATTTGCCGGGGGTCTAGCGGCGCGGTGCCGAACAGCGCGGCGGCGATGGTGTTCTTTTCGTGGCAAGCGTTGTTGATGTGCGTGCGCAGCAGTGACGAGTTCAGCAGATCGACGACGCGCAGGCCGTTGCGGTGGATCTTGTCTTCATACGCCGGACCGATGCCGCGCCGCGTCGTCCCGATAGGCGTCCGTCCGGGTGCGGTTTCAGCGGCGAGCTCGATCATGCGGTGGTACGGCAGGATGACCTGCGCGCGGTTGGAGACGAAAAGTTGGCCGTCCGCGCCGCCTTTGATCGGAAGCCCGGCGTCGTGGAGCTTCTTGACTTCGGAGAGGAAAGCCATGGGGTCGAGCACCACGCCGTTGCCGATGACGCCCTTGCAGCCGGGGCGCAGAACGCCACACGGGATGAGCTGGAGGACAAACTTTTTGCCGTGGATGATGACGGTGTGGCCGGCGTTGTGGCCGCCGGCGTAGCGGGCGACGATGTCGAATTTTTCGGAGAGAACGTCGACGATCTTGCCCTTGCCCTCATCGCCCCACTGGGCACCGAGGATCACGGCGGACTTGCGGTGTTGTGCGCTCTTTTGGTCGCTCAGGGGGTGCTCCGGGTGCAGGTGGGAGTGCGCGTACTCGGAAGGAGCTCGCGCCCATGATCCATTTTATACCGGAGGCGTGGGGTATCGCGGACACGACTGGAGTTGCTGGAACGTGTTCGGCGATGGGGTTTGAAGGAGTTTGGAGCGTTGAGGTGTTGAGCGGAGAGGGAAGTGTTCCGGGACAGCTTTGAGGTTCGAGGTTCGAGGTTCGAGGTTCGGGTTTCGAGTTTTGGGGGTTTCGGCGGCTTGGATGGAGGGGAGGGTTTGGGGGAACTCTCGCTCGAGTTCTTGGAGCATGAGTTCGGCGGGGCCGATGTGGTGTTCGGATGTTCCGAATTCGCAGACCGGCGCGAGAGGGCCGTGGATAGGGTCTGCGACGATTTCTTCGACGGTTTGAGGGGGTTGGGCGGAGTGGGGAGGTTGAGGCTGGCGATTTGCAGGCCGTAGAGGAGCAGGCCGGCTCGGCGGGGGTCAATTTCGTTGGCCGCGATGCGCTGGAGGACTTCTCCGATGCAGTGCTGGATGGCGCTCCGGTCTTCGGGATTGGGGAGTGTGAAGGTGGAGATTCGGGCCTTGCGTTCTTTGGGGTTTTGGAGGGGTTGGCGGGTGGTGTGATGGTAATAACAAAACTCTTCTTGCCGGAGGGTGGGGCTGGCGCAGCGGTGTCCGTCGGTGAAGATGTGGCGGCATTGGAAGCGCATTTCGGGGTCGAGTGATTCGCTGAAATAGGTTTGTGGCAGGGTGGTACCCCCTCCCCGGCTAAACGGGGTAAAGTCCGCAGGTGATTGGGCTTAGGTCCGGACTTGAAACTGCAGATTCCTGCGCTGCGCTACGGAATGACAGAAAGAAGAGCGCTAAGGAACCTTGAAGAGTCACGACGGCTAAGCTGATGGGGTTAAATGCAACAGCCCGGCGGGTAGCCGGGCTGGGTGGGATTGCTCTATCTCTATTATAACGGTTGGACGGGATAAGTATGCCAAGTTTCTTTCGCGAT
>JBBRCA010000027.1:0-25076 GCA_038205325.1 Terriglobales bacterium | reverse complement strand
GTCTTCCGTCGCTTCCGTGGCCCGCGCCAGCGCCGCCTCGCCGCCCGCGATGATGCCCTGGACCATCTCCGGCGGCACGCCAAAGGTGGGCGGGCACTCGGCCGCGTCCAGCACGCCCAGCCGCCCGCTGGTGCCCGCGCCGATATAGAACAGCCGCCCTCCCCGCCCAAAGTGCTCGGCGATTTCGTCCACCGCCCGAGCGATGTTCGGCAACTCGGCACGAACAGCCGCAGTGACTTTCGCGTCTTCGTCATTGATCACTTCAAGCATCTTTAGTGTGGAAAGCTGTTCAAGGTGCTCGGAAGCAGGATTGCGCGCCTCGGTCAGAAGCTGCGCAAGTGTTGGCTTGTCGGGGGCTTTCATTGAAGTCCATCATATCGCCGTATCGCGCCGGATTTGTGCAAGCATAGAATGATGCCCGACGGCAAAAATCCAGACAGCCCACACAGTAAAGAAGCGTCGGGCACCGCCGCGTGGCGCTCGCGCGACTTTCGTTTCTATCAATCGGCGCGGCTGCTCGGCATTCTCGGGTCCGAAGCGCAGAGCCTCGGCGTCGCCTGGCAGATCTATGCGATTACCCACTCCCCGCTTGCGCTGGGCTACACCGGCCTCGCGCTATTCCTTCCCGGCCTGTTCTTCATGCTGCCCGCTGGCCATGTTGCCGACCGCTACGACCGCCGCAGCATCATCCTCACCTGCTACACGGTGCAGGCGCTGGCGACGACCGTGCTGTTATGGATGTCGTTGCGCGGCATTGGCAGCATTTGGCCGGTGTATATAGTGTTGTTCGTCATTGGGGCCGGACGCTGCTTCAGCGGCCCTGCGGCCAGCGCCTTCGTACCGACGCTGGTGCCCAAAGAGCACTTCGTCAACGCCGTCACGTGGGGCGCGACCATCTTCCAGATTGCCAACGCCGCCGGGCCAATGGTCGGCGGTTTGCTGTTTTCGATTGCACTGGGCCACATCTTCGGCGGCCGCTTCGCCCGCATAGAAGGCGCGCCTGTGGTCTACTGCTTTACGTTGATTTGCCTGCTCGCATTTCTGGCATTGATTGGAACGCTAAGCTCACGCCCCATCGCCAGTGGCGTCCACAAAGCGTTCACTATGGAAACAGTTCTCGCTGGTCTGCGCTATGTGCGCAGTACACGATTGCTGCTCGGTTCCATTTCGCTCGACCTGCTGGCCGTTTTGTTGGGCGGAGCTGCGGCCCTGCTGCCGGTGTTTGCGCGCGATGTGTTGCACCAAGGCGCTGGCGGTCTCGGTTTGCTGCGGGCGATGCCAAGTATGGGCGCGCTCGGCGTTTCGCTGGCGCTGCTGGCGTTTCCTCTGCGCCGCCGCGCCGGCAGCACCATGCTTGCATGCGTGGGAATCTTTGGCGCGGGGACCGTGGTTTTCGGGTTGAGTCACAATGTTTGGCTGAGTTGCATCGCACTGTTTATCGTCGGCGCGAGCGACATGGTGAGCGTGGTCATACGCTCCAGCATCCTGCAATTGGCCACGCCGCCAGAAATGCGCGGACGCGTGAGCGCGGTGAGCTGGCTGTTCGTCGGTGCGTCGAACGAACTCGGTGGTTACGAAAGCGGCCTCACCGCGCATTGGTGGGGAGCGGTACGCGCGGTCGTAATCGGCGGCGTTGCCAGCCTAACCGTCACCGGCCTGTGGAGCGTTTTCTTCCCCGCGCTGCGCCAGGCCGACCGCCTTACCGCTGAAAGCTTGATTGCCGTGGAGCGCGAGTTTAGCGTCGCCGAACCAATAGACTGAAACAGTAAACAGTAAACAGCAAACTGTTTACTGCATTTCAGTACTGTCCGTAACGGCCTTTGACCGACTCCAGCAACTTCTGCGAATCGTATCCGACGCCGTCCTTGAAGACGATCTCCGTATTCTCAATGTCCGCGATATGCGCAGCCGGATCGCCTTTGACGACAACCAGGTCCGCATTCTTCCCGATCGCGATGCTTCCAATACTTGCAGCCCTCCCAAGATAAGTCGCGCCATTCAGCGTCGCAATTCGGATCGCTTCAACAGGCTTGAAACCGGCGTCGACCAGAAGCTCGATCTCGCGCTGGTCTCCGAAGCCGGGGAGTACGCCGCCATCGCCCGTCGGGTCGGGCCCGGCGAGCAGCAGCCCGCCCGCAGCGACGAACTTCCGCTCCAGCGCCATGCCGTGCGCGAATAGAACGGCAGGGGTGACGCCGTCTGGTCGCGCCGCCGGGCGGTTGAGTTCGAGGTTGCGCGTATAAAGATAGGCCTCGCGCGTGGGTGCCGACATCGTCTCCAGCGTGCGCGGCTGAAGACGCAGATGGCGCGGGTCGTCGGACTCGAACACCGGCAGAGTCGAAGTCAACGCAACGTGATGCTCGACGAGCAGCTTGATGAGCGCGGTGGCTTCGGGCGAGTCGGCGTCCATCTTATTGAGCGTCGGCGTGCCGGAGGTCGCAGGGCAAACGTCGGGCTGCTTGCCGGGGTCGAGTTGGGTATTCACGAAGAAGCCGTGTTCGAGGTCATCGATGCCCATCTCCGCCGCTTCGGGGTACGTCACGGAACAGAGATGCCCGGTGATCTTCAGTCCCAGCTTGTGCGCTTCATCGATCGCGGCCTTCAATTCGGCGCGCGTGATGTTCATATACGCTTTGAAACTCGTCGCTCCCTGCGCCGCCCAGAAGTCGACCGTCGCCTTCGCGTCGTCCGCATCCTTGAGTTGGTGCATCTGGATGAACGGAGAATTTGCGCCCTCAAGATACGGCGCCGTTACGTCCATGTGTGGGCCGGGCAGCGCGCCAGCGTCGATCTGCTGCTTCAGATTGAGGTCGGTGTAGGGCTCGACCGACCCCGTAGTCCGCAGCGTCGTCGCGCCCGCGCCGAGATAAAGATGCGGCGAAGAAAAGGTCATCTGCGGAACCACCAGCGGCGGTTCGGAGTGGCCCGCTGCGTCGAGGTTCGGGCGAGCGATGTAGTACATGTGGTCGTGCATGCCGACGATGCCCGGCATGACCGTGCGCCCGGTAAGATCGAGCACCACCGCGCCAGTAGGCGGTTGCTGCTTGTGACGTGCCCACGCCTCGATGCTTTCGATCTTGCCGCCGCGCAGCGTGATGACTTGGTCTTCGAGCGGATCCGCGCCCGTCCCGTCGATGATACGGACGTGCTCGAGCACGACCGCTCCCGCAGGCACTTTGATGTAGCGCGAGACGGCGGGCGAGACTGTCGGCTGTTGAGCATGCAGTGCGATCACTGCGAGGGCAGCGAGTGCGAGCGGGAAGGCGATGCGTTCGGCGATTTTCATGCGCCGATGATAACGCTCTTCAGCCAGTCGTCGCCACGAGTTTCACGGAAACGGTACACTTTTATCGAGACCGCTCAAGGGGAATGACGGGAATGGAGAACGGAAAGAAACTCGCACTCGGTATGACCGCCGTCTTGCTCATCGCGGTCGGCGTGCGCGTGGGCCTGATCTACAAAGCCAACCACGAAGAAGCGCCGCCGCCGAAGGGCGCCTATGTGAAGCCGAAGCTCTCCGACGACGACGCGGTCTTCTTGCGCAAGCAGCATCCCGACACGCTGAAGGACGAGCGCGCTCTGATCGGAACAACGATTTGGGTGAGCGCTGGCGGCCAGTTGGACTACTACCACTATGCGAACCACCGCGCCGACTACGCGCACCCCGTTAGCACTCTCGCGGGCGCGGAGCCGCTGCTGGTGAAGGACGTTTTCGAGCAGGTCCCGCCGAAGGGCCGCGCCGTCATGCGCATCTCCGCCGGTCAACGCCACGTGCTGATTGCATTTACGATGCCGAAGTCCGCCGTCCCAAAGGCTGAATACGCCGTGCCCATCGGCCACTACGACAACAGCGGCTATGAATTTCTTAGCGATGAAATTTTCTTTTACGAAGATCCGCACACGCTCTACAAACACTGGGGCGCGGAGGCGTGGGCGCATGTCGACAAGCACGAAGTCGTGCCCGGCATGAGCGAGAATCAGGCCATGATGGCGCTCGGCCAAGTGCTCACGCCAAGTGGCGACAGCGTCGGCAACCGCACCATCACTTACGACAACAACGGCCACCCCATGCGCGTCGTTTTCGTGAACGACAAAGCCGTCAGCGTCACGCCCGACCAGTAACTCGAAACCTTACTTCACGCGAAACAGCAGCGGCGCAAACTGCAGCAGGTCGTCGCGCCACACCGGCCAGACGTGCGCGCCTGGAGTCTCGACCGCTGTGACGGGCAGCCCTTTCTGTTTCGCCCATTGCACGAAGTCGCGGTTCGGCGCGATCAAATCGTCGCTCGTTCCGCACGCCACCCACAGCAGCCGCAGGTTCGCTTTTTTCGCATCCAGCTTCGGCATCGCCTCGTCAAAATTGCGGTGATGCACCGCCGAGCTCATCCCCCCGACGTAAGCAAACACGTCCGCCCGGTTGAGGCCTGTGTACAGGCTCTCTAGCCCGCCCATGGAAAGCCCGATGATCGCGCGATTCTCTCGCCCCTTGGCCGTGTCGTACTCGCGCTCGACCGCAGGCATCACTTCGGTCAGCAACGCCCGCTCGAACAGCGCGCCATTCTCAGCAACGCGCTCCTGCGAGTCCCATGCCGACTCGCTGTGCGTAACAAACTCCAGGTTGCCGTAGCCGAGCGTCATCACCACAATCATCGGCACGGCCTTCTTTTCCGCGATGAGGCTGTCGAGAATCAGGTTTGCTCGACCAATCTCCGTCCACGCCGTCTCCTCGTCCGACCAGCCGTGCAGCAGGTACAACACGGGGTATCCGCTGGCGCGGTTCGCATCGTATCCCGGCGGCGTGTAGACCACGTACGCGCTCTGGTTGGAGGGCAGGTTCCTAACTACGTGGGTGGTGTAAACATGGCGGTCGACGCGGCCATGCGGTATCGCGGTCAACTCCCACGGCATCGGCGGCTGACCCGGCAGCAGAACGTTGTTCGCCAGGAAAATGAAGTTGCGCCGGGTTTCGGCGTTGTTGGGGTCAAGCGTCGTCACGCCATCGACGATAAAGGCGTATCCGTAATATTCCGGCGCGAGCTTCGGCGTCGTCACCGTCCAGACGCCATCCTCGCCGCGCGTCATCGGCAGCCGCTTCTGCGGCGAATCGATCGACACCGCGACGTCCTTCGCTGCGCGGTTCGCATAGCGAAACGTGATCGTGCTGTCGGGATTGACCTGGTGGGTTTGAAGCGGCGGCGCTATTGGCGTCTGCGCGGAGGTAAAAGAAGCGAAAGCGGCGAGGAGAGCGGCGATGGCCAAGCGACGAATCATGGGCTAAGTGTATCTCGCGACCGGGGTCCAAGGCCCGCAATGGTTCCTGCTAATCTACGGGAAGCGAGGCCAACCCATGCTCGATGTCCATGCACCGGACCACACCGTTCATAACGTACGCGACTTCGTCATTCACCTGTTGACGATTACCGTCGGCCTGCTCATCGCGCTCGGCCTCGAAGCCAGCGTGGAAGCAATGCATCATCGCCACCAGCGGCAGGAGGCAGACGCCACCATCCGCCAGGAAATCCGCCAGAACCGCGACGATCTGGTGAAGGTGCAGGCCGTCATCAAGACCGAAATAAAAAACATGGTGGGTGTGTTGGACTTTGTGGAAGCGCGCAGTAAAGGGCAACCGGCAGCCGCGGCAGGCTTGACGCTCAACTTCAGCGAGGGACCGTTACAAGACGCGGCTTGGCGCACCGCGGCTTCGACCGGCGTCATGAGTTACATGGACTATGCGCAGGTAGAAAAGTATGCGGTCGCCTACAAAGAGCAGGACCAATTCGAGGTGATGCAGCAGCAAACCCTCGATGGGTATCTCCAGCTTGACTCGTACGTGGTCAAGGGCTTCAACCCCGACGCAATAAGCGTGGACGACGCGAAGTCCGCGCTGCCGGACGTACGCCGCACGCTCGCGCATCTCGGCGGCATGATGGATATTAGCCGGGGCACGCTCGGGGCGTACGACGAAGCGCTGAAATAGCAACGCAGCTTCTTTTGAATTGTCATCCTCAGCGCAGCGAAAGACCTGCTTCTGCTGTTGTTGATGCCTTTCTCGCTCTCAACGTGAATAGATATCCGTTCTATCGCTTGCGGTGCGCGAACTTCAGCGCGGACCAATCGTCGTCGATGGAACAAACCTTATAGTCGACCAGCCCTCGGGCCAGCGCCGCATCGCGCACATGGTCCTGGTGGAAGCCCGGCTTGTGGTGCCGCTTGGGATGGACGATCCACGCCGAAGCGCCCTGCGGCAAGCGCAGAGCAAGCAGTTCGACGAGAGCTTCAAGCTCCGCAATCGTGCGCACGAAGCACAGTGCCAGAACGGTATTCCGGGTTAGCCGTCGGCTGAACATGACCGATGCTGGCAAGTCGCCCTCCATTTCGACGAATCCCTCCGGCGCACCCAGCAACGCGACCTCGCGTGGCGAATCTTTGGCCGTCACGATGCCGAGTTTGCGCGGCAACGGCGTGCCGGAGCAGCCCGGCGCGCCCGCGCTCGGATATCGGACCGTTTGGGTTTTTGCGGCACCCGCAGTCTTATTCTGAAGCGGCGCTGGCTTGGCCGTAACCATGATGTTCAACTCCATGAGAGTTACGCCGTAGCTTGCTCCTCAAGCTGCACGCCAAGCTCTTCCCATTCTGCGCTCAACGCCGCGTGGCGACCGCGCAGAGCGTCGAGTTCTGCCGCGAGTTGTTGTGCCGACTCGGCCGTGGTGAAGATGGCCTGCTGCTGTCCGGCCAGTGCGATGCGGTTTTCAAGCGGCGGCAGTTCATCTTCGATGGCGGCAACGCGGTCTTCAATCTGCTTTAGCTTGATCGGGTTCAGACGCTTCACACTCGCTTTAGGCGGCGTTGTGACCTCGTCCAGCGAGCCTTCAATTTCATGCGTGCTCTGAATGGGTGGTGGGGCAGGAACGCTGCCAACCTGCTTGACTTCCCTGAACATCCCCGTCGCCGCATCGATGTGCGACCCGGTCGATGCATCGCGTGTCAGCTTCGCCTTTGCCTCGGCGGTGTTGGTCGGCACGCCGCCCTGCTTTCGGAACAGGTAGTCCTCGTAGTTGCCCGGATAGATATGCAGGCGCCGGTCTTCAACCTCGAACACCCTCGTCGCCAAACCGTCGATAAAGTAGCGGTCGTGCGAAACAAACAATACCGTGCCGCTGAATCCGCTAATCGCCTCCAGCAGCACGTCCTTCACACGCAGGTCGAGATGGTTGGTCGGCTCATCCATCAGCAAAAAGTTAGCCGGCGACACCAGCATCTTGGCCATCGCATAACGGTTGCGCTCGCCGCCTGAAAGTACGCCCAGCTTTTTAAACACGTCGTCGCCCGAGAACATGAAGCAGCCCAGTAGCGAGCGCAACGTCACAACGTCAACGCGCGGATTGGAACCCGTAATGTCGTCGAGCATCTCCGCCGTGCCGTCGAGCACCTTGTACTGGTCCTGCGCGAAGTAATCCACCAGCACATTATGTCCATTCTTGATCATGCCAGAGGTCGGTTTTTCAAGACCCGCGAGCATCCGAATCAGCGTCGATTTGCCCGCTCCATTCGCTCCGACCAGGGCAATGCGGTCGCCACGCTCGATGGTGAAGCCGATATCTTCGAGCACGCGCTTGTCGCCGTAATGCTTGGTCAAATGCTTCACGTCGAGCACCGTGCGCCCCGATGCCGGAGGCTGCGGAAACGAGAAATGAATCGTCGATTCTTCCTCGGGCACCTCAATGCGCTCGATCTTTTCCAGCTCCTTGATGCGCGACTGCACCTGTTTGGCCTTGGTCGCCTGCGCGCGAAAGCGGTTGATGAACGCTTCGAGCGCTTCGATTCGGTCGCGCTGGTTTTTGTACGCGCTCATGATCTGAGTGCGCCGCTCTTCCTTCTGCGTCACATACTTTTCAAAGTTGCCGTGATAGACGTGCAGGCGTTTGTTCCACACCTCGATAATTTTCTTCGTCGTCACATCGAGAAAGTAACGGTCGTGCGAAATCAGGATGTAAGCCTTCGGATAGTCGTTCAGATACTGCTCCAACCAGTTGCGGCTCTCCAAATCCAAATGGTTGGTCGGCTCGTCGAGCAGTAGCAGCGAAGGTTCTTGTAGCAGCAGTTTGGCGAGCGCAATACGCATCTGCCACCCGCCCGAAAACTCTTCCGTGCGCCGCTGCCAGTCGTCCTTCGAGAAGCCGAGGCCGCCCAGCACCGCGCCCACCTGCGCATCCAGCGTATAGATGTCGCGCGAGTGCAGCAGGTCGGCAATGTCGGAGTAGCGCGCCGCGGCGGTCGCATACTCGGACGACTTCGGGTCGGCGTCCGAGAGCGTGTGCGTCAGTGCCTCGGACTCTTTTTCCAGCGCGAAAAGCTCATCAAAAACCGACAGACATTCGTCGAACACCGACCTCCCCGACAACGTCAACCCATCCTGTGGCAGATATCCGATGGTCATTCCCCGCACGCGCGTTAGTTGGCCGTAGTCGAGCGACTCTGCGCCGCCGAGGATTTTGAGCAACGTCGATTTGCCCGTGCCGTTGCCGCCCACCAGGCCGGTGCGCTCGTCGGGGGTGATCAGCCAAGTGGCGTCTTCAAATAGCAGTTTTTGGCCGAAACGTTTACCGGCTGCGGAGAGTTGAAGCATTCTTCATCTATTTTCGCATCGCTGGCGCTTAGGGCGTGGGCCGCGACCTAGTATAAAATTAAGCCAATGGCTTCCATCGTCGAACGAATTGTCAATCGTACGAAACGTGCCATGCAAGGGCACATCCGTCACCGCGGCTTATATTTACCCTTCGTATCCGGGAAGACCGGACTGGAGATAGGCGGACCCAGCCAGGTGTTTCGGGCAGGTGAGCCGATTGACATTTATCAGCATCTGGAACGGCTTGACAACTGCGACTTCTCCTCAAACACAGTTTGGACAAAGCAGCAGAGCGGTTACAATTTCGCGGAAGGAAAACCGCCGGGAACCAACATTGTCTGCGATGGCTCCGCGCTGTCTCCCATTGCAGACGATAGCTACGATTGCGTGTTGTCGTCGCACAACTTGGAGCACTTTGCCAATCCGGTGAAAGCGGTTTACGAGTGGAAACGCGTTCTTCGTTCCAACGGCGCGCTTATTCTGGTTTTGCCCTACTACAAGAAAACATTCGATCACCGGCGCGAGCCGACCAGCGTCGAGCACATGTTTGCGGACTTCGACAACAACATGGGAGAGGATGACCTCACGCATTTGCCGGAGATTCTGGCGAATCACGACCTGTCCAGGGACCCGGGCGCACAGGCGCCGGTAGACTTTCACGCTCGGTCGCTCTGCAACATTCAAAACCGGTGCCTGCATCACCATGTCTTCGATGCGAATAACAGCCGCGGCCTCCTTGAACATGCCGGCTTCTCCGTGCAGTGCATCGACCAGGCCTTCCCTTTCCACCTCTGTTTGCTGGCAGCGATGAAAAAATAACTAGGGAACCTCTGATTACGGGCCCCGGCTTGTTCTACCGGAGGGAGCAGGGGCCCTCACGCCCGAAATCCGAGCGCTTCAACAATGGCTTCAGCCCCGGAGGGATGCTCGAAGGACTTAATCAGACCTTCCCTCATGCTGTTCGTATGCCGCCGTACTCACCACGGGACTCACTCCTTCGGTCAGCCCTCAAATTCGACATCCGCGTCGTCGCCTTCACCAACTCCAGTGCAAGACAAAATCGAACGCGATGAGCATGCGCGCACCGGGCAAGCTCAAACAAGCGGGGCGGCCGGCTGCGACCGTACAGTAGAAATCGACTCTGAGATGAAGGTGGAATTCACGCTCGGCCACGCTTTGGCTAATGGGCATAATTTGATCTGCCATCCCCGGCGCGCTGGTGATGATGAATGGCGTCTACAGCTTGAACGGCGACGTTTCGAGTTCAAAGGCCGCGTCCACACTGACGCAACAGCCTTGCAGATGACCACCGGCTAGAAGTTGTGGCTGCTAAAGCCGGTTGACCCATCCCTAACAAGAATGGCGCGCCTAGAGCTTCTCATTTCCGTCGCTGCGCTAACGGCGATGTGCATTTCGGGCTGGCTATGCACGGCAGCAGCAAAGAAAGCACCGACGACATGAAGCAAGACCTGAGAACCAAAGCTCAATCGCAGCGATATACCCAACACAAATGACACACATTTTCGATCTGCTCAATTGAAGATAATCCGCAGCCAACAAATCAAGGCCGAGGGTATTTCGGCGAGGCACGACCCGGCCAAAACCTTCTCGCCAGTCGTTTTGCCCCAAATAATAAAAGCGATCGCTTGTCGGAACGTTTGAAGATTGTCAGTCTTGTTCTTTTCGAAAGCTCACTATTTACTAATTGGTTTACGATCAGCGCTGCCCAGGTGTCGAGCCAAATATCGGCGAGGTTATTTTTTTTACAGAATTCCTTTTCATTCTCAACCAAAAGCATTGAGGCATTGAAAAGTTTTCCCACCGCCGTGTTGCTGATGTTTAACTCATGCCGCCTATACAGCGCTACCGGCTGGTCAACGTAGAGGAATTTGAAGCTCTTTGAAAGCTTCAACCACATTTCCCAATCTTCCACTATATTGCCAGGTGTCCAGCCACCAATCTCTAAAAGTGCCGCGGTCCTTACTATATTGGACATTGCGGGAAGGTAATTGCCGGCGATAAGCGTTTCGTAAGTTCCGAATTGTTCTCCCTTGTAATCAAGGCACCGATTTTGCAGGTAAAACTCTATAAAATTTTCAAACCCGGGGACCTCAGAGATGTGTCCGAGTTTGTCCAGACGTATTCGCCGCCCCTGATCATCGATGAATAAAGCATTTCCGAAGGCTGCGGCGAAGGTCATCCCCTTTTCTTCCAGTGCACATACGAGAACTTCAGTTTTGTCAGAGAGGGCTACATCGTCCGAGGCAAGCACGGCGAAGTATTTCCCCTTAGCGATTGTCAGAGCCTCATTCAACGTGGCGGATAGACCTTTATTTTCTCGATCGACATACTCAAAGCGCACGAATCTCTGCTCACACTCGTCAACAAGAGTCAAAATCATTTCATGGGAGCGGTCTTTCGAGCCGTCGTTGATGATGATCAGCTCGACGTTGCGGTAGGTCTGATCGAGTATGCTTTGGATGCTTTCAACTACGTATTTTTCGTGGTTATACACAGGAAGTACGACTGTAACAAGAGGCCTATGTTCTTGAATCATAACTTCCCTTTTCAATTTATAAAATCGAGCTGTGCGTGCTGGATTTGTAGCAACGTATTTAATGAAACGCGCCGATTCGTGCGGTCCATTTTCGGGCTATGGCACCGATGTGTCCGACTTTACCTCCAACATCGCTCATATGTGAGAGCCGCCCTACGGCGTGAACACCAAAGATGATCGCGGCGATGCACCCCACAACAGCTCCCCATTGGGTGAAGCTAGCGATAACGCCAACAGCGACGCAAGCCACGAATGTAGCGGACAGTAGACGAACAACGGGAGAGGACCAGGCGAACCCAATCTGCCGCTTTGCCAACCAATGCACCAGCGGAAGATAGAAAATATAGCACGCTAACGAGGCGATACCTGTGATCTTCAGCCCGACCGGTTGGAGGAGGCATGTGACAGAAATCCCCATCACAAGAAAAGCCAGGACTTCGGTCCAGAAGAACGTTTTGCCATCTGCGCGGGCAAGAAAGGTGAACCCAATTGGCCAAGAGGCGACTTTGAGGACGTCGCCGAGGATTTGCCAACGCAGTAGTTCCACGGCCGGGGCGAAGGCTGGAGTGTAGAGCAGCCGAATGACCCACGGAGCGAGCCCCATCATAGCCAGAAATACGGGAGCACTAAAAAGCAGTGCAATCTCCGTTTGCTGATTGACGAGGCTGGTGGCGGCCTTGTGGTCAACAATTACGCCGGTCAGGTGCGGGTAATAGTCGGTAGCCATGGCAGCCAACACAAAGTCAATGTACATCGTAGCTATGCTCCACGACGCCTGAAATTGACCGAGTGCCTGGGGGCCGAGGACATTGCCGACGTCCACTCTTATCCAAAGCTGAATGATTGACATCGCCAGCGTGCCAGCCATAAAGGCACCGCCGATGCGAAGCAGCATTTTCCATTGATGTATGAACTCCGAAGGGAAAATCTGAAAGGCATCCGGTTTCGGCAAACGCGATACGTACCACCAGCCAAGCAAAAAAGACGATAGGGGTATCGTCAGAACATAAGACACCAGCCCGGCCCCGTGCCATCGCCAGATTAGAGCTATGCCAATGACGGTATTAAGAGCTGCACCGTAAACCGACACGCGAGCTATGTCGGCGATGCGACGCATGCCCTGAATGAGTGCGCCCTGAGATGCGGATACTACGGTGAGCGCCACGCCCACCGCAAGCCAACCGACAACATTGGCATGGACGGCCCCCCCCAGCACAACCCTTGCCAACAGTCCGCGGAAGCACCACACAACCGCCGCTCCAGTGATGCCAAGCACTAGTGTGGCCCAGAATAGCGCGCGTCGCGCTACAGCTAACTCGCGGGCATCTTCTCTCGCATGCGCCTCAGCGATCTGGCGCGTGCCGACGGTATCCAGGCCCATCGTCGCCACTCCAGATGCGGTTGTCTGGAGTCCGCGATAGAGGCTGACCAGGCCGATCCCCGTCGGGCCGAGCAGTACAGCCAACGCCTTGGTGCGTAGCAGTCCAATGATGATATTGAGAAAGGAGGCGCCACCAACGATGGAGGAGCTCTTCAGAATGCGGCGATAAGAGACAGAGGTTTCAGTCATTGTTCAGCGCAATTCTTCACGCAGCATTCTTGACGGCAGCGATCACAGCATCCACCCCGCAATGGGCCAACTGCGGTCCTATCGGCAGAGATAGCAGTTGATTCGCCATGCGCTCGGCGACGGGAAACTGTTCGCATACGAACCCGCTGTCGGCATATGCCTGCTGCAAGTGAGGAGGTATCGGGTAATGAATCAGCGTGTCGATGCCTGCTGCGGTTAACGATTTTTGTAGGAGGTCTCGTCGAGGATGCTGCACAACATAGAGATGCCAGATCGGTTCTGCCCAGACAGGCACAGATGGAGCGACAAGATCTATTTCCGCAAATGCAGTCGTATAACGAGTGGCAATCTGCGCCCGCCGCGCATTCCATTTGTCCAGGAACTTCAACTTGATGCGCAAGGCTGCAGCCTGCACGGGGTCCAGCCGACTGTTGTAGCCCTGTACCTCGTTGACATACTTTATGCGCGAACCGTAATTCCGCAGCACGCGTATGCGGTCAGCTACCTCGGGATTGTTGGTTGTTATGGCCCCGCCATCGCCCAAAGCCCCCAGGTTCTTGCCGGGATAAAAACTCCACGCCACTACGTCACCATGACCGCCGATCCGTTTGCCTTTGTAACGAGCGCCGTGTGCCTGCGCCGCATCTTCCAACACGCGCAAGCCATGCCTGTGAGCAATGGTGAGTATTGGATCGAGATCGGCAGACTGTCCATATAGATGGACCGGCAGAATCGCTTTGGTGCGTCGAGTAATGGCAGCTTCGATCTTGTCCGGGGCAAGATTGTAAGTAAACTCCATCGGTTCCACCGGGATCGGGCTTGCTCCGCATTGGCTGACCGCCAGCCAGGTGGCAATGTATGTATTCGATGGAACAATGACTTCGTCTCCTGGCCCCACTCCCAGCGCAAGCAAGGAAAGATGCAGGGCGTCCAATCCGTTGGCCACCCCCACACAGCACCGAGTTTCAGTGTAGGCTGCAAACTCCTGCTCGAATAGTTCCACATCGTCGCCACCGATATACCAACCTGAGCGCAGAGAAGCGAGTACGGCCGGTTCGAGTTCCGATTGCAGTTCGCGATACGCCGCGCCGAGATCAAGAAACGGGACTCTCATTGGTGGCTCCGTACTTGCAGGAACTCGTCATAATCACGGTAGTAATCGGCCTCGTTATACTTATTGGAAGCCAGCACCATGCAGACGGACCCGGAAGAAAAGTTACTTAACTCTCGCCAAATCATCGGGCATACGTAGAGACCGATATAAGAACGGTTCAAATGTACTCGCTTCTTATTCTCGCCATCCTCCAAAACCACATCGAAGCTGCCAGAGATCGCGATAATAAGCTGCTCCAGCTCTCTATGCGCGTGTCCGCCACGCTCCGCGCCACCAGGTACATCGTAGAGGTAGTACACCCGCTGAATCTCGAATGGAATATGATGCCGACCTTCGATAAACGTCAGATTCCCGCGAGGATCAGAGATCTTGGGCAGATCAACAATTGTACAAAGGTCAACGGATGTTCTCGTCATTCCACAAATCTAACATGTCGTGCCGGGTTGCCACATACCAGGCTTCGCGGAGCGACGTTTCTTGTGAGTACAGCTCCAGCGCCGACCATAGCGCCTTGCCCGATTACCAGACCGGGCAAAATAACCGCTCCTGCTCCGATGGATGCTCCGTTTTCAATGGTCGTCTGCAAGAAGGCACCCGGAAAGTGTTTGCTTCTAGGAAACTTGTCGTTTGTGAAGGTTACGTTGGGACCGATGAAGACATCATCACCTACACGCAGACCATCCCACAACTGCACGCCGCTCTTAACTGTTACACGATCCCCGATGATGACGTCATTCTCAATCAAGACGTGGGCACAGATATTGCATTCCGCCCCAATTCTTGCTCCAGGAAGAATCACCGCAAATTGCCATATCCTCGTGCCTCGCCCGATCGTATCGGATGCAGCATCGGCAAGCTTATGAATGAAAGTTTCTTCCAAGAAGGACCTCTTCAGAGTAGTATCTCAAATCCAGGCACTATGTCTTGACGTGCTCCCTTTTCTCGCCCATTGATAACTGGAGTCTCTGGGTTTGGGTCATTTTGGGTCAGTCTCCATCACCCCCAACCCTCAATGTCGCGCGCGGAATGTCGGTCCTCACATGTGCGCTGACGAACCGCGAAGCAACGGGCTTCAGCCCTCTTTCCTGGCGGCATCCGCATCCCATAGATACCAGAGAAGACCGGCGTTTGGCCGGAGCCTTCCTGCGATAAAGAAGCCGTGCCTGAGCCAGGTCATTGCGCGAACCAGTCGATTGGGGTGCGTCTCGCACCGGAGAAGCGCCTCAAACGTCTTCCGTTGGTCCGCAGATAGGCTTCCACCATGTGCCTGTAGCAAAGCTACGGCCATACCCACACTCAATTCCCAGGACTTGCGGCGCCCGTTGTGCAGACGCCACTTCGGCACGAACCGCTGGTTCGCGGGCCGGGACGCTCCGAACACGTTTCGATCATGCTGTCGGTACAAGACCGTTGGCGTAGTCAAAGACTCCGCATGTCCGAAAACGCTCGCGATCAGTGCGACCCACCAATCGTGCATATGCGCCTGCGCAGGCATAGGCAGCATCAGTTGAGCCAAAGGTCGGTTGAGCAATATGGTGCATCCTGTCACCACATTCTGCATCAACAAGCGCTCCAGCCTTCGCAGATTCTCCGGCCGAATGCCCTGATCGGACCAGAAAGATGGATTCAGCGTGTTCAACTTCTCATCCACAACACTCAAGTCACTGAAAACCAGCAACGGCGAGGCGCTCCCATGCGCGTGTTGCAGCCGGTTCATGGCCTCCATCTCGAGTTCGATCTTGCCGGTAGTCCAAACGTCATCCTGATCGGCGAAGGCGAGGTAGTCGGCGGTGGACGCTTCCAGAAGGTGAAGAAAATTCCATTTCGCGTTGCCAGTGGGCGGCCCCTGCACGACGCGAAAGCGTTCGGGGAGTTGGTGGGCATACTCCGTCAGGATGCCCAGGGTACCGTCCGTCGACCCATCATCTCGCGCCAATATGCCTACGTGGGGGTACGTTTGGCGCAAAATCGAGTCGATCTGTTCACGTAAAAAACGTTCACCATTGTATGTGGCGAGCAACACCTGAACTGCCGACGCTGCGCTTCGTTGCTCGGACGGACTCAATTGCAGCCTCCGCTGATTACCGATCGGTGCCGAGGGCCATTCAAAATTGCGCTCGGATCCAGAGGGTAGCCCACGTAACGAGTTCATTGCGCACCAGGCCACAAATTCGGAACATGCTCTAATAATATCTGTCTGCCGCCGGAAAGTATCATTCCGCCAGCTTGGCTCCACCCCGCCGCGCGAGCAAATCCTCATGTGTCATACAGCCATCCAGACAGAAATCGGAGAGAAATCGCTTGGTATCGGCTGTCGTTGTCACATTTCATCCTGACGAAGATGTCGTTGCGAATCTGCAAGCGCTACAGCTGCAGGTCGACCATCTGATCGTTGTCGATAACGGTTCCATCGCTCCGAAACTGGCTACTCTTGAAAAGCTTCGCGACAAGTTCCCATATGAGCTGATACGGAACGGCGAAAACCTTGGCATCGCGACGGCTCTGAATATCGGCGTTCGCCGTTCGCTGGAGCTCCGCGCGGACTGGATTCTGCTCTTCGATCAGGACTCGCAGGTTACCCCAGGTTTCGCCGAGACGATGGTGCAGGCCTTCCTCCATAGTCCCTGGGGCGAGCGGCTAGGCACTATGACGCCCATCTATATCGACATGCGCTCCGGCGCACCTATCCGGATGAACCGGGTACGCGAGGGCATAGAGGCCAGCATGAGTTCCGGCAGCCTCTTCCCGGCGGAAATCTTCCGCAGGTTCGGCTTCTTCCGCGACGAGCTCTTCATTGACGCCGTCGATTACGAATACAGCCTTCGTCTCCGCAAGGCAGGCATGGTCATAGAAGAAACCCCCGACGCTAAACTGTTGCACTCACCGGGCACGCCGCATACACACGGTATGGGCAAGCGGGTCTGGTTCCGCTCCAACAACTACAGCCCTATCCGGCGCTATTACCAGGAACGCAATAAGGTGTGGATCAGCAAACACTACATCACTGCGTTCCCCGTGTTCTGCATCAAGCTCTTCTATTTCAGCAGCAAGGATTTCATCAAGATTCTGCTGGTCGAAAAAGATAAGTGGCGCAAGGCGTGCTACTTTCTTCGCGGCACATTGGACGGCTTACGCAACCATATGAGTCGTCATCCCTAGAGACTGGCGGACGAGCAAGCGGAGCAGACGCTAGGGAACGGAGACCAACATCTGTGTTATTCTGTTTATGCGCAATGCATCAAGCGCGAGACGCACTCGCGGGCAGAGGACTCCGAATGGATTCGAGTCTTGGCCAGAGACCGTGAGTGCCAGCACCACACCTCACCCTTCCCGCGCAGCTTTTGCGTCGGTTGCTCTGGCTAGCAGGCTCGTCCAAATGGGACTAGCCTCGCCGTGCAGCAGCAGCGCTTCGGACTTCAAAGCAATGCTGATTTGAGAATCCATGACGCCCGCCCGCGCCTTCGCGCCCGGACTCTGCGTGTCTCTGCATCCCCTCGCCGATTTACTCACGCTGTCTAAGGAAAACCTTGTCTACTCTTACACTTGAATCAATTTTGAATCCTGCTCCACCGGCCCCTTCGCGACGCATCACCCAGGCCGACGCGAACGCCGTTCACTTCAACGACTTCGCTATCTCCGACTCCATCAAGCAACGCCTGGCGGCCGCGAACTTCGTCATCCCGACGCCCGTCCAAGCCGGAGCCATCCCGCCCGCGCTCGAAGGCGCCGACATCCTCGCCACCGCCCAGACCGGCACCGGCAAGACCCTCAGCTTCCTCATCCCCATGATCCAGAAGATGGACAACACGTCCGTCCCCTCTACTAAAGGCAAACGTGGGCCGATCCGTTCGCTCATCCTGCTGCCCACCCGCGAACTCGCGATGCAGGTGTTGGAGGCGTACCACAAGCTCGTCCCCGCGACCCGCAACGACGCTGTACTGGTCTGCGGCGGTCTCTCCGAAGGCAACCAGCTCGACCAGCTTTCGCGCGGCCCGCGCCTGGTCGTCGCCACTCCCGGACGCCTCGAAGACTACCTCCGCCGCCGGGCCATCAAGCTCGATGAAGTCGAAATGCTCGTCCTCGACGAAGTCGACCGCATGCTCGACATGGGCTTCCTCCCGGCCATTCGCCGGATTGTGCAAGCGCTTCCAAAGCATCGCCAAACCATGTGCTATTCGGCCACGCTCGACGCCAATATTCGCGAGATCGTTCGCGACTACGTCAAGAACCCTGTGCGCGTCGAAATCGGCACGGCCTCGCGCCCTGCCGACCACGTCGAACTCCGCGTCTACACCGTCATGCAGGACCAGAAACTCTCGCAACTCGACAAAATGCTGAACGAGGAAGAGGGCACGTACCTCGTCTTCTCGCGCACCAAGCATGGTGCCGACCGCATCGCGCGCAAGCTCGACAAGCTCGGCCACGCGACTGAAGTCATCCACGGCGACCGCTCGCAGTCGCAGCGCACCGCGGCGCTCAAAAGCTTCACCGTCGGCAAGAGCCGCATCCTGGTCGCGACCGACGTGGCCGCGCGTGGCATTGACGTCCGACACATCGCGCACGTCATCAACTACGACCTGCCCAACGGCTCGGACGACTTCGTCCACCGCATCGGCCGCACGGGCCGCGCGGGCGCGAAGGGCATCGCGACCACATTCATTACGCCGCTCGAAAAGGGCGATGCCCGCAAGCTCGAACGCGAGTTGAAAATCCAGTTCGACTGGCGCGTCTCCGACAAAAACCTCGAAAAGGAAGAGCGTAACAAGCCCGTCGACTTCAAGAACAACGACATTTCGTCGCTGCTCCAGATGGAGACGCGCTCGTGGAAGAACGCCGACGGCACGCCTTCCGAGCCGCAGCATGGACATCAATCTGCGCCGCGTCACACCAAGGGCAGTTCGAGCACCGACCGGGGCCGTTCCCACTCCGGGCAGCGCAGCAGCTTTGGCGGCCGTTCCGGCAGCGGAGCCAGCAGCGGCGGGCGCTCCTCAGGCCGCCGCGGTCGCTGAATTTAGATTGGGTAGGCCGGTCTTCTGCTTTGCGGTGGGCCGGCCGATCATAAAGCCGCCCTCGCGGCTTTTTTATTGCCCGGAACATTTTGCACCCGTCGGGGATTGCTTCGGAGGACGAACATAAGATTTAGTGCCTAGCGGCTTTGTCGCGAGCAAAAGAATTGATAAGAATTCCTTCGCGATACGATGTAGATTGGCCAAGAAGTGTCACAGGGAGTAGGATTGCCCACGAATCGGAGCGACTCGGTTGAAAGCGCCGAGTTGCTCACATCGCGAGAGGTAATCCATGAGCCTCGATCCTGAAAAACTGAACGAATTCCTTGGTAAAGCGGTCGTTGATTTCGGTGCTGTCTTTCACGCCGCGCTGGTCGGCGTGGGCGACAAACTTGGCCTCTACAAGGGCTTGGCGGCAGGCGGCCCGCAAAGTCCCGCCCAACTCGCCAAACGCACCAACACGACCGAGCGCTATGTGCGCGAGTGGCTTTGCAACCAGGCGGCTGGCGGGTATGTCACCTATGACCCTGCAGCCGACAAATTCTTCCTCAGCGAAGAACAGGCCTTCACTATGGCGGACGAAAACAGCCCCGCATTTCTGCCGGGCGCGTTTCAGGTCGCACTGGCCGCCGCAAAAGCTGAAGTCAAAATCACCGAGCGGTTCACTACAGGCGAAGGGATGGGCTGGCACGAGCACGACCCCGACCTTTTCGTCGGCACCGAGCGCTTCTTCCGCCCGGGATACGCCGCCAACCTCATCAAGACCTGGATTCCCGCGCTCGAAGGCGTCGACGCGAAGCTGAACCAGGGCGCAACCGTTGCCGACGTAGGGTGTGGTCTAGGCGCCTCGACAATCCTGATGGCGCAGTCGTACCCGAAATCCCGGTTCTTCGGCTTCGACTATCACGAGAAATCCATTGAGACCGCCCGGCAGCGCGCCGCCGCCGCTGGCGTTGCGGACCGCATCGAGTTCGCAGTCGCCAAAGCTAAGGACTATCCCGGTACGGCCTACGACTTCGTGACCTTCTTCGACTGCCTGCACGACATGGGCGATCCCGTCGGGGCCGCGGCTCACGTCCACAGCACGATGAAGGCCGATGGAACATGGATGATCGTCGAGCCCTTCGCCGAAGACAAAATCGAGGACAACCTTAACCCCGTCGGCCGCGCTTTTTACGGCGCTTCGACTCTGCTCTGCACGCCCGCCTCCCTGTCTCAGGAAGTCGGGTTGGCCCTGGGCGCGCAAGCGGGAGAAAAGCGCATTCAGGGCGTCGTCACCGACGGCGGCTTTGCCCACTTCCGCCGAGCAACTCAGACTCCGTTCAACTTGATCTACGAAGCCCGGCCTTAACAGATTTTGGAGACGTCGTGACTCTTGCCGCTCCAGCCGCGCTGGAGCACAATGAATCCATGCCCTCCGACAAGACCGCCATCTCCACCCCCAACGCTCCCGCCGCAATCGGCCCTTACACCCAGGCCGTGCGCGTGGGCGACCTGATCTTCACCTCCGGCCAGACGCCCCTCGATCCCGCCACCGGCCACATGGTTTCCGGCGGCATCGTCGAGCAGACCACGCGCGTGCTCGACAACCTGAAGGCCATCCTCGAGGCCGCGGGCACCGACTGCGCTCACGTCGTGAAAGCCTCAGTCTTCCTCAAAGACATGAAGGACTTCGCGGCGATGAACGCCCTCTACGCGCAATATTTTGCCCCCGAGGGCGTCGTCGCACCGGCGCGCTCCACCGTCCAGGTCGCGGCGCTGCCTAAGGACGCACTGGTCGAAATCGACTGCATCGCGAAAATCTAGGACGAAGAGTAAAGAAAACAGTTTGAACAATGAAGAGAAAGCGCGGAGTCTTCTCTTGACCTTTCGTCTCCACTCATTTCAAAAAAAGGGCCCCCATTTCTGGGGGCCAATCTGCCTTGGTTCTCTCGGGTTAGGAGAGCTTGTCGGCGCTACGCTCTTCTCGCGAACGAGCGGACGCCAAATTTTCGAGACGGAGTCGGGAAGCTCGTCGTTCGGACCCTTGCTCTACGCTTCTACATTCTTTAACGCACCACGCTAGTTTTTGGATGTTCGCAAGCCTGTACTGGAAACGCCACCTACGGAGTGGCTTCAGCTTACGGCAGGGCATGACTTTAGGCCCGCTCTTGGAGGGAGCAGGGGCCTTTAGGCCCCGGAATCGTCGCGTTCACAAGATGGGCTTTAGCCCTAGGCACTCATTCCGGGCCGCTAGGCCATTGTGCTTGGGCTCAATCGGACTCAGCGCGTCTGCACGCCGGTGACGCGAATCTCCGGTATCTGCTGGTTCCAGTTCGACCCGATGTTCTCGAAGGTCAACCGAAACTCGCGCTCGTCGCCGGGGGCCAGCGGCGCGGCACTCACTTGAACCGTATCGAGGTAGGGCACGCGAGTGCGAATCAGCGCCAGCGGCACCGTCTCGACCTGCGGCGGCATGGCTTCGTCGTTCTTGAACAGCACTTGAACGGTGATGCCGATAACTTTCGCCGGCCCGCGGTTGGCGATGTGCCCGTCGATGTAGGTGGACTTGCCGCCCGAGAGCGACGTCGATTCGCTCATCTCCATGCCCGAGAACACGAGATGCGGCGCATAAGCCATGCTTGGAGGGTCCGGTCGGCGATGCCCGAGCATCACCGCCAAGGCCACCAGAATCGCAATCGCAACCACGGCAATGACGATGGCTTTGCCCGGAAAATGGCGCTCCACCGCCGGTTCGTTGAACATGCCGGAGGGCTGCGGGTTGGAAGGCGTCGCACTCATCGGACTACTAGACTACCAGCCGATGCCGGTCGTTGCCTTTGCTTTTCTTTCTGTCATTCCCGCAGGGAATCTGCATTTCGCTGGGGACCATCGTCACCCAAACCGCGCCCGCGCGACCCCCTGCCGAAAATCCGCCCCGTGGACCTCCACCGCCACGCACATTTCCTGCAAACGCGACCGCATCCGTTCGCCGATACGATCTCCCAGCGTCTCTTCCCGAACCGCGGCACGCGGTCCTGTCGCCTGCCCGTTCCCCGGTGCGAGGTTCGCATAGTTGGTCGTTATAATCGTCGTCCGGCGGTCGTTGTAGCGCGTGTTCAGAATGTGCGCGACCGTGTCCCACACCCAATCCGTAGGCTTCGACGCGCCCAGCTCATCGAGCACCAGCACCTCCGCATCGAACACTGGCGCGAGCACCTCAAGCTCCGTCGCCGAAACATTCTTGTTGTACGAATTCTGCACCTGCTTCAACAAGTCGCGGTAATCGACGAACAACCCCCGCGCACCGCGCTCGGCAATCAGCGCCTGCAACATCCCCACCGCAAGATGCGTCTTGCCGACGCCAATCGATCCGGTGAGCAGCAGCCCCTTACCCTCGGTCTCAATCGGATAGGCCTTCACGAAGTTCCGCGCCTGCACCAGGGCTTTGCCCAGCGAGCGGTCGGCGGACGGAAACGCGGTCTCGTAATCCTCCAGCGTGCAATGCGCATAGCGCGGCGGAATGCGGGCCTGTTCGATCAGCCGGGCGGCTCGCCGCGCGATGCGGCACTCGCAATCGGTGGCCGCGCGCGAGCCATCAGGGCGCTCGATCATGCGCATACCGAGATCGTTGCAGGTAGGGCAGGTGTCGGGCATCGTTGCTCCAGTATCGCAGTGTTCCGGCGGTCGCAGGAGCTGTGCGAAATGGACCGTTTCAGAGGAAAGCGGGCTACAGTGGTAAACTGGATCCAGCGCCTGAAGCCCCGGGAGACGGGGCCCAAGCTCGCAGCGCGACAGGAACACCGATGCGATGAGGCAATAGAGCCCGGCGATCTGCCGGTTTTTCAAACCCTCGCAAGCGGACCGTTCTGCGGCGGGAATGCTAGAGGAGAACTACCGTGCCAAAAGAGGGAATCCACCCGGCTTATGCCGATACCAAAGTAAAGTGCGCCTGCGGCAACACCTTCCACACGCGCTCCACGCACAAGGGCGACATCGTCGTCGAAATCTGTTCCGCCTGCCACCCCTTCTTCACCGGCAAGCAGAAACTGGTCGACACCGCCGGCCGCATCGAGCGCTTCCGCCGCAAGTTCGCAAAATCGGACGAAGGCAAAAAGGCCGAAGCCGACTCCGCGAAGTAATCGCGGCCCACAGCCCACCGAAAGGCCTCCGCAGCGCGGGGGCCTTTCGCATTCCAACTGGAGGCAGCTATGGGGCCAACCTGGTGCGCGCAACATTCAACTACGTGGCCTCGCTCCCGAAGTCGCCGCTAAAGACCAAGAAGAAGTAGCCATGAAGAAGCAGTGGGACAACACAACCGTGCTCGAAGCGCCGCGCGAGATGCCGAAGCAGGCGCGCGTGCCTGCCGAGATGCACATCGGCGGCGTCCGCATCGCACCCGCGACAGTGCTCGCGCCCATGGCCGGCGTTACCGACACGGTCTTCCGCCGGTTCATCAAGAACGCTTCCATGTTTTCGACTGAAACGGTGGACACAAACGTCGATGTCGAAACCTCCAACGAAGTCTCCGGCTGCGGCCTCATCATGACCGAGTTCACCTCCGCCGACGGCCTCTCCCGCATGCGCGAGATCAAGCGCGAGCGCTACCTCACCTACTACGAGGACGAGCACCCCATCTCCGCGCAGATATTCGGGTCGAATCCTGAAACGCTCGCCGACAGCGCGCGCATCTGCCAGGATTGGGGCTTCGACCTCGTCGATCTCAACCTCGGCTGCCCGGCCAAGCGCGTCGTTGCCTGCAACGGCGGCAGCGGCCTGCTGCGCGACCTCCCGCTCATCGAGACGCTGTTCAAGCGCATACGCAGCGCTGTCACAATCCCTTTCACCGTCAAGTTCCGCATGGGCTGGAACGACTCCAACATCGTCTGCGTCGAGCTCGCGAAGATCGCCGAAGACTGCGGCCTCAACGCCGTCGCGTTGCACGCCCGCACGCGCGAAGACGGTTACTCCGGCAACGCGCGCTGGGAGTACATCGCCGCCGTCAAAGACGCCGTCCGCATTCCGGTGATTGGCAACGGCGACATCCGCTCCCCCGAAGACGCCGCCGCAATGGTCGACGCCACTGGCTGCGACGCCGTCATGATTGGCCGCGCCGCGCCTGCCAACCCCTGGATCTTCCGCCAGATCGCGCAGTACACAGCCAGCAAACACGCAACGGGAATCGGTCGCTACGATAAGCCCACCGAGATGGATCGCTACCGCATGATCCGCGACTACTTCGAGCGCCTGCTGCACGAAGTCGCCGAGCATCCTGTAATCCTCGGCCCCGCCGACAACGACCTCGACAAGCGCCTCAAGCGTAACCACGAAAGCGCCCAGCGCGACGCCATCGGGCGCATGAAGCAGTTCGCCAGTTGGTTCACCCACGGCGTCCCCGGCGGCGGCGTGCTCCGCCGCGAAATTTTCGAAGCCAAACGCGGCGCCGATGTCATGGACAAAGTAGAAGCCTTCTTCACCGCCCGCGCAAATGCGCCGCTGGAAGAAACAACCCTCGAACCAGACGAGGAACTCGATGCCGCTCCCGCCGCCTGGGGCTAACAAATCTTCGCGCGAACTTCTGGTCGAACCGCGTATACCCTTGACCTATGAAAGCGAAAACTTTCCGCGTCGGCATCGCACAGATCGCGCCGGTCTATCTGAATAAAGAGGCCAGCCTCGCGAAGGCCCTCGACTGCATCCGGACAGCCTCAGCCCGCGGCGTAGAACTGCTCGTCTTCGGCGAAACTTGGTTTCCGGGCTACCCGGTGTGGCTCGATGTTTGCCCCACCGCCGGGCTTTGGAATCACGAATCTACCAAACAAGTCTTCGCCGAACTCCGCCAAAACAGTCTCGTTGTCGGCGGCCCTGAAACCCGCGCACTCGCCGCAGCCGCGTGCGGTCACAAACTCGCCATCGTCATCGGCATCAACGAGCGGGTCGACCGCGGCCCCGGCCAGGGAACGCTCTACAACAGCCTGCTCACCTTCACGCCCGACGGCCAGCTCGCCAACCACCATCGCAAGCTGGTGCCCACCTTCACCGAGCGCATGATTTGGGGCCAAGGCAACGGCAGCGGCCTCACCTCCGTAGCCAACGGCGAGACGCGCGTCGGCGGCCTCATCTGCTGGGAGCACTGGATGCCTCTCGCCCGCACGGCCATGCACCAGGCGGGCGAGCACATCCACGTCGCCCTCTGGCCGACCGCGAACGAAATGGCGCAACTC
>JBBRCA010000026.1:0-25556 GCA_038205325.1 Terriglobales bacterium | reverse complement strand
CCGACGAAAAGCTGGATAGAAAGTCAGCCGAATCTTTTGCCAAGAAAGCTCTCGGCGGCGAAGGCTTCTCGCTCGAAGACTTCCGCGAGCAGCTCCGCCAGATCAAAAAGCTCGGCAGCATGCAATCCATCCTCAAGATGCTGCCCTCAATCGGCCCCTTCGCGGGCATGCAGCAAGCCGCGGGCCAGGTCGACGAAGGCCAACTCAGCCGCGTCGAATCCATCATCAACTCGATGACGGCCAAAGAGCGCCACAACTCGGCTATTATCAACGGCAGCCGCCGCAAGCGCATCGCCCTCGGCTCCGGCACGACGGTGCAAGAGGTCAACCACCTCCTCCGCCAGCACTCTCAAATGAGCAAAATGTTCAAAACGATGGGCAGCGGCGGCGGCAACAAAATGCAACAACGCCTCATGAGCCAAATGGGCGGCGGGCAGAGGTTTGGGCGGTAAGGCCTGCGTCTATACCCTATCTACGTAATCGGTGAAATTCGCCCTTATGCGATTGGTTTAATTTTTGTATATCTAGCGCTTCTCGATAGCAAGGGTGAATCTCCCATTTAACTCCAAAATCGTCGTTCGTCCTGGCAGAGAGAAAATCTGGCATTTGATCGAAGCGATAGTGCTCATAGGATGCATCAGAATTTTCACTTCTTGCGACGAGAAATCCGATTCGATACAGAAACCGGGCGATAGATATTTGATTTCTTACCCGTTTACCGTCGATCAAAACGTCCATATGGGTAGAAATGTGATTCTTGATCCACTTCAATAAAGCGTCTTTTGTGAAAAGACGCTCTGACCCGCGAAAGGCCGTCAAGACTTCTTCAATTTCGGGACATTGGTGTTTGTGCTCAGCCACGACATCATCGATTCTTTTAGCTCCGTATGCGCCCCACACTTCATCGATGTCTTCTCGCGTGATGAGGAGCCGATTAGAGCGAACTGCTGCTTTTTGCGCAAGTTTGCAGAGTTGAATCGCCCAACGTGGTCGTTCGTAGGAAAGGGTGTATAGCAACTTATACGTCTTCACCATCTTTTCCCCCCACTGCATTTCGGGAACAAATAGTTCATCCACAAGGGCTCGCTGCGTATCCGCAGTCAATGGAATATCAATGTTCGAATAACCACAATCTTCGATTAATCCAGATCGAATGCGGAAGGATATGAGTTTCAGAAATTCGACTTCCTTCCATGCAAGCTCTTCGCGATACTGATCCAGTTTTCCAGACGCCTCATCGTCTCGGCGTATAAATGGCCAAACATCGGTCCGGATTGCCACTCGAAAATTCAAACCGGTTACATCACTCGCAAGGTAACGACAAGCAGAGAAGAAGGCTCCTAAACTTTGTTTTTCCTCCGGCGTGTTTTGAAAAGTTGCGTCGAGGTCATCTAGAATAATCCAAACACGTCGATCACGACCGGCTGCAACACGTTTGAGTAGTTCAATTTCATCTTTAGATTTTAACTTCGTGGTTGTTCTGCCCTTTTCCAGCAATGTCTGGAACCGATCAACTAAACAACCCACTATATTTCGATTTTTGTACCCTTCAATTTCGGCGGTTTCTACGAGCGTAATCGCATCGTCACTCATAGCGAATCCGATCTCTTTTGCGATGTAACGATTGAGAATGCTACAGATGCGAACCATCCAGTCGTGAGTATAGTCATTTGGTGAGCCCAAACTATTCGTCAATCCAAACCGCTCTCGCACTAAATCGGCGCCGCGGACGGAGATGACGATATCCCCGGTTGCGTCTTGCGCTAGGCGGTGAGCTACCCATCGCAGCAATGCCGATTTTCCCACACCCCGCCGGGCGGTAGTTACCAAAAGCCTCTTTTTGGGGGAAAGAAATGTGCGAAAAGACTCTTGTTCCACGAAATAGGAGAAAAGTTCGTCAGCCGAAGCGTCATCTCCCGCCTCATTCCCAAAATCAAAACATTTTAGTTTCAAGTCATCCTCACAATCGGTAATCGCTCATCAACATACTACCGCCAGGTGCCCCATCCATGCCCAAGCACTTGGGGCATGGGTGGGAACGCACCATTCGCACCCGCAACAACCCAACCCCATCAGCCTCAACAACCGGAAGGGCAGGGTCTCCGACCCTGCCACAACCCGCCGCGCCGCAGGTGCTTCCACTCTGCCCTGAGTGCCGCCAAAGGGCCGGAGTGAAGGCGCAGCCGCAGTCCTGAGCGTAGTAGTCCTGAGCGTAGTCGAAGGAACAAAATTGCCTTCCTCCATCGCGACGACAATACTCAACCGCACCGGCAATAACCCCCCAAGTGCTATCGTAAATCCATGCTGGTGACCCTCGAAATCCCGGACACCTTCGCTGCGGAAACCCCGTCCGAGCACTAGGTACGATAAAATACCTCCAGCGAGGCCGTCATGCTGAATTTAAAAGAGGACATCCAGCCTCTCACCACCTTCCGCAACAACTCCGTAGAGATGATGAAGCAGCTCAAGAAGACGGGCCGCCCCATCGTCCTCACGGTCAACGGTAAAACCGAAGCCATCGTCCAGTCCGCAGAAGCCTACCAACGCCTCCTCGATATCGCAGCCGAGGCCGATGTGATGGAAGCTATCCGTCAGGGCCGCGCAGATGTCGCCGCCGGACGCACTCGTCCCGCCGCTGAAGTCTTTGCCGGCTTCCGAAAGAAACATGGTCTATCGCGTTAACCTGACGGACCGCGCCAGCCGCGACCTCGACAACATCTACGGCTTCATCAACGCCATGGAGTCCGCAGCCGCCGCCCGGTGGTTCTCGCGTTTAGAGGACACGATCGCCTCCCTGGAAACGGCGCCTCGCATGGGCAAAGTCACTCGTGAAGACAAGGATGTTCGCGAAGTCATCTACGGTAACAAGCCCCATTTTTACCGCATCCTCTACGAAATCGACGAATCCGCCCGCCGCATCAACATCCTCACAATCTGGCACGGAAAGCGCAATCCACCCGCTCACTGATCGAATCTCCGACAATAGGCATCGAGCTTTTCCCTTGACCCACTCGTCTTCACGGGCCATCATGGGTGAAAGGAACCGATGAAAATTGAACGCTTTGAAATCCCCGGCCTTGCTCAGTATTCCTACGTCATTTCTTCCCAGGGCAAGGCCATCGTGGTCGACGCCATCCGCGACGTAGACCGGTACCTCGACTACGCCGCGAAAAATGGGCTCCAAATCACGCACGTTGCCGACACCCACATCCACGCCGACTTCGCCGCCGGGTCTACCGCCCTCGCCGCCCTCACCGGCGCCGAACTCGCCCTCAGCGCCCACGACCGCGGCGAAATGTACGCGTCCGCCATGCCCCACCGCCCGCTCCACGACGGCGACAAAATCGAAATCGGCACGGTCGTCCTCCAAGCGCTCCACACCCCCGGGCATACGCCGGAGCACATCTCCTTCATCGTCTTCGACACCGAACGCGGCCCCACCGAACCCCTCGCGCTGCTCTCCGGAGACTTCCTCTTCGTCGGCTCCGTAGGCCGCCCCGACCTGCTCGGCGACGCCGCAAAAATCGGCCTCGCCAACGAACTCTTCCGCAGCCTTCACGAACGCATCGCCCACCTCCCCGACGCCATCGAAGTCCTCCCCGGCCACGGTGCCGGCTCCTTCTGCGGCTCCGGCATGAGCGACCGCCCCGAGTCCACGCTCGGCTACGAACGCGTCACCAACCCGCTCTTCAAGCTCTCCCGCGAAGCCTTCGTCGCTGAAATCCTCGGCAGCGTCCCGGCCATGCCGCGCTACTACCCGCGCATGAAGACCCTCAACGCCGCAGGCGCGCCACTTCTCCCCGCGCTCCCCGGCGCGAACCCCCTGACCCCCGCCGCCGTGCAGCGCCTAAAAACCGAAGGCGCGATCCTGCTCGATCTCCGCCGCCCCGAAGCCTTCGGAGGCGCGCACATCCCCAACGCCATCAACATTGGCGCCGGCCGCAGCCTCTCGCTCTGGGCCGGCTGGCTCCTCGACTCCACCCGGCCCATCGTGCTCATCTCCGAAACCGGTCTTGAAGCAGGAGACGACGAGCCTTCCCGCCGCGCGCTCGTCCGCGTCGGCCTCGACCGCCTCGCCGGATTCCTCGCTGGCGGTATGCCCGCATGGATCGACGCTGGCCTCGACATCGCCCGCACCCCGCAACTTTCAACGGAGGATGTACAGCACTCCGACCAGCCAATTCTCGACGTCCGCACCAACCGGGAGTGGCAAAACGGCCACATCGCAGGCGCGCAACACATCGTGCTCGAAGATCTCGTTCAAGACTCCCCGCACCTCCCGCCGGACCGGCCTCTCACCGTCGTCTGCGGAAGCGGCTACCGCTCCAACATCGCCGCCAGCTTCCTCGCGCAACGCGGCTTCGCGCAGGTCAGCAGCATGGCCGGAGGAATGGCCGCGTGGACAGCCCGAAGCCTCCCACTCTCGAGCGATTAGTTCCCACTCTCCTGCGATTAGCAGGATATTGCTCTCCGGCGTCGCGTTCATTTTGTAAATTGTCATTCCGTACCCTGAGCTTGTCGAAGGGGAAGGAATCTGCTTTAGCGGGTGCTCTACTTCGCGAAACTTCGCGCTTAATCTTTGCGGACTTCGCGTCCAGGCAACGGCTTTTTCGTATCATTGATCCAATGCCTTTCCCCATCAAAGTCTGCGTCGTCTGCTCGGAAGAGTTCGAGCTCAAGCCCGACAAACCCGGCTTCGCCAACCGCTGCCCCCAATGCAGCGCCCCCGAGTCCACCCTCTCGACATCCAAGACCAAAATGACCGCAGAAGAGCGCAAGAACATCTCCGAAGCCAACCAAGCCCGCCGCTCAGCGATGCGCAATCTCCTCTACCGCAAAGACAGCTAAAAGCTTTGCATTTGCTTCTCTTTCTGTCATCCGGTAGGGACCTGCAGTTGCCGGGATGCCCCATTCATGGCTTGGTGCCCGCAGCCTGCCTTGAGCCTGCCTAACGGGCCCGGATTCTCGGAACCAGCTTGCGCTGCTCATCGCAGCCTGAGACCATCGAGCGATGAAGGTCTTTCTATTCGTCCTGCTCGCGACCGTTCTAGAAGCCTCGGGCGACGCCGTCGTCCGCATCGCACTGCATCACCCGTCGATCCCAGCACGGGTCGGTCTCTTTCTCCTCGGCTCGCTGCTGCTCACGCTCTACGGAACGTCGCTCAATCTTGCGCCCGTCGACTTCGCCACCGTCACAGGCCTGTACATCGCGACTCTATTCGTCGTCTTCCAGATTACGAACTTTATCTTTTTCCGCGCGGTTCCCACGCCGGCCGTTCTGGTGGGTGGAGCACTTATCGTCGCTGGCGGCTTGATTGTCTTCCACTTTGGGAAGTGATATCGCGACACTCGGAGCCGTTCAAGTTCTCTTCCTTTCATTCACAACGAGTTCAGTTTTGGATAACTCACCGCAGGATTGAACTAAGACTGTATTAGTCTTAGTTCGCGCGCGAGTTCCCTAACCGAGCTCGTCGCAAATCCAATTTCGAGTGATTCATGTTCCGTTTGAAGTACCTTCTGCTCCTCTGTGCGTTGCCCGCCCCAGGAACATTCGCGCAGGAACTGCCCTATTTTGTCGCCTACTCCCATCACATGGAGGAGCCGGGTAGCCTCGAAATCGAAGCCCGAACGGCCTCCTCGCATCCCCGCGACGGTCATCTCTTCTTCGGAACATCGACCGCACTCGAATACGGCACGCGCGCCTGGTGGACCTCCGAGCTGTATCTCGACTCCCAGGCCACGGTCGCCGAGAGCGCCATCTTCACCGGCTTCAGAATCGAAAACCGTTTCCGCCCCCTGCTGCGCGAATATCCTGTCAACCCTGTGCTCTACGTCGAGTTTGAGGACATCAACGGCGCGAACAAAAGTCTCCTTGAAATTGTGGGCCATGACGGTCGCGCAGACCTCCTCGAGAACAATGCAATCGCGCGCGCTGAACGAAAGCGCGAGGTCGAACTTAAGCTCATTCTGTCGAGCAACGCGAAGGGTTGGAACTTTTCTGAAAACATTATCGCGGAGAAAAACCTGCGCCACGCACCCTGGGAGTTTGGCTACGCCTTGGCCACCAGCCGCCCCCTCCGCCTGAAGGCCAGCACGAGTGAGTGTCGATTCTGCGCCGAAAATGTGCAACTGGGAGTGGAGATGTATGGGGGTCTGGGAGACGTGCAAAACCTTAGTCTGCACCACACTTCACATTACGTCGCTCCCACGGTGGCCTTCAGGATGCCCTCGGGGGCGTCGTGTACTTTTTCGCCGGGATTCGGACTCAACGACTCTAGCCTGACCCACATTTTTCGGTTCGGCGTCTCCTATGAAGTCGCCCAGGTGGCCCGGATTTTCCGCGCCAAAGACCACGACAGGGGTTTCTGATGAAGCGTTCTGCTCTCATCTTCAATCTCTTCATCCTGACGACGATGCCGGCAGCGCTCTCGGCCAACTCTGAAGGGGGTTGGCTGCGCCACGTTCCGGCCAGCGCCCGCCCGCGTGCAAACCCGCTCAGAGACGATGTTGAAGCGTCCGCTGCGGGAGCAAAGCTGTTCCGCCACGATTGTGCTTCCTGCCACGGACCGGACGCGCTGGGACGCGGACCGCATCCCAGCCTGAGGAGCAACCGCGTCCACAACGCCACCGATGGCGAGTTGGAGTGGCTGTTGAAGAACGGTAATCTCGCTCAGGGCATGCCCTCCTGGTCGCGCCTCCCCGAGATTCAGCGTTGGCAGTTGATCCAATACCTGCGCACCCTGCCTCAGAACCCATAAAGCCGCACAGACGTGATTCGTAAGCGTTGCCGTTGTCTTCTTTCTGTCATTCCCGCAGGGAACTTGCTTCCCTCACGCCTGTCCACTGTATCCTCAACCAGAACGATGAAACGCATCCTTACAGCCATTGTCCTCATCATCGCGGTGGTCGCGTTGGTGCTTTATGGCGCTCCCTGGATGGTGACGGTCGCCGCTGCGATCGTCGCCGCGCTGGCCGCGTACGAATACATCCACCTCGCGGCCTCCGGCGGAAGTCCCATCCCCCTAGGGTGGATGGCGGCAGCGGTCGCGTTGTTCTTTCTGGTGGTGAACTTCCAGCCGCAGGACACCATCGCCGCCGTCTCTCTGGCAACACTCGTTCTGTTCGCCTGGAGCGCCTTCCGCACGCCGCTCCACAAAGTGTTGGGAGAAACCGCGGCAGGCCTCTTCGCGCTGCTGTACATCTGTTACCCGCTCACGCTGCTGCCGCAACTACTCGTCAAGTGGGACGGCCCCGCGCTGCTGCTCTTCCTCTTCATCTGCGTCTGGTCGGGAGACATCGCCGCGCTCTACGTCGGCAAGCGTTTCGGTCGCCACAAGCTCTCCCACCTCTCCCCTAAGAAGACTTGGGAAGGGGCCATCGCCTCGGTCGTCGCCAGCGTCGTCTTCGGCATGGCGCTGGTAGGCGTGGGCGAGTACCTCTCCCGCCACGGCTCCAGCTTCACGCGCCTGCACACCTCGGAACCCTGGTGGCAATCGCTGCTGCTGGCCATCATTCTGAACGTCGCCGCGCAACTCGGTGACCTGCTCGAATCCGCCCTCAAACGCGGTGCAAACATCAAGGACTCCGGCACTCTATTGCCGGGCCACGGAGGCGTTCTCGACCGCATCGACGCCCTGCTCATCGCCGCGCCGGTCCTGTGGTTCGTGCTCGCGCTCAAGGAGTATTTCTCGCTGGGAATCTTCTAACTTCATGGAGTATGCTGAATCTATGGCCGTGACCGCGATGAAAGCTAAGAACACCGTTGAGACCCTTCGCGAGGTTGTCCAGGATTTGCTCGTTCCGGACATGAAGGCGATTAAGATTGAAGTCGAGTCCCATCGCAGGGAAATGAAAGCTGAGTTCGGTGCGGTTCGCAACGAAATGAAAATTTCTTTTGACTCCGTTCACAATGAGATAAAAGCCTTGGGAGACTCGTTGAGAACCGAGATGCGCCTGCGCGACGAGAAGCAGACCCTTGCCAATCAAGCCCTCTCCGACAAGATCGGCTACACCATCGATCTTCGCGAGCGCATCGCTGTTCTCGAAGACCGCGGAAAGCGTCCCAGCTAACGGTTCGGTCTGCGAAAATAGCCAAGTGAAGAAGATTGCCCTCCTCGGCTCGACCGGCTCCATCGGCCAGAGTACCCTCAGCATCTGCGCGTCGTATCCCGACCGCTTCCTCCCCATCGCCTTCGCCGCAGGCTCGAACCTCGACATCGCCTTCGAGCAAGCTGTTTGCTGGCGTCCGCAGGTCGTCTCGCTGGCCACCGAAGAACTCGCCGCGCAACTCGCCGCGCGTCTCAAAGCCGCCGGAATAACAGGCGTCGAGGTCGTTTACGGAACCGCCGGAACGGTCCGTGTCGCCACGCTGGCGGAAGTCGACTTCGTCGTCTCGGCCATCGTCGGAGTCGCCGGTCTCGAAGCCACATACGCCGCGGTGCAAGCGGGCAAGACCATCGGCCTCGCCAACAAGGAGTGCCTCGTCGCGGCCGGCGAGTTGATCCTCTCAGCTGCACGCACGCACAACGCGATCCTGCTCCCCATCGACTCCGAGCACAACGCAATCCATCAATGCCTGCGCGGTGGAGCGCCCAGCGAGGTGCGGCAGATCTGGCTCACCGCCTCAGGCGGCCCGTTCCGCAACACGCCGCTCGCCGACTTCGAGCGCATCACGCCCGCGCAAGCCCTCAAGCACCCGACGTGGGTGATGGGCCAGCGCATCACCATCGACTCGGCAACCATGCTCAACAAGGGCCTGGAGGTCATCGAAGCCTGCCGCCTCTTCAACCTGCCGCCATCGCAGGTGCGCGTCACAGTGCATCCGCAATCGACTATCCACTCGCTGGTCGAGTACATCGACGGCTCGATCCTCGCGCAGATGTCGGTCACCGACATGCGCCTGCCTATCCTCTACGCGCTCGCATACCCCGAGCGCATCGCCAGCGACCTCACCTTCGACATGGCCGCACTCTCGCGCCTCGACTTCCAGCCGCCCGACTTCGCGCGCTTCCCGTGCCTGCGCCTCGCTTACGAAGCGGCCGCAACCAGCCCGGCCCACTGCATTGCGCTCAACGCCTCCGACGAAGTCGCAGTCGCCGCCTTCCTGGACGATCGCATCGGATTTCTCGGCATACCACGTACAATCGAAGCAGTGCTCGCGCTCACCACGGCCCACGCGCCCGCGTCCATACCGGAGGTTCTTTCCGCCGACCGGGCCGCGCGTCAGGCCGCTCGCGAGCTTGTTAATGAATTGTCATCCTGAGCGCGGCGAAGGATCTGCTTTTGCTTTTGCTTTTGTTGTTGTTTGTTCTTGCTCTATTTCCCTAGAGAAAATGCTTTAGTCTCACAAAGGTTCCTGTTTCCTCATGCACATCGGCATCGATATCCTCTCCACCATCGTTGAACTTCTCGTCGTCCTGGGCATCATGGTGCTGGTCCACGAGTTCGGCCATTTCATCGCGGCCAAGCTGTGCGGCGTGCGCGTCGAGACGTTCTCCATCGGCTTCGGCACGCGCCTCTTCGGCTTCCGCCGCGGCGATACCGACTACCGCATCTCCATTCTTCCTCTCGGCGGCTACGTCAAGATGGCAGGCGACGTCCCCGGCGAAACGCCCTCCGGCGACCCCGGTGAGTTCAACGCCCACCCCCGCTGGCAGCGCGTCCTCATCGCGCTCGCTGGTCCGACCTCCAACTTCATTTTGGCGTTCCTCATGCTGCTTGGCCTCGCGCTCTTCCACAACGAGGTCGAAGCCTTCCGCTACGGCCCGGCGATCACCGACTACGTTCCGCTAAATTCCGCGATGGCCGCAACCGGGATACACACTGGCGACACAATCGTTCACTTCAACGACGTCGAAAATCCTCAGTGGGAAGACGTCCTGAACAAGACTCTGTTGAATCTGAACCGTAGCGTGCCGTTCTCGTTTGTCCACAACGGCCAGCGCACCGACACGACCCTCGCTTTAACGTGGAAGGGAGGCCCCGAAACCTTCAGCCCCGGCAAGTTTGGCTTGATTCCCATGATGCAGGACGCTCCGATGCGGGTGCTGCCCGACTCAAGCGGCGTCGCCCCCGGTATGCCGGCCGCGGCTGCGGGCCTGAAACCGGGCGACACGCTGCTCGCCTTCAACAACTACACTCCTCACTCCATCGAAGGCCTTCTTCCGTATCTGCAAGACCAGGCTGGCCGTCCCCAGGAGCTTCACGTTCTACGCGATGGCCAGGCTCTCACCATGAATGTCACACCTGTGCTCGCCGATGAGCCGGATGGCACAAAGGCCTACCAGATAGGCTTTCGCCCTCAACGAGCGCCGGTCCGAGTTGAGAATCTCAGCTTCGGAGCGGCCGTCGCACAGGCCGGCAAGCGCACCGTGAAGTATGGCACGCTTATCGTCGAGGTCATCAAGGGCATGTTCACCCGACATGTTTCGGTGCGCTCGGTTTCAGGGCCCATCGGCATCGGGCAACAGGTCCACCAGGCGTTTCAGATGAAGGGTTGGAACCCCATCATGGAGTTGATGGCGTTCATTTCGGTGAACCTCGGCATCTTCAACCTGCTTCCGATCCCCATCCTCGACGGCGGCATGATTTTCTTCCTCGCCATCGAAGCCGTAATACGCCGCGACCTCAATCAGCGCATCAAGGAGCGCGTCTACCAAGTCGCCTTCGTCTGCTTCATCGCGTTCGCTGCGTTCGTGATCTTCAACGACATCACGCGGCTTTCGATGTTCGCAAAGCCGTAGAAGCGTTGCCCAGAATATGCGAAAAGGCTTATCCTGAACGCATGACTACGGAGCCCATTACATTCGAGGTTTCTAGCGACGACATCGAAATGGTCGATGCCATTGCGGCGGACCTGAATTCAGGCCGCGCCACCGTTCTCCGCGAGGCGCTTGCACAGTATCTCGCGAGTTACCAAGAGTTGAATGCGGACATCGACCAAGCGCGCCGTCAAATCGACACAGGCCACTACACGCTGCACGAAGATGTTGTCCGAGAGTTGAAGCGAAGACATCACAGTCGCGCGCAGCGTGAGGTTGATTCGTTGGTCGGATGATGCCCTGAACGATTCAGGGCGATCCACATCTGGATCGACGCAGAAAATCCGCCAGCAGCTTCTCGTCAATGCGGACTCATCCTCGATGCGGTGGATCAGCTTCGCGTGTTCAACTACTCTGCGCCTCGATCGATAGCGCGCAACACCCGCCGCTTATACGTGCCTAACACTCCATACATTGTCTTCTATGAAGTGCTGGAGGACGCCATCGATCTCATGCGCATCCGCCACGGCGCTCAGCGCATTCCTCGCGGCCTGCGTTTACGTTGACACTTCCCTGTCCCGCAACTCCATCGCAATCTGCGCCGCCGCCATGCGCGCCTCATTTTCCTCGTCCACCGGGAAGCTGATCGCCCCCACGCGCGCGTGCCCGCCGCCGCCGTAGCGCTCGCAAATCCCAGCCAGATTCGCCAACGTGCTCGCGGGCTTCTTCGTCCACGGATTGGTCCCCACCGAAACCTTGTTGCGGAAGCTCGACCTCGACAGCCCGACGTTATACGTCCCCACCGGATGCAGATAGTACGGAATGAACTTGTTGTAACCCTCCGTCGGCTGGTCGGTGATGTCGAACGTGATGACGCCGCGTTCGCAGTGCGCGCGCTCGCGAATCAACTCAATCGATGCCCGATGCGCCTGCATCAACGGACCCAGCAACTCCTGCACAAACGCCTGCCCCAGCACATCGTCGAGACTCATCTCCGTCAGCAGCGGAATGATGCGTTGCACCAGCGCACTGCCTTGCAAACCGCTCGGCGCGCTCTCGATCACCATAGTCAACTTCATCGCCGCAGCGCCCATCCCCACGGCGGACTCCGCACTCTCGTACTCCGCGCCATCGACGATGTCTGCCCAGCGAATCAACTCCGCCAGCGGCCCAACGTTCATGCCGAACTTCGTGCTCGCAATGTGCGCGATCCAGCTTGTGCAACTCGTATAGCTGGGGTCGAAAAACTTCCGCATCGTCTCGGAACCGTCCACCTGCCCGCGCCGAAACTGCGCTTCATCCTCGGGCGTCATGAAGGCGGACAAGTGATGATCGAACCACCACGTTACGCGCGGCGACGGGGAATATTTGAAGTCGACAATCGCATTTTCGTCGCTCGCGTCAAACCAACCCGCATCGAATAGCGCTCCCACCCGGTGCTTCAATCCCTGATAGTCGAAGCTCTGCGCCGTGCCGATGCACTCGCGATGGAAGCGCGTAAAGAGGGATGCCGAGCACGCCCCGTCGAAACAATTGTCATGATAAAAAATACGACAGTTCAATGCGTTTCCTTTGTGCTTCGAATATAAGCGCGACAATCCAGCATAGCCGAGTCCCCAATCGCGGGAACCGCCACCGTCCGCTTCGCGTATCCTTACCGCAAACCGGAGAAGACAAAATGGACAGCAACGAAGTGCCTGAAATTGTGCAGCCCGCGCCAACATGGCCAGCCCCACCACCGTCGCAGGACAATGGCACCAAGCCCTTCACCGGCCGCTTCGGCTTGCGCGCGGTCTGGGGCATCCTAATTTTCATCGCGCTTTTCGTCGCGCTTACATTTGCACTCAGCGTCGGGACACGCGTTGCCGAAGGCAAGAGCCCTTTGCCTAAGAAGTCCCAGGCGGCGCAGCATGTCGGTGGAGACATGTCAGCGCGCGGCCCAATCATTGGCGATGGAGAGGGCTTCGTTGCACTCGCATGCGTCGCATGGCTACTATGTCGCATCGAGCGTCGTCGCATCGGGGTCTATGGCATCGGCCGCAATCGAATGCGCGATTTTCTTCCCGGAGCGTTCTGGGGCTTGGCCTTTCTATCGCTGCTTGTAGGCGTGCTGAGGGCAACGCACGTTCTTGTATTCGATGGGCGCGCGCTCACCGGTTCAGCCATCTTCGCCTTCGGCGCCAAATGGCTTGCGGCCTTCCTCTTCGTCGGACTGGCCGAGGAGTATCTCAACCGCGGCTATCTGCAGTACACCCTGACCCGCGGCCTCTTCACTCAAGCAGAGCGCCTCTCGCCGACACACGCCCGCGCGATCGCCTTCTGGGCGGCAGCCGTCCTCATGTCCCTCCTATTTGGCGCCGGCCACCTCTTCAACCCCGGCGAATCCGCCCCCGGCATCATCGCCGTCTTCCTCGCCGGAATGACCTTTAGCTACGCGCTCTGGCACACCGGTTCGCTGTGGTGGGCCATCGGCTTTCACATGGCGTGGGACTGGGCGCAGAGCTTTCTCTACGGCGTCCCCGATAGCGGCTTTCTTAGCGGCGGCCGGCTATTCAACACGCACCCCATCGGCAACCCGCTGCTTTCCGGCGGCACGGACGGCCCCGAGGGCAGCATCTACGTCATCCCAACCTTGCTGCTGGTGGTTGTCATCATTCGCTTCACCACGCGACGCGGCGCACAGCCCCCGCTGGAGCCTATACCCGCGACCCACAATCTTCCTCAGGAGGAATCTGCGCTGGCCATGAGCGCGCCCGAGTTACGCTGAGACCATGCGGCGAAACTATATCTTCATCCTGTGCGCCGCGCTCATCGCAACGCTGCCGCTGATTGTGCACGGCCCCTCCTGCGGCCACGACTTCGACTTCCATCTGCAGTCCTGGCTCGACGCCGCCGAACAATTTCGCCACGGCACTCTGCTGCCGCATTGGGCCTTCTCGGCCGCGTACAACGCGGGCGAGCCGCGCTTCGTTTTCTATCCACCGCTTTCGTGGATGCTCGGCGCCGCGCTCACCCTCATTTTCCCCATCGCTCTCGCACCCACGATCTTCACCTTCACCGCGCTCACAGCGGCCGGCCTCGCCATGCATCGCCTCGCCGGCCACTTCGCGTCGCCCAACGCCGCTCTTCTCGCTGCGACACTCTACATCGTCAACCCCTACATGTTGTTCAACGCTTTCGAGCGCACGGCCTACGCTGAACTTCTCGCCGCCGCCTGGCTCCCCCTCCTCTTCCTCGCGGCCCTCCGCGAGCGCCCCACAATTCGCGGCATCGCACTCCCGATCGCGCTCCTCTGGCTCACTAACGCCCCCGCCGCCGTGATGGGCTGCTACGCCTTCGCGCTTGTCATCATTGTGCGAATCCTCTACGCCGTTGTAACCACCAAACCGAGTACTCCTGGTCTCGCTTCTGACACTTGGGTTTACGCACAGCCCATGAAGCTCGCAACCACCTCACTCGCGGGGACCGCCCTCGGTCTCGCTCTCCCCGCTTTCTACCTCATCCCCGCCGCCTACGAACGCCGCTTCGTACAAATCGCGATGGCAATCATTCCCAACATGCGCTTTCAGGACAACTTCCTCTTCGGCCACACCACGGACGCGCCCCACAACACCGTCCTGCACACCGCATCGCTGATCGCCGTCTCGCTGCTGATCGCGACCACCGCAGCATTGACCGCACTATTCCTTCGCTCACATTTGTCCTCTCGACCGAACATGGCGCTGCCCTTTCCGCCGACCACATCTCATTTGTCCTCTCGACCGAACGTCGCGCTGCCATCCCCGCAATCCACCCCGACTCTGTCATCTCGACCGAAGGCGCGCACTTTGCGCCGAAGCGGAGAGACCTGCAATCCCCCGGCGACGACCTTGTGCCTCGCTCTCCTCACCCTCTGCATCGCACTGCTCCTCACCCCGCTTTCAACACCGCTTTGGAATCACCTCCTCGAACTCGCCTTCCTCCAATTCCCCTGGCGTCTCCTTTCTCTCCTCGCGGTCGTACTTGGACTCGCCGTCGCACTACTGCTCGACAGCATGCGCATTCGCAACTCCCTCACAATTTTTCTTTCGGCCAGCCTGGCCGTCGCGCTCACCGTCCTCGCCATCCACACCTTTCGCCAGCCGTGCGACGACGAGGACCTTCCTGCCGCGCGCGCGCAACTATTCCGAGCCCACCACGGCATCGAACCCACTGACGAGTACACGCCCGACCAAGCCGACAACGATGTCCTGCGCGCGAACGACCCGCCCTTCTGGCTCTCGGAAAACGCCGCGGCCTTCGCCCCCAACACCACACCCAACCCCGCCACACCTGACGCGCAAATCGACGCGCCGCAAGACTCCGAAGCCACCACGTCCGGAGCGAGTCAGCCCACCTTCGCGCCTGAACCCTTCACCGTCACCGCACCCACACCGGAATACCTCATCCTCAATCTTCGCCTCTATCCCGACTGGCACATCCTGGTCAACGACCGCGAACCCGCAGCGTACACAGGCGATATGCGCGACGACGGCCTGACTGTAGTGCCCATCGCAGCCGGCGCCTCCACAATTCGAATCGCATGGCGTTCAACGCTCGACCAGCGCCTCGGCATCGCGATCAGCGCGCTCGCGGCCTGTGTCTACGCGGGACTGATGCTGGGCTATGCGGGACTAATGCTGCGCTCGCGCTCCGAGTAGAATCGAAGTCTAAGCCCAATGGACTTCGACGCAAAAATCCTGCTCACCACCGGTGCCGAGTCAATCGACGCCGCGCTCGAGCGCTTGTTGCCGGCGGCAACCACGCAGCCGCACTCCATCCATCGCGCCATGCGCCACTCCCTCTTCGCGGGCGGCAAGCGCCTGCGTCCGATCCTTTGCATGGAGACCGCGCGCATGGTCGCAGGCGCTCTGCCTGCGGGTGCGGTCGATCTCGGTGCGGCCCTCGAAATGCTCCACACCTATTCGCTCATCCACGACGACCTGCCCGCCCTCGACAACGACGACCTCCGTCGCGGGCAGCCTACGTGCCATGTCGCGTTCGGCGAAGCCACGGCCATTCTCGCGGGCGACGCGCTCCAAACGCTCGCCTTCCAAACCATTGCCCAACTCGCCACATCGCCCGCAACGACGGTTGCAATCTTGCGCGAAGTCGCCACCGCCGTCGGCACCGGTGTCGGCGCGGACCTGCCCGGTTCGCTTCCCCCCGGCATGATCGGCGGCCAGGTTATGGACATCGAAAGCGCTGGCGCTAAGCCCACCGCAGAACTCGTCGAGCGCATCCATCGTGCCAAGACCGGCGCGCTCATCACGGTTTCTATCGTCGCCGGCGGATTGCTGGGCCTCGACGCATCGTCGAAACCGGAACACATCTCAATGGACATCATCGCCCGCCTTCGCACCTTCGGCGAAAAGGCCGGCCTCGCCTTCCAAATCGTCGACGACATTCTGGACAGGACGCAGACCTCCGTCGAACTCGGTAAGACCGCCGGCAAAGACACCGCCACCGACAAAGCCACCTGGCCCGCCGTCTTCGGCATCGAGCAATCCAGGCACGACGCCGCCGAACTCATCGCCGACGCCTTCGCCGCACTCGAGCCTTTCGGCAACGCTGCCACACCCCTCAAATCGCTCGCCCAATACCTCGTCGACCGCACCCACTAGAGCTAATCCACGACGGCTAAAACAAATCGGTGAACCACCCGCCAGTCTGTGTGTCCCCTTCATCGCGCTTTTGCGATGGGTGGGGTTGGCACGTACCCCCTCATCCGGAGATCCATCTAACCTGTCAAGCCCCCCGGCCTGTGCAAAACTCCTCAAACCCCCATGGATACAGGCGAAATCCGTACAAAATAGTTGGCGTGTTTACTCCCGCCTATTCGCTACAATAGAACAGAGTTCAAATCGAAACTCATCGCTCACAAACTCTTAGCGCAGGGCTCGTTAGAACCCAGTCCTCTCATCACGGCACCCTCTGACGCTTGACCATAGATAAGCCTTTTACTTTGAATACTTTGCACCGAAGTCCTTTACTTTGAAGACTTTGCAGCAGGCCCTTGCCTTGGGGCACCACAAAACAAAGGACTTCCCTGCAAGTACCCCTGAGGGGAGGGGGGAGGGGGTACCACTCATGCGACTGCAGCGCCATCAATACGTCCTTATCGCCCTCATTCTCGCGCTCGGCGCTTTTAATCTCGCGCGCCGTCACCGGATGCATCCACAGACTTCTCCGGTACAGAAGCCCATCGCGCGTGGCACATCGCCCGCATGGCCTTTCTTCGACACCGCAGCATCGTTCCGCGACGCGCCCGACGCGCAGTTCCAACCCGCGCTCAAGGCGCTGGCGCAGAGTATCGACGGCACAAACGCCGTTGCGATTCCGCCTCAGGCATCCAAAGATGAAGGCGCCGATCTGCACGGCTGCCAGACCTGGCTGCTCTTCTACCGCCAGGAGCACCTGCATCCTTCCAACAAACCCGACTGGCGCGCCCAGATGCAGCGCCACGTTGAATCCTGCGTCGCCCATCATCGAGACATCGCGCAATGACGGACGCCGACCTGCTGCACGCGCTGCGCGATTGCTACGACCCGATTCTCAAACGCAACATCGTCGACCTCGGACTCATCCGCGCGGCCACGCTGATCGAGGACCGCGACGCTCCCGGCACAAACATTCCCGGCGTCGGCCCACGCTACGTCGCCAAGGTCTCGCTCTTCGCGCCCTCTGCTGACGAAGCGGCCATCGCGCAACTTCGCGCTCAAATCGAGAACCGCCTCGCGGGTTTGCCAGCAATCTCGCGCATGACGATCACGCTTCTGCCTGCACCTTTTACCATCCTGAGATAGTCCCGATACCCGCGAATGCCACGCCGCAAAATCATCCCCGCAATCCACCCGTTCGACACGCGCCACGGCACCGACACCTCAGGTCTCTGGCCCGCGAATGTCATCGCACTCGGCACGGACGCTCCGCACGAACACTTGACCGCTTACTACGCCGTCGCGCCCAGCATTCTAGAAGGCATCATCAACCAATGGCTGCAAAATGCGGTGCCACTGCACTCCATCGAGCAATACACGTTCCTCGACATCGGCGCCGGCAAAGGTCGCGCGCTGCTGCTCGCATCGCAATTTCCATTCGCGGCGATTGAAGGCATTGAATTGAACGACGTGCTCTGCCGCATCGCCCACGCGAACATAGAACTCTGGACGCGCGATCCTCAAGCATCTGCGCTTGCGCCAATAACTCTGCATCATGCCGACGCCACCAGACAGCCGCTTCCCCGCACGCCGGTCCTAGCGTTCCTCTTTCACCCTTTCGAGACGCCTGTTCTGCGCTGCTTCCTGCGTCACGTCGAGAAGCATCTTGCACGTCATCCGCAAGCCTTCGATCTCGTCTACGTGAATGCGGAACACGGCTCGCTGCTGGACAGTCATCCTGCCCTCACGCGCTTATGGGAGGGCCGCGTGCCGATGTCGGCCCAGGACCATGTGGCCGACCTCGCGGCCATCGCGCAGCAAAAAGAGTACGGATCAACAGGGGATGAACTGTGTGCGATATACCGCTTTACGGGGCGATAATCGGTCGCACCTTGATTCTTCGGGAACCATTGCATCATCTGATCCGTAGAAGCTTGTGTAAGCAGTGAACGGATGGCCAGCCTGGCAACAACCGGTTGAGCCACCTGCGAACAGGCTGCGCGGTTCGAGTTAGTAACTGAACTCACCGCGCCTAGCAGTGGCCGAGACGGATGAGTCAAGACTCACACCGCCCGCACTGTATCGAAATCACCGACACACGTTGTCGCGCTAACCGAGCGAATGCGCCCCTGCGCCTGCTCACAGAGGAGTTACACCATGTACGAAACTATCGTTGCAACATTTGCCGCACTTACTGTTTTCATTCCCACCTTCATCGGCCTCCGCGCCAGCACCAACGGCGACTGGCGCTCCATGTAATTCGCAATTCGCGATGTGCAAGCCGGACGATGCCTCAACCCGCTCCTCGATCTGCCCTCACGCAGATCGGGGAGCGTCGGTTTAACGCCAGCGAATATGCAGAAGACGCTCGGTCTCATTCTCTCCGGTAGTCATCGCGATCTCGGCGTCGGCGCGCTCCATGACGCTCGCGAACTTGTCGCCCCATTCGACAATCACTAGCGCGTCCGGCGCATCGGCCATCTCCCACAGGCCCAGCCCTTCGACCTCGCGCTCATTTTCGAGCCGGTACAAGTCGAGGTGATAAAGCCTCACCTTGCGCCCTTGATATTCATGCACCAGCGTGAACGTCGGACTCGTCACATTTTCCGCAGACGCCGCACCCAGCGCCGCTGCCATGCCTTTGACAAGCGTCGTTTTTCCCGCGCCGAGCTCGCCGCGCAACACGACCAATCTTGGCGCAGGCAGCAACTCCGTCAGCATTTCGCCGAGCGCCAGCGTTCCCGCGACGCTCCTTGTTCGCAACCGCTTTTCTCGCGTAAATTCTCGCATCCCAATCCAGCTATTTGCCATTCATCGCCGTTCCAGCGATCCAGATAAACCCATCTTCATCACGCACGCGCGCGCGAAATGCCTCCCACAAGTGCGCCACGGTGTCCGTCGCAAGCACCGTATGCTCATCCTGCGACCGCACCGCGAAATCTCCAGCGAGCCCATGCAAGAACACCGCTGCCTCGACCGCGCTCGCAACGTCGTCTGGATACTGCGCCAGCATTGCCGCAACGATCCCCGTGAGGATATCGCCGCTACCCCCCTTCGCCATCGAAGGATTGCCCGTCGTGTTCACCGCGACGCGGCCGTCGGGATGCGCGATCAACGTTCGCCAACCTTTCAGCACCAGCGTGACGGCATGTTCGGTCGCGAAGCGTCGCGCGACGCCGATGCGATCCGCTTCGATCTCCTTCACCGCCAGCCCCACCAGGCGCGCCATCTCGCCGGGATGCGGCGTTAATACCAGTGTTCGCGGCAGGCCATTCTTCGCGGCCTCTTTCAACAGCTCGGGCCTTCCCGCGAAAGCGTTCAGCGCGTCCGCGTCGATGACCATCGGAACCGAACAGCGCTCAACTAGCGCGCGTGCAAACTCACTCGCCTCACCCTCAGTCCCAAGTCCGGGGCCAACCGCAACCACCTTGATTCCCTTCAACAATTTCTCCAGCGACTGCGGCTCTGCGTTCGCCAGCTCGACACAACCATCGCGCTCCGCCAGCGGGACGCACATCAACTCCGGCGCGACGCTCGCAACCATTGGCAGGATGGACGCAGGCACCGCTGCCGTCACAAGGCCCGCACCCGCGCGCATCGCCGCGACGCTTGCCATTGCTGGCGCGCCCGACTTGCCCCAGCTTCCTCCCACCACCAGCACATGCCCGAATTGGCCTTTGTTACCGTTCACGTCGCGAGGCTTTTCGGTCAGCGACTTCGACGATCCTGCCCACGCCAGTTTCGCGTTCGATTGCACCGCGGTGCTCGGCGATCCAATGTCCGCAACCACCACCGCGCCAAATGTTGTATGCGTCAAATGCCCAAAAATGTGCGCCAGTTTAGGTGCGGTGAACGTCACAACCGCGTCCGCACGGAAAGCCTCGTCATTGCGCTCTGCGGTCGAATCTGCGTCCCAACCACTGGGCAGATCAACCGCGATCACCGGCACATTAGTCTCCGCAACGATATCTCGCGCCACGGCGGCAAGCCCACGCAACGGAGGCTTGAACCCCGTACCCACTATGGCGTCGACGATCAGCACAGCGTCTTTGAGCGCATCGCGCAAATCCGCTTCGTTTTCAGCCTCAATAAAATCGTGATGGTCGAGCGCCATAAACGCGACCGCTGCATCGCCCTTGAGTTCATCGGCTTTGCCCAGCAGCACGATGCGCACGATGTTGGCGCTCGCCCCCAGGTACCGCGCCGCGACCATCCCGTCGCCGCCGTTGTTGCCCTTGCCGCACAACACAACAACGAGTCCGCTGATCGAGAAGTGCCGTTCGCAGAACCGCGCAACAGTGATCCCCGCACTCTGCATCAGTGCCGAAATAGGTACACCTGCCTCAACCGACCGGCGGTCCGCTTCGCTCATCTCCGCCGCGGTAAGAATCTTCACCGAGCACTACCGCCCGCCAGTTTGGTGCGCGGCAGGGACCGAAGCAGGCTGCTTTGATTGGAAGTAATTGCGCTCATACATCGCGCGATAAAACTGTCCGGTCAGTTCCGCTGCCTTTGGTCCGAACGTCGGCCTCCCGCCTTCGAGGAAGATGACCGTAACGATGCGGCCTGCAGGCGTTTCGGCGTAACTCGCAAACCATCCAAAACGCGTGCCATTATTCGAGCATGTGCCCGTCTTTCCCATCACGGGGAACGCCGTAAAATTGGCCTTCAGCGACCGCGCCGTCCCATATTGCACCGCCGCGCGCATGCCGTCGAGCATCTCCGGCAGCAGCGGCGCAATGGGCAGTATCCGCTTCACGCGGGGCTTAAACGCAGCGACATCTGGATCGCTCGTAGGATGCTGCAGGTAATATAACGTGCCGCCATTCGCAATCGCCGCGACCATCGCGCCTAGTTGCAATGGCGTCATCGAAACACTCTCGCCGAACGAGCACATGCGCCCCACACCGCCCAGTTTGGCAGGCAACACCGTGTCCGGATAGACGCCAAGCTGCTCGCCGGGAATGTTGTATCCCGCCAACTCGCCTAGGCCGAACTCATTAGCGTAGTGCTTCACGCGTTCGAAGCCCAGAGCGCGTCCCAGTGTTTCAAAGTACAGATTGTTCGAATGCGCGAGAGCTTCCGTCAGCGTCATCGCATAATGTCCGCCGAGATTCACTCGGGTATCGCGTTTCACCAGGCCTTCTTCAAGAGCGGAAAGCGCGACGGACAACTTGATCGTCGAACAAGGCTCCGCGCCCGCGCTCAAAGCAAGCTTTTGATTCACCATGGCGAGGATGCGACCGCTCGATGGATCGATCGCCAGTGCCGTCCCATTCATATTGCCGAGCGCTTCGATCGCCGCCGAGCGCACTATCGGATTCTCACCGGTTGCGATATCGCCGAGCGTCAGGTTTTCCGCGAAACTGCTTGCCGTAAAGCGTTCGCCATAACGATGCGCTGATCCTCTGCGTCGGCGCCCGCCAACCCGTTTCGCTCTCTTCGCCGCGGCGCGTCCATGTGTATGCGCCGTCTTGACCGAGGCGGAGTGGCCCTTTGTAACTGCATGCTTCGTGACCGAGTGCTTCCGTGTCGCCGCCTCTGCGAAGCCAGCGCTCAGTAGCTGGCCCAACGCGAGAATTAGAATGGTCGTCCTTCGCTTCATCGTTTCTCTCAATCCAATCTCTATTGTAATGACGCTGGAGGTACCGGGCGCGTTCTAGTGGGTGCGTCGCAGAAACGCGGGTATATCCAGTTCGTCCGTTGCGGTGCCCTGTTCAGCCGCCGCATGTCCTGCTAACGCCGGCACTCGCAACTCCTGGGCAAGCGATGGAGCGTGCGGGCCCAAATCACTCTCAAGTTGGACGCCACGAGTGGGAGAAAGGTCGTTCAAGCGCGTCTCTGACGCAGCACTAAAGAAATCGTCGTCGAATACGGAAGCTGGAACTGGCACCAGTTCCTGATAGCGCGGAGTACCGGAGTCCGGTGTTGAAGCGTGACGCCGAACGTTTACCGCAGACGCAGACGCAGATGCAGACGCAGAAGAATATTGCGTCGCGCCGGAAATTTCCTCCAGATCGTCATAGTGGAAAATCCGCGCGTCTTCGTGGCCGCCTTGCGCTTCGCGCGCAACGATTTCAAGCGGGACTTCATCTTCTTCGCTTGCAAACCGCGGCGTCGCCGTCCGTTGCGCAATGCGCGGCGGAGGCGGAGGGTCGCGACGAATGGTCGGCAATGTCGCCTCAGCCATCATGCGTTCGCGCCGCTGCGGCATCTCCTGCCGAAAGCCGGTCGCGATGACCGTAATCTTCACTTCGTCACCCATGCTTTCGTCCAGCACAGCGCCGAAAATAATGTTTGCGTCCTCGTGCGCCGCGTTCTGGATGAGCGTTGAAGCGTCGTTCACCTCATTCAATTTCAAGTTGCTCGATCCCGTGATGTTGATCAGGATCCCGCGCGCTCCATCGATGGCTCCCGCCTCCAGCAGCGGCGACGCCATCGCAGCAACCGCCGCATTGCGTGCGCGGTCCTCGCCGCCGCGTACCGCCGTCCCCATCACCGAGTAGCCCATCCCGGCCATGGTCGTCTTCACGTCGGCGAAGTCGCGATTAATCACTCCCGGAATCGTAATAATGTCGGAGATGCCCTGCACGCCTTGTCGCAAAATATCGTCGGCAATGCGAAAGCTCTCAAAAAAACCTGCGTCTTTGGCGACCGCAAGCAGCTTCTCATTCGGAATCACGATCAGCGTATCGACCGACTCAAGCAACTCCTGCAACCCGCGCTCGGCCTGCATGGTGCGGCGCTTGCCCTCGAAGGCGAAGGGCCGTGTCACTACGGCAACGGTCAACGCGCCCATCTCACTAGCCAGCGAAGCAATCACCGGAGCGGCCCCAGTTCCCGTGCCTCCGCCCAGTCCGGCCGTGACAAAAACCATGTCGGCGCCCTCGAGCGCTTCAATAATTTTGTCAGAATCTTCGAGCGCCGCGCGGCGTCCGATATCGGGATTCGCACCCGCGCCCAGACCGCTCGTCAACTTCGCTCCAAGTTGCAGTTTCACGGGAGCTTGCGAATTTTCAAGCGCCTGCGCGTCGGTGTTTGCGGCGATAAACTCCACGCCTTCGACCTTTGCGGCGATCATGCGATTGACCGCGTTGCTCCCTCCGCCGCCCACGCCAATCACCTTGATGCGGGCGTTGCGCCGCGTCTCTTCGTGGTACTGGATGCGAATGTTGTCGTTTAAAAAATCGGACATGCTGCGCACTCCTCAGTGCTGACTCATTCTTGCAGTTGACATACCGAAGACCGCCTGATTCTGGCCCACGCGAACCAAGCAAGGTTCCGTTTTGGTACTACACCGAATTGCTACCTGTCTTCGCGCGATGTGTGAAAGACGATACCCAATCCAATCGACTGGATGCTGTGCGAACTCGGGCCGAACAACTCACCCGCGCCGAACTCGATGACGCGGAAGTCCACGTTTTGAAACAACGCAAGATCGAGGCCGGCGAACCCCTGCACCTGCGTATAGTTCCGATACCCACCCACCGCGTCGGTTTTCGCGAAACCTGCCGAGGCCTGAAGATAGGGCCGCAGTACCTTGAATGGCGTATGGAAAGTCGCTCTCGCGCCGCCCAGTCCCGCATAGTGGCGGATGAAATCGGTGCCGCCTGAATAGGTAAACGCACTCTTGTTGCTATTCAAGAAGACCCCACGAACGTCCACGCCCAGACGCACCGGCCCATAGCCGCGAAAGTCGTAATACGCACCCAGCGTGCCCCCGTAGGGCCGCACAGTTCCATCGTTGCTTGCGCAAGTATTCTGCGGGTCGGTACAAGCGATCCCTCTCAAGCGCTCGGCACTGACCCCTCCATATACAGCGAACTGACCCTGCGCAGCACCCGCGCCGAGCACCCCAGTAACCACGCCAACAAATAAAAGTTTACGAAACTTCATGCGCTTCATTGCTCTCATTCTATCGTCTGCACGGGCATCAATTTTCAGTAACTGCCCGCGAAGATCGACTTCAGCTTTTGCCGCAGGCCCTGCTCCTCGCTCGCCTTGCGCACCTGCGTCCGGTGGGCGTAAAGCAGCATCCCGATGGCCGCCGAAAATTCCGGCTTAGTTAACTCCGCCGGCATACGCGACAAGGGCACCGGGTAGCCGATTCGTGCAGGCACGCGCAACAGGCTTTCGGCGTTATCCAATAATCCCATCAGGTTTGCACCGCCGCCGGTAAACACGCAGCCCGCGCCCATGGCCTCAAGCACGCCGCCTTGCCGCAAATTGTCGCGCAGCATGGTCAGCATCTCCCGCGCGCGCGGCTCCAAGACCTCCGCGAGGAAGCGCTGCCGAACCATCCGCGCAGGCTGCCCACCCGTCGCCAGATCGCCGCCAACTTCTATTTCGTTCAACTGCGGAATGGATGTTACGACGCAATTGCCGTAAGTGCGTTTTAGATGCTCTGCTTCCTCGACGCTCACATGCAGACCGACCGCCAGGTCGTTTGTAAAGTGGTCGCCGCCGATGGGAAGCACGGCAGTATGCGCCACCGATCCCTCGAAGAAAACGACCAGCTCTGTCGAACTCGAACCGATGTCGGCGATGCAAACGCCCAGCTCGCGCTCGTCCGCAGACAGGACCGCTTCTGCCGACGCAATTCCTTCAAACACCGTGTCCGAGACCTCCAGTCCCGCTTTGTTCGCACAGGTCACAATGCTCTGCGCCGCGCTGCCGGAGCACGTTGAAAGGTGCAACATAACTTCAAGTTTGTTGCCTACCATGCCAACCGGATCGTGAATGCCACCCTGGTCGTCGAGCACAAACTGCTGCGGCAACAGGTGCAGCACGTCGCGGTCAGGCGCGAGGCCGAACGAACGCGCTCGGTGAATAGCGGCGCTCACATCCTCGCGGGTAATCTCCTTCATGCGGCTGCCCATGTTCAAGCCGCCCCGGCAATTCACGCCGAGCACATGCGGCCCGCCAATTCCGACGACCGTGCTTTCAATCGGCGCTTTAGCTTTCCTCTCAGCCTCCATCGCCGCTTTGTTGATTGCATCGCCCGCCGGTGCGAGATTCGAAATAACGCCTCTTCGCATACCGCTCGAGGCCTCGATGCCGTGCCCGCGATAGCGCAGCACGCCGTCGGCTACTTCAGCAACCAGCACGCAAATTTTTG
>JBBRCA010000025.1:0-26145 GCA_038205325.1 Terriglobales bacterium | reverse complement strand
GCTGCTGCCCGACTCCTCGCCCAAGACGATCGTCGTTGCGTCGGCGCTGGGTGCGGCGAGTTCGTCCTGCTCCTACGCCGCCACGGCGCTGGCGCGCACGCTGTTCCGCAAGGGCGCGGACTTCATCGCCGCCATCGCGTTCCAGTTTGCGTCCACCAATCTGGTGATCGAACTCAGCGTGCTGCTGGCAGCGTTGCTGGGTTGGCGCTTCATGGCGGCCGAGTTTGTCGGCGGACCGATCATGATCGTGTTGGTGGTCGTCTTGCTGCGCCTGATGCTGAAGCCGCGCGTCATCGCAGCCGCCCGCAAGCAGGCCGAGCGCAATCTCCCTGGCCGCATGGAAGGCCATGCCGCTATGGACATGAGCCTGCACACCGGCACCTTCTGGCAGAAGCTTACGTCGGCCAAGGGCTATACGGCCTCCAGCCACTACTACTGGATGGACTGGTACTCGCTGTGGCCGGACATCGCGGGCGGGCTGCTGATCTCCGGTTGCCTGGCCGCGTGGGTGCCGCAACATTTCTGGCAAGGCTTCTTCCTCGTGGGCCATCCGCTGCTCGCCAAACTCTGGGGACCGTTCGTCGGCCCGCTGGTCGCCGTGCTGTCCTTCGTTTGCTCTGTGGGCAATGTGCCACTGGCAGCGGTGCTGTGGAATGGCGGCATCAGCTTCGGCGGCGTGATCGCGTTCCTGTTCGCCGACCTCATCATCCTGCCCATCCTCAACATCTACCGCAAGTACTACGGCCTCAAGGTGGCGGCGATCTTGTTCGTCGCGTTCTACACGGCGATGGCGCTCGCCGCGTTGGCCGTCGAAGGCCTCTTTACCGCGCTCCATCTCATCCCGCAGCAACGCGCCGCGCAGATTATGCAGGAGAGCGTGCGCTGGAACTATACGTCCGTCCTCAACATCGTGTTTCTGCTCGTCTCCGCGCTGCTGTTGTTCCGCTTTCTGAAAACCGGCGGGCCCATGATGCTGAAGATGATGGACGCACCTCCGCCAGAAGGCGAAGCCGCGCACCACTGCTGCCACTAAACGGGCTGCGAATCTGGGCTGTAAACAGGAGCTGTGTTTGACCCTCTACGCCGCCACCACCAATCCCGGCAAACTCGCCGAGTTCGCCGCGAGCGCCAGCGTCGAAGGAATCGACGTCACCGCGCTTCCAAATGTTGGGCGAATGCCGGAGCCGGTAGAAGATGCGGCCACCTTTATGGGCAACGCGGAAATCAAGGCGATTGCGTACTCGCTCGCGTCTCCCGGACTGCTGGTGTTCGCGGACGACTCCGGGCTCGAAGTCGACGCGCTCAAGGGTGCTCCCGGCGTTCGCTCCGCCCGCTTCGCCGACGACCAGGGCTTCGATGTTCGCGTTGGCGCAAGGGCGGACGAGCGCAACAACAACACCCTCATCTCTCTGCTGGAGCGCCTTCCGTTCGAGCCGCGTACGGCACGCTTTGTCTGCGCACTGGCGGTGGCGCGCGACGGCGAAGTCCTGCTTCGCGCTGAGGGTCGCGTTCACGGAGAAATGCTGCTCGCGCCGCGCGGCACGCAGGGATTTGGCTATGACCCTCTCTTCTTGCTGCCTGCCCTCGGCGTCACGATGGCGGAACTTCCTCCCGAAGAAAAGTGGCAACTGAGCCATCGCGGCGACGCGTTCCGCGGCCTGCTGAAACAGCTCCGCAACTCTAAAATGGAGAGCACCGCACAAACACAGCGATAAACGCACAACCATTCTTGACGCTCCTATAACGCCAGCGAAATAATCATTCTGCCGACTCACGCCAACTTTCCGAGTCCACGCACCTTCAGGAGCGCCGAATGGCCGCAGCCGCAACGCCCGCCCCACCTACATCCGCACCCCACAAAGGCGTGCAACCGCTGCGCGCGGGTGAAGGCCACAGCTTCTTCTGGCGACGGCTGCACTCGCTCTCCGGCATCGTGCCCATCGGCGCGTTCTTGGTCGAGCACATCATCTCCAACTTCGAAGCCGTGAACGGCCCGCTGGCCTATGCGCAACAAGTCAAGTTCCTCAACGGCCTGCCGCTCGTCCGCGTGCTGGAGTGGGCGTTCATCTTCATTCCGCTGCTGTTTCACGCTCTTTATGGCGTGTGGATTGCGATTCGCGGGCGCAGCAATGTGAACCTCTATCCGTGGGCCGGCAACTTCATGTACCTGATGCAGCGCGTGACCGGGCTGATCGCGTTCGCGTACATCGTGCAGCATGTGTGGCGGCAGCGCTTCGCGGGCGTTAGCCTTCCCGAGCATCCCGGCGCGGCCTTCCACAAAGTCCAGGTCGAGTTGCACAATCCGATCATGCTGGCCATCTACGTGATCGCGATGGTCGCGACGTGCTGGCACTTCGCGTATGGCATCTGGCTCTTCGCCGCGAAGTGGGGCATCACACCCGGCGACAAAGCCCGTAAACGCTTCGGCTACGTGTGTGCTGTGGGTGGAAGCGCGCTTTGTGTGCTCGGGCTTGTGGGGATGTACGCATTCATTAATCCGAAATACGCCAACGCGCCGGATGATGTGATGCCCGCGCAGCCCGCGGGGATTGTGCTGCCCGCGCCGCAATATACTCCGCCGAACTCAACGAATCCCGAGCAGCCGGGTGAGGTGCGTTGATGCACGAAATATCGTCCACCGCTATGATCTTCCTTTTGGGATTTGCGGCGGTGTTCATGGTGTGCGGCATATTGCGTCCGTTGGTTCTTAGAGAAATTGTCCGCGCCGCCGGTGGCAAATGGAGCTTCTCGACTCCTAGGCAGAATTTATCTGAGGAACGCAAAGCCATACAGCAATTGCCGCAAGGTCGCCTGCATCAGCAACTCAGGATAATCACCACCATCGCCGTGCTCTCATGGTTCGCAGTGCTCGCAGTGGGAGTCATTGGCAGTCGAATCAGATAACTCTCAAGAATCTGGACAGGAACGAATTCATGGCAGCATCACCCCGCATTATCGTCGTCGGAGGAGGCCTCGCGGGTCTCTCCGCCGTCATCAAGATCGCCGAAGCCGGCGGCACGGTTGACCTCTTCTCCATCGTCCCGGTGAAGCGTTCGCACTCGGTGTGCGCGCAGGGCGGCATCAACTCGGCCAAGAACCTCAAGGGCGAGGGCGATTCTACTTTCAAGCACTTCGACGACACGGTCTACGGCGGCGACTTTCTCGCCAACCAAACGCCGGTGAAGGCCATGTGCGAGCAAGGCCCGGCGATCATCGACCTGCTCGACCGCATGGGCGTGCCATTCAACCGCACGCCGGAAGGCCTGCTTGACTTCCGTCGCTTCGGCGGAACGCTGTATCACCGCACGGCATTTGCGGGCGCCACTACAGGTCAACAGCTCTTATATGCCCTGGATGAGCAGGTGCGGCGCTATGAGTCCGAAGGCAAGGTCACGAAGTACGAGGGCTGGGAGTTTCTTTCCGCCGTGCTCGACGCGAACGGCGTGTGCCGCGGCATCTGCGCGATGGACCTGCGCTCGATGGAGACGCGGACGTTCGCCGCGGACGCAATCATCGTCTGCACCGGCGGCAACGGGGCAATTTTCGGAAAGTCCACCAACTCCGTCGTCTGCACTGGCTCCGCGCAGTCGGCGCTCTATCAGCAGGGCGCGTTCTACGCCAATGGCGAGTTCATTCAGGTGCATCCGACGGCGATTCCCGGCGAAGACAAGCTACGCCTGATGTCAGAGTCGGCGCGCGGCGAAGGGGGCCGCGTATGGGTGCCGCGCGACAAGACGGACAAACGCCTCGCCCGCTCCATCCCCGAACAGGACCGCTGGTATTTCTTGGAAGAGTGGTATCCCAAGTACGGCAACCTCGTGCCGCGCGATGTTGCGACGCGCGCGATTTTCAAGGTGGTGTACGAACATGGCATGGGCATCGACGGCCAGCCGATGGTGTATCTCGACCTGACGCACATCGACCGCGAAACGCTGAACCGCAAGCTCGAAGGAATCTTGGAAATCTACGAGAAGTTTGTCGGCGACGACCCGCGCGAAGTGCCGATGAAGATTTTTCCCGGTGTGCACTACACCATGGGCGGGCTGTGGGTGGACTTCAACCAGGCCACCAACATCCCCGGCGTCTACGCGGCGGGCGAGGCCGACTACAGCGTCCACGGGGCGAATCGCCTGGGCGCGAACTCGCTGCTTTCGTGCATCTACGGCGGCTTCATCGCAGGGCCGCAGGCGATGGCGCATGCGAAGGCGCTACCTTCGCAAATCGGCGACGGAGGCCATTCTGCCGAGCTTCAGCGGCAGAAGGAAATGAACGAGGCGTTGCTCAACAATAAAGGCACCGAGAACCCGTTCAAAATCTGGCGCGAACTGGGCGAGACGATGACCAAACACGCCACCATCATCCGCTACAACGTAGGCCTCGATGAGGCCGACGCGAAGATTGTCGAACTGCTCGCCCGTTACAAAAACGTCAATCTCTCGGACAAGAGCCAGTGGGCCAACACGAGCTTCGCGTTTACGCGGCAGCTTTACAACATGCTCGAACTCGGCCGGGTCATCGTGCAGGGCGCGCGGCTGCGCGACGAATCGCGCGGGGCGCACTTCAAGCCCGACTTCCCCGAGCGCAACGATGAGAAATTCTTGAAGACCACGAAGGCATCGTACAAAGCGGGCGCTCCGGCGTTCGAGTATGAAGAAGTGGATACATCATTGATTAAGCCGCGACCAAGAAACTACGCGGCCACGGCATGACGGAGTTCTGATGAGACTCAAAGTCCGCATCGCGCTGAGTGTTTATGTTGCGTTCGCGATGATGGGCTTTGTTTATTTTACCTCGTGATGTGGAGCGACTGGGGCCACGCTGGAGGCGCCGGTAACTGGGTGGCTCTGCTTCGAGCTTCGCTCTTCGGAGCGGGAAATGCGATCGCTCCAACGGCGCTAGTCATGCTCGGCGTGTTTTCGAATACGTGGTTCCCTCGAGGTTTGTTTTCGCGGAAAAAGGCAAAAGTGCAAGAAGGTTTGAAGTAATCAGGAGCACAGGATGGCAGAGCGCAGTATCAAGGTATCCATCAAGCGGCAGGCAACGCCTGACGCAAGGGCCACAACCGAGAGCTTCGAGATCCCCTATCGCCCCAACATGAACATCACGTCGCTGCTGGGCGAGATCGCGCTCAACCCGCGCACCGTCAGCGGCGCGGACACCACGCCCATCACCTACGACTCCAATTGCCTGGAAGAAATCTGCGGTAGCTGTGCGATGTTGATCAACGGCAAGGCAATGATGGCCTGCTCGGCGCTGGTCGACAAACTGACGCAGCCCATCACCCTCGCGCCGCTGTCGAAGTTCCCGGTCGTGCGTGACCTGTCGGTGGACCGCTCCGTGCTGTTTGAAAACTTGAAGCGCGTCAAGGCGTGGGTGCCTATCGACGGTACCTACGACCTTGGTCCGGCGCCGCGCCAGGTCCCGCAGATTCAGGAGCAGCGCTACCCGCTCTCGAACTGCATCTCCTGCACGATCTGCATGGAAGTCTGCCCGCAGTTCAACGATGTGACGGGCTTCGTCGGCGCAGCCACCATCGCGCAGGCCAAGCTGTTCAACATGGATCCCGCAGGCTCCGTGTTGGCAGCGGACCGCCTCCGCGCGCTAGCTGGCGACGGGGGCATTCAGGAGTGCAGCTTCTCGCAAAACTGTGTCCAGGCCTGCCCCAAACAACTCCCCCTCACCGAGGCCATCAGCGACATCGGTCGTGACGTTTTCGTGCAGCAGGTGAAGGATTTCTTTACGCGCTAACCCTTCCTCACCCGCCGAAGTCCAACGCAGCCGTACAAGGTATCTATCATGCGTCGAGCTCTCCTCGTCCTGCTACTCACGGCAGTCTGCATCCTCCCGGCGTCGGCCTGCAGTTGCATGGTGCCAAACCCAGTCTGCTCGTCGTTCTGGGAGACGCCTGTCGTGTTTCACGGGCGCGTGATTGAACGTACTCTGGTCAGACCACCTACGGAGATCGTTCGCAATTCGGATGGAACCACGACGCAAGCCATTGAGCCCGGCATTTACCGCGTCCGCTTTGCCGTGAGCGAAATGTTTCGTGGCGACAATCAGGCTGGCGAAATCACGATCGAAACAAATGAGCAGAGTTCAGCCTGCGGCTTCAACTTTCGCGATGGCGGCGACTATGTTGTCTTCGCATACCGAGATGAGAAGGCACAGGCGTTTGCAACGTCACATTGCACTCGCACGCGCGAGGTAACGTCGGATGCGACCGACGTCGACCTGTTATGGATGCGCGGACTGGCGACTGCGCCCCACGGCGGCAGCATTTTTGGTGTGATGAACCTTCCACCAAAGGGTACCGGCACCCAATCACCGCGAATCTTGCTCCACGGCCCGGTAGATCGCGGGATCGCGTTGGATGCCGCCGGTAAATATTCTTTCGATGGACTTCCGGCGGGCGAATACACAATTTCCGCAAAGGTGCCGGACGGCTTCCGTACCACAGATGCACGCAAGGTCACGCTCCTCGACAAAGGATGCGCCGAAATTTATTGGCCGCTCTCCTTCGACAGCCACGTCGGCGGAACGGTCACCGACACAAGCGGAACGCCTATCGCGAAGCTGATGATGCAGATATCCATTCGCGACTTAGAATACCCGCGAGGCTTGCGCGGTTTGAACACTGCGTACACCGACGTTCAGGGCCGATACGATTTTGCGGGCGTTTCTCCGGGCGACTATGTCATTGCCGCAAATGAGATAGGGCCAACACCAGAACTTCCCTATCCACTTTTGTACTTCGGCGATACGGAAGAGGCGGACGCCGCTGCGGTTGTCCATCTCCAACCGTCTGCGACCATCGAGAACATCAACTTCACAATGCCCGCGGGCTGGAAAAAGGTCCCGATTTCAACGCGAGTGGTGCTGCCGAACGGCATGCCCGCAACTGGAGCCGATGTAAGCGCCTACGACACGAAATACCCCTGGTCTGGCATGCCCGCGACCGCCATGGTGTCTGCCGACGGATCAGCTACTGTCGAGGTTTACGCGGGCCGTTCGTATTACCTCGTGGCGAACCAGAACGGTGTGCAACAACACTGCGCTGGCCCGGTAAGAGTGGTCGCTAAAAGCGGGCTGCCGACGCAGTCTCTTGTGATCGAGCACAACTGGGGCAATTGCCTGGCGCAGTTGAACCCGAAGTTCAAGGCACCCAGGTAGTCGGCTTACGAATGCATGATATGTGAAAATATTTCTACCGAAACCAGAATCCTAACGGTACCTATGCACAGCCACTTTCACGTCGAACAATGGCTCCCGCAGCCTGTCGAACTCGTCTTCGCCTTCTTCGCGAACCCTGAAAATCTGCCTCGCCTGATGCCCAAGTGGCAAGCCGCGCGCATTGAAGAAGCGAGCTTCAGCCCGCCACCACAGAGACCTGAAGGAGCACCGCGATATCCAGGGATCGTCGCTGGCGACGGCACAACACTTACGCTGAGCTTTCGGCCATTTCCGTACTCGCCGATTCGCATTTCATGGGACGCGAAGATCAGCCACTTCATTTGGAACCGGCAGTTCTGCGACACGCAAGTCCGGGGGCCATTCCACTTCTGGCATCACTGCCACAAGGTTTCAGCCGCGCCGAATCCCGGCGGCGGTGCTCCCGGCACGCTGCTGCGCGACGAAATCGAGTTCGAACTTCCGCTCGACCCAGCCAGTCGCATCGCGCTGCCGCTGGTTTGTCGCCAAATGGACGCTATGTTTCGTTTCCGCCAACAGCGCGCCGCCGAGCTCCTCCCGCGATTTGCCGCTGAATCCTGATTGATTGTCATGTCGCACCCTGATCGAAGTCGAGGGGGAAGAATCCGCTATTAGACGGCCACAGGCTTCCGCAACAGCGGCCTCACCCGCTCCAGCGCGGCCTCCGCCGTCAGTCCATACTTCTCGCGCAGCGACTCGACCTTGCCGTGTTCGATGAATTGATCCGGCCATCCCACCCGGATCACGGGCACATCGATCTCCGATGCGTTCAAGCTCTCCAGCACCGCCGACCCGAACCCGCCCGCCAGCACATGGTCTTCCAGGGTCACCACCAGCCCGCATTTGTCGGCGTACCGCTCAACACACTCATGGTCTATCGGCTTCGCGAAACGCGGATTGATCACCGCCGCGCTGTAGCCTTCGGCCGCCAGCATCTTCGCCAGCCGCTCTGCTTCGGGAAGCATCGCGCCCAAGCCGAAGATCGCAACATCCCTGCCGTCGCGAACCACTTCAGCTTTGCCAATTTCAAGCGCGGTGGGTTCGGCCTTTACAGTCGCCCCTGGACCCGTCCCGCGCGGATAGCGTATCGCGCTCGGCCCGTCGCGCAACATCGCCGTGTACATCATGTCTTGAAGTTCGTCTTCGTCCTTCGGGACCATGTGCACGATGTTCGGAATACCGCGCATGTAACTGATGTCGAAGAGGCCATGATGCGTCGGGCCGTCATCGCCGCTGAGGCCGCCGCGATCCATGCAGAACACCACGGGCAGATTTTGCAACGCGACATCATGCACTATCTGGTCGAACGCGCGCTGGAGAAACGTCGAGTAGATCGCGCAGAATGGCCTGTAACCCTTGGTCGCCATGCCCGCTGCAAATAACACCGCGTGTTCCTCCGCGATGCCCACATCGAAGTAGCGCGAGGGATGCAGCGGACGGAAGAGATCGAGCGCGGTCCCGTTCGGCATTGCTGCTGTAATCGCCACGACTTTGTCGTTCATGGTGGCGAGCTTGCTCAGACCCTCCGCAAAAACTTCGGAGTAGGTCTTCTGCGCTGCGGGCTTAGTGACGCCAGTCTCAGGGTTGTAAGGCCCGAGGCCATGAAACTTCTTCTGCTCGTCAATCGCCGGCTGAAATCCGCGGCCCTTCTGCGTAATGACATGCAGCACGACAGGCTTGTTCAGCGTCTTCAAAAATTTGAACGTCTCAATCAGCAGGGGCACGTTATGACCGTCCACAGGGCCGTAGTAGCTCAGCCCGAACTCCTCGAAGATCATGCCGCGACCGACGATGCCCTTGGCCGCTTCTTCCGCTTTGCGAGCGATATGCCGCGCCGCCTTGCCGCCAAATTTCTCGACCAGCCCCGCAGCGCGGTCATGCAGGCTCACATACGTCGGGCTGGTCGCAATCTTGTGAAAGTATTCCGCGATCGCGCCGACATTTTTATCGATCGACCACTCGTTGTCGTTCAGCACGACAATCATGCGTTTGGTCTGCGCCGCAATGTTGTTGAGCGCCTCGAAGCTGATGCCGTTGGTGAACGCCGCATCGCCGGCGAGCGCGACAATGTGCTCGTCGCCGCCGGACATATCGCGGGCCACAGCCATCCCCAGCGCCGCGCTCAGCGCAGTGCCGGCATGGCCCGCGCCAAACGCATCGTGCTCGCTCTCGGTGCGCAGCATGAAACCGTTCAACCCGCCGGGTTGACGAATGGTATGGAACTGCTCTTCGCGCCCGGTCAACAGCTTATGGACATAGCTCTGGTGGCTGACATCGAAGACGAAACTGTCCCGGGGCGTGTCGAACACGTAGTGCATTGCGATGGTCAGTTCGACGACGCCTAGGTTTGGCCCGATGTGTCCGCCGGTCTTGGCGACGCCGGTAATCAGCCGCTCGCGAATCTCCTCCGCCAGCCGCTCCAGCTCCACCATGCCAAGTCGCTTGACGTCGTCGGGGGACTTGATTTTTTCCAGATACTCACTCATTGTTGCAAAACCCGTATGCTCGCCGCAGGACATATCAGCACGGCGCAGACAGCATATCTTCAGTGTATCAATGCCGGGCCGCGATCACGACTGCGGCAGCAGCGGCATCGAACGCGAGGTGCTCGCGCCGGAAAGCGGGGTGCCCTCGCTTTGCACAAACGCTAAACTTTGACGCCTTCCAACACCACGGCACTCGGCTGTTCCTTGCCGAACTCGCCTTCCCACTGTGCCACCACGACGCTCGCCAGGCAGTTGCCGACGACGTTCACCATGGTCCGCGCCATGTCCATCAGAGCGTCGATGCCAAGGATCACGAAGATCGGTTCGACCGGCAATCCAAACGTCGCCGCCGTCGCCAACAGCACCACCAGCGTCGCACGCGGGACCCCCGCAACGCCCTTGCTGGTCAGCACCAGCGTCCCCATCATCAACAGTTGCTGTCCGATGGAGAGATGGATTCCCGCCGCCTGCGCAACGAAAATACTCGCCACCGCGAGGTACAACGTCGAGCCGTCGAGATTGAAGCTGTACCCCGCCGGAATGACGAACGCGACAATCCGGCGCGGCACACCGAGCGCTTCCATCTGCTCCATCGCTCGCGGCAGCGCGGCCTCGCTGGTCGCGGTGGCGAACGCGATCGTCGCAGGCTCCGCGACCGCCGCGAGAAACCTCCCAATCGGCACTTTGAACAGCAGCGCCGCCGGCAGCAGCACGAGCAGCGCAAATACCGCCAGCGCGCCATACAGCGTCAGCAGCAGCTTGCCGAGGTTGACGAGCACGCCCAGGCCCATGTGTCCCACCGTAAACGCCATCGCCGCCCCCACGCCGATGGGCGCGAAGTACATCACGACGTTGGTAAACCGGAACATCACTTCACTGAGGCTCTCGCACAACCGCAACACGGGGGCGCGCTTGGATTCGCTCAACGTCGCCAGCGCAATCCCAAAGAACACGGCGAACACCGCGACCTGGAGAATCTGCCCTTCGGCAATACTTTTCGCAATGTTCTCCGGAAAGACGTGCAGCAGAAAATCGTCCCAATGCGTCGCTGGTGGAGTTGCAATCCCAGCACTTGCCGTCGCGTTCGCAACTGGGATCGCAAGTCCCACTCCGGCCCTCGATACGTTGATCGCCACCAGCCCAATCACCAGCGCTAACGTCGTTACGACTTCAAAATAAATCAACGCCTTGATGCCCACGCGCCCAACGCCCTTCAAGTCTCCATGCCCGGCAATCCCCACGACCAGCGTCGCGAGGATCAGCGGCGCGACGATGGTCTTGATAAGCCTTAGAAAAATATCCGAAAATACGCGCAGATGCACGGCGAAGTTCGGGGCATCGAAGCCGATCTCCGCGCCCGCCACCATCGCCACGAAGATCCACGGCGTCAGGCTCCTGCGTTGAAACGCAAACACCGCCAGCACCCCCACCGCGGCCCAGCGCAGACCGATGCCAAAATCCCTGACTGTCTCCGCCGATCCCATGAAATGCGAACTCAGAACGTGCAGCACTGCCCCCAACGCCAGCATCATTATGGCCGGCAAAATCAAGACCCAATCCTTACGCGAAATCGCCACAGAACTCCCCTCGTACTTTGACCAGTGTCAACGATGCAATGAGCCGAAGCATATCAGTCCCGAGTGGGGACAGGGGCTGGGGCGCAGTCGTACAATATTCCGATGCGACGCTACCTAACGTCTTTCGCCGTCCTTTTCTTTTTGCCACTTGTCTGTTTTCAAACCAGCGCCCAAAGCCCCTTGCCGCTGACGCCGCGGGACCCCAATCTTCCAGATCAATCCAACCACCCGCGACTCATCACCCCCGTTGCTCAACCGGCACTTTCGCCGGGCGTCGTCATGCTGATGGAGCTTGAGGGTCGCTTCGCCCAGGACGTCGCCAAACGTGGCGGTAAGGCCTTTAGCTCGTGGTTCGCCGAGGACGCCGTAACGCTTAGCAACGGCAAGCCCGCCGTGCTGGGCCTGCGCGCCATCGCCGCCGACGCGGTCTGGGACCCGAAGGACTATCAGCTCACCTGGGTCCCGCAAGGCGCGCAGATGGGGCCGTCCGGCGATACGGGTTTCACCTGGGGGCACTACGAGAGCCACTCGCTCGACAAGAACGGCAAAGCGGTGACCTTCTCCGGGCGCTACATTACCTTCTGGAAGAAGGTCGCGGACGGCTCCTGGAAAGTCGCGCTGGATGCCGGGGCTAACGACGTTCTGGCTCCAGTCGAATGCTGTACTGTCCCCGGACCCTGACCCAATAGTCACATCATTTTCAGTTACCTTTGATTGTTCTTGTGCCCGAACGGGGGAGAGCCGAAACCGGCTGCCGCTTATATCGTTAACGCATCATTTATGACTGGATTTGCGGAACAGTCGCGTCTACAAACACTCGACCAGTACGAGTTGTCAGAGATGCCGCGCGACCCCGCCCTCGATGACATATCGCGTCTCGCGGCGCAGATTTGCAACACTCCCGTGGCGGCGATTACGTTCGTTGAAAAGGACCGCATCTCGCTACGTTCCCGCTACGGCATCGACATCAACGAGGTGCCCCGCCACACGCTGCCCTGCGAAATCGCCCTCGCCGGGGACGGCGTTTACCAAGTTCCCGACGCACAGCACGACTACGCTCCCGGCGGCATTTCGGTCGGCGACCGCTGCTACCGCTTCTATGCCGGAGCGCCCATCGTCATGCCCTCAGGCGCGGCCATCGGTTGTCTCTGTGTCTTTGATAATGTCCCCCGCGCACTCAGTCCGGCGCAAATCGAGTCGCTGGAGTCGCTCAGCCGGACCGTCGTAACCCGTCTGGAACTCACGGCCCGCGCCCGCCAGATGGATCACGCCTCGCGCGCCCGCCGAGGTGTCGAACGCGCGCTGACCGTCGAGCGCAACTTTGTCTCCGCCGTGCTCGACACCGTAGGCGCGCTGGTCGTCGTCTTCGACACCGCTGGCCGCATCGTCCGCTTCAACCGCGCCTGCGAAACCCTCTCCGGATACACCTCCGCGGACATCGTCGGCAAATATGCCTGGGAGCGCCTTGTCCCAACCGAGGACATTGCCGAACACATCGCAACGTTCCATCGCATGCGCTCCGGCAGCTTTCCTACGTCCTATGAACACTTCTGGTTGGGGGCCTGCGGTTCGCGCCGCCGCATCGCGTGGACGGCGACGGCGCTTCAGGACGCTCGCGGTCAGATGGGCTTCATCATCGCGACCGGCATCGACATAACCGTGCAGGTGCGTGCCGAAGAGCAACTGCGTGCGCTTGTCCGCCAGTCGAACTCGGTGCTGGAGTCAGTCGGCGACGGCATCTATGGCCTCGACCTCGAAAGCCGCATCACTGTCATCAATCCCGCCGCCGCGCAGATGCTCGGCTACAGGCCGGAAGAGATGCTGGGCCGCAACATGCACGAGCTTGTGCATCACACGCGCGCCGACGGCACGCCCTATCTCCCCGCCGATTGTCCCATCCAACGCTCCCTCGTCCGGCGCGAAACCATCCGCGTGTCCAACGAAGTTTTTTGGCGCAAAGACGGCAGCAGCTTCCCCGTCGAGTATGTCGCGCGTCCCCAGATCGAGGCGGACATCGAGTTTGGAGACGCTGCCCTGCTGCGCCGCGGGCTGGCCTCCACTGCCCAACTTGCGCGCGGCCTGCCCCTCGCTCTCTCAGTGGCCTCGGCGGCCGCGCCAGACGCACCTCGCGACACCGAGGGCCACACCGTAGGTGTCGTCGTCGCTTTCGCCGACATCTCCGAACGCAACGCGCTCGATCGCATGAAAGACGAGTTCATCTCGACGGTTTCGCACGAACTGCGCACGCCACTGACTTCTCTTCGCGCGGCGCTCGGGCTGGTCGCCGGAGGAGCGCTCACGGAGCGCCCCGAGAGGATAAGTCAGATGTTGAACATCGCCATCGGCAACGCCGATCGCCTGGTGCAACTGGTCAACGACATCCTCGAACTCGAAAGCATCGGCTCAGACAAAGCCGAACTGCACAGCGCCATGTCCTCGGTAGGCGACCTCTTCCGCCGCGCCGCCGCCCTGATGCAGGCTTTCGCTTCCAAGTTTAACGTCGAATTCGTTATCGAAGCGGAGTGCGTCAATGTCTGGGCCGATCCCGAACGCGTTCTCCAAACGCTCACCAACCTCATCTCGAACGCCATCAAATTTTCGGCGCCGACCGGGGCCGACGGCAGCCAGATTCACCTTACAGCGCGCTACTCCGCCGCCGGCGAGGCGCTCATTGAAGTCCGCGACCAGGGCTGCGGCATTCCTGAAGACAAGCTCGAAATCATCTTCGACCGCTTCAAGCAGGTCGACGCCTCAGACTCCCGCGCGATGGGCGGCACCGGCCTCGGTCTCGCCATCTGCCGCAGCATCGTCGCCCAGCACGGCGGCACAATCTGGGCCACGAGCAAACTCGGCGAAGGCTCAACCTTCCACTTCACGCTGCCCACGCACCCCAGCAACAATCTGCGCTAGGTCCGCTCGTTTCATTGATTGTCGACGTCCTAGTAGTGGCGAGCGCTCATCAAACGCCGTGTTCCGCGCGCCACTGAGCTTTCCACTTCGCCATCTCAACCCGCGCCTCTTCAGAGCTCATCAGTTCCCCACGCTCGGCCTGCTCCAGTCCGATTTCGATAGCAGCCCTTACTTCCACTGCGCTGAGACAGAAAATCGGGTCAGACCCATACCGGTCAATAAGCACCGCATTGACGTACGCCTCTACGCTTCGAAAGCCGGAGCCTTCCGCAGTTTCTCTTACAACTGCTTCCGCTTCTGGACTCAAGGCAATCGTCATGCGGTCAGGATACACCTGTTATTTGGAGGAACTATTTTGGGGCGTGTAGCTGGCTAAAACAAGTGCCAGGTATCGCACCGTTCCATCCAGGGTCTTCAGTTTCGCCAAGAGGCATTGGCTTCCGTCCTTGGAATATCTCGGATGTGGAAAGAAAGAAATTTCAGTCGCTCCGCAATCCAGATCTTTGCAAAGGTCGATCACACCAGAGCTGTAACTGAGAGCTTGCTGTGGCAAAGTGAATCTATAAGTGTTATTCGAGCCGCTGTCCTCTGATTCACGAAGAGCAAGAAGATACCCACGCCTCGTCAGGCTCGACCCAGGATCGCCTTCAGGTTTGACCTTGTCCAGGCCAATCATCTCGATGCTCCAGATGTCATGTGCCCGCCAAGGCTTTCGCACGCGCCATGTCTTGATACCAAGTATCTTCGAGATTTCTGCCGTGTTCGGCGGCTGCTGCACCTGTGCACCGATTGGGCCGGCCATCAGCAGTCCTCCAACGACCAAAAATGCGAGCTTCATTCCTCGTTCTCCCGCAACTTCGCCAGCACGCCAAAGTCCTCGAGCGTGGTCGTATCGCCCTTCACATCGCCGGTCGTGGCAAGCTCGCGCAGCAGCCGCCGCATAATCTTCCCGCTCCGCGTCTTGGGCAGCGTCGGTGTGAAGCGTAGGTCGTCGGGACGCGCCAACGCGCCAATTTCTTTTGCGACCCACTGCCGCAGTTCCTGTTTCAGTTCTTCGCTCGGCTCATGCCCATCTTCGAGCGACACGAACGCGGCGATCGCCTGGCCCTTCACTTCGTCGGGTCGTCCCACCACCGCCGCCTCGGCCACTTTCGCGTGCGCTACCAGCGCCGACTCGATCTCCATCGTCCCCAGGCGGTGCCCGCTGACATTGATCACGTCGTCGACGCGCCCCATCAGCCAGAAGTACCCGTCGGCGTCCATGCGCGCGCCGTCGCCCGTGAAATAAATTCCCGGAATCTCCGAGAAATACGCCTCCTCATACCGCTTCGCATCGCCCCAAATGGTGCGCGCCAGCGACGGCCACGGCTTCTTGATCACCAGCAACCCACCTTGCCCCGCAGGCACCGGCTCGCCTTCTTTAGTCACGACCTCCGGCACCACGCCAAAGAACGGCCTGGTCGCCGAACCCGGCTTAGTCGCCACCGCTCCCGGCAGCGGAGCGATCAGAATCGCGCCCGTCTCGGTCTGCCACCACGTATCGACGATCGGGCAGCGCCCCTTGCCAATCTCGCGGTGGTACCACATCCAGGCCTCAGGATTAATCGGCTCACCCACCGTGCCCAGCAACCGCAGCGACGCCAGCGAATGGCGGTGTACAAAGTCGTTGCCCCACTTGATGAATGCCCGAATCGCCGTCGGCGCCGTGTAGAAGATGCTCACTTTGTGGTCGTCGACGATCTTCCAGAAGCGGTCGTTCTCCGGCCAGTTGGGCGCGCCCTCGTACATCATCACGGTCGCGCCGTTTTGCAGCGGGCCATACACCACATAGCTGTGCCCCGTGACCCAGCCAATGTCCGCCGTACACCAGAACACGTCCTCCTCACGCAGGTCGAAGACGTACTTCGTCGTCAAATAGGTCTGTACCGAATAGCCGCCGGTCGTGTGCACCAGGCCTTTCGGCTTCCCGGTCGTCCCGCTGGTGTAGAGGATGTAGAGCGGGTCCTCGGCGTCCTGCCATTCGCAGGCGCACGCCGCGTCCGCTGCGGCCATGGCCTCATGCCACCAGACATCGCGCCCGGCGTGCATGTTGACGGACAGCGTAGGCGCGCGTTGAAACACCACGACCTTGCGCACGCCGGGACACTTCTCCAGCGCCTCGTCGACGATCTTCTTCAGCTTGACCTCGGCGCCGCGGCGATAGCTGATGTCCTGGGTCACGATCACCTGGCAATCGGAGTCGTTCACGCGGTCCGCGATGGCGTGCGCCGCAAAGCCTCCAAACACCACCGAATGCACCGCCCCAATCCGCGCGCAGGCCAGCAGGGTGATCGCCAACTCCGGCGCCATGCCCATGTACACCGCGACGCGGTCGCCCTTCTTCACGCCCTGCGCCTTGAGCACGTTCGCAAAACGCTGGACGTGCTCCAGCAACTCCCCATACGTCAGCTTGCGAACTTCGCCCGGCTCGCCTTCCCACAGCAGCGCGATCTTGTCCCGGCGTGCGCCGTTGGCGTGACGATCGACGCAATTGTGGCAAAGGTTCAACTTCCCGCCGCTAAACCACTTTGCATGCGGGCCTGCGCCGTCAAGCACCGACGTCCATTTCTGAAACCACTCCAACTCGCCCGCCGCCTCGGCCCAGAACGCTTCCGGCTGCTCGATGCTGTGGCGGTACATCTTCTCGTATTGCTGCTCGCTCGAGATATGCGCCTTCGCCGCAAACTCCGCTGGCGGCGGAAACACGCGGTTCTCGCGCAACAGCGACTCGAAGTTTGTTCCTACACTCGCCTGGCTGGGTTGATTCGACATTCGACTGCACTCTCCCTTGTACCGCGTCATTGCCATTCGGGGTTAGAGCCAAAAGGTACGCTATGCGTTCACCGCCCGCAACCGCAACAGGCTCTTTGTCAGGCTCGGACGTTGCTTGAGGCTTTGCGTCCGACTCCGACGCTGCGGGAGGTACGGTAGAGCTTGAAGAACGCGTAGCCTGCGGAGAGCAGGATGAGGCTCCAAATCACGATCATGATGGCATCGCCCCAGCGGGCTGTGAAACGTGCCCAGAGTTGCAGGACGCTGCGGCCGTAACGCACTCCCAGCCACGCGGCAATACAGTGGCGCGCGAAACGGCTGAGAGTGAAAGCGAGCATGAAACGCTTGCGGCTCATTTTTAGCGCGCCCGCGGCGAGTACAAATGCCGACAATGGCATGGGAGGCGGAAGGATTGCGGGCAGGGAGATGGAGATCAGCGCGTGCGACTGCATCCAGCGCGTGACGGGGCCGAGAACGCGTGCGGGGACGTGGTGCTCGAGGAAGGCCATGCCGCCGGCTTGTCCGACCATGTGCGAGAAGAAGCCACCCAGCGCGGAACCGGCGGTCGCAGTCAGAACCAGCAGGATGAGATTGGCGTGACGCGCGGCAAACAGCACCACCATGATGTCCGTGATGCCGGGGACGGGCAGCGGGACGAAGGACGAGTCGACGATGGAGACCAGGAACAGGCCGACGAGGCCGAGGCCAGTGAAGAAGTGAATGAAGCGCGAGCCCGCGGCGAAGGCGAGAAGAGCGGTGGCTGGCGGAGGCGGGAAAGGCATTTTATGAATGGGCCAGATTAAAGCTCTTGATGGTAGGGAGCGACTGGATCGCTCGTCCCGACTTCCGTTTTGCGAGCCGAATCTCATAAAGGCTTTGCAGATTCAACCAGAACTCGGCGCTGGTCCCAAAAAAATGCGCGAGCCGCAACGCCGTATCGCCGGTAATGGACCGCTTGCCGGACAAAATCTGCGTCACGCGATTGGTTGGGACGTCGATCTGACGCGAAAGCTCGGCCGCGCTCATGTTCATCTCTTTCAACTCTTCTGCAAGATGCTCGCCTGGATGTATCGCTTCCATGTCTTTCCTCTTAGTGGTAGTCCACAATTTCGACCTTCGACGGGCCTTTGGCCGCTTCCGGCCACTCGAAACAGATTCTCCACTGATCATTAATCCGAATGCTGTATTGCCCCTTGCGGTCGCCCTTTAACGCCTCGAAGCGATTGCCTGGCAACGCTGACAAATCCCTGATCGAAGTTGCCGCCGTCATCCTGTCCAGCTTCAGTAGTGCGGCACGTTCAAAACCGTCGAATGACTTGATTCTTTTTCCTGTCGCGAAGTCGCTGGTGCGCTTGTCTCGATAGCCCAGGATCATAATGAAGGTTACCAGATCGTTACGCTATACGTCAAGCATACATTCGCAGTTAGGAGAGCATACACAGCGTGGGCAGAGGTGGCAGGAGATTGATTCTTGCGGCGAGCGAGCGGAAGAGCTTGATCGATTCGATGCACGCCGGGTCGAGGGAGTAGTGGATATTTTCAGTGAGGTAGGCGCGAATGGTTTCGGGCGCGACGGCAAGTACCGGCGTCCACTCTGCGACGATTTCATCGATGTGCGCGAGGCCGGACTCGCGCGAGGCGTTAAGGTCGGCGGTGAGTTGTTGCGGGGTGATGTCCGTGAGGACGTTGTCGGAAAGCGCAGAGGGACGCACGGCCCAGACCGCTGCGACCCAGGGGAGGGTGGTGTACCGGTGCCAGAGGGCGGCGAGGTCGAGCCAGAGGAGCGGCGTGCCGACCGCGGCTTCGATCTCTTCGCGGCGCTCGCGGGCGAGCAGTGCGGGGTCGCCGATGAGCAGCGCGGCGTCGGCGTCGGCGAGCATGGCGACGGGGTCGGCGACGGCCTGGTGAAACCGGGGGTGGGTGCCGAGGAAGTGGCGGAAAAGGACTTGCGCGTAGGCCTGGGAACTGCGCGAGGCGGCGTCGGCGGCCAACGTGCGGACTTGCTTGAGGGCGTCGGTCTTGGAGAGGAAGTGCGGGTTCTTGACCAGCAGTAGGATGCTGCGAACTTCACTGAGCGAAGCGATGGCGCAGCCGGGGACGATGGCAAGTTCGGAGGTGAGTTCAGCGATAGGGATGAGGCCGAGGTCGGCGACGCCGAGGTCAAGTTCGGCGGCGCATTGCGCGGGAGTGGTGTAGTGGACCTCGTAACGGGTGCGCAGTTCGGCGGCGCGGGGCGCGTGCTCGAAGTCGTAGAGAAGAGGCGCGGGGTTCAGGAAAGCGATGGAAGCGACTCGGAGCACAGGGTTAGGGTACAGGAGTTGGGATGGTAGTCTGGCGGCGACGCTGTAGAGGTGATTCGCGTGACAGTCGATGAGGTGAAGGCGGAAGGTCGGCAGGCGTGGTTGGCGCTGGCGCTAACGCCGAAGATGGGGCCGACACGATGTGGACGCGCTATTGAGCGGCTGGGTGCGGCGGCGCGATTGTTTTCGGCTTCGTTGACCGAGCTTGAGGGCGTAGGGTTGCCGGCTTCGGCGGCGCAGTTTGTATTCGACGGCCGCGCACGGGCGTTGGCCGTCACGGAGTTGCAGCGGACCGAAGAAGCGGGTGGCCAGATTGTGACGCCTGAGGATGAAACCTATCCACACAGGCTGTTGGAGATTTACGATCCGCCGTCGGTGTTGTGGGTGCGGGGCAATGCTGCGTTGCTGAATCGCGCGGGGATCGCCGTGGTGGGGACCAGGCACCCGACACCGTATGGGTCGGGGATGGCAGAGGTACTGAGTCGCGATCTGGCGCGGCGCGGGTTGGTGATTCTGAGCGGCATGGCGCGCGGAGTGGACACTTGCGCGCACAAGGGCGCGCTCGACGTCGCGGGCAAGACGATTGCGGTGTGGGGCACCGGGATCGACGTGATCTATCCCAAGGAAAACAAGGCGCTGGCGGAGAGGATCGTCGCCCAGGGCGGCGCGATTGTGAGCGAGAATCCGCTGGGGACGTTTCCCGCTCCGCAAAACTTTCCCATTCGCAATCGGATTTTGAGCGGGATGAGCGTGGGCGTCTTGGTGGTCGAAGCGGCGGAGTATTCGGGCACGCGGATTACGGCGCGGTGCGCGCTGGAGCAGAGTCGCGACGTGTATGCCGTGCCTGGGAACGCGACCAACAAGAATGCCTGGGGGCCGAATACGCTGATCAAACAGGGCGCGAAATTGACCGCGACGTGGGAGGATGTTTGGGAAGATCTGCCCACGCAGGTGCGGATCACGCTGGAGGATGAGTTGGAGGCCCAGTTGGCCTCCCAGTTGGTCGCCCAGCCCGGGGGGAAAGAATCTTCCGGCGGGGGAACCGCATCTCTATTTACTGAGGCGTCCCCGGCGCTGCCAGCGATGGGCGATCATGAGCGGCTCGTGATGAAGCATTTGCGCCAGGATGAAGCGCTACAACTCGATGAATTGATGGAGTTGCTGGAAGCTGATCTGGGGTCGGGTGAAATTTTTACAGCGCTGTTTGAGTTGGAACTCGCCGGGCGGGTGAAGCAAATGCCGGGTAAGAATTACGTGCGGTGCTTTTAGAAGTCATGTTCCGCGAGCAGGATGCTGGGGTCGTTCGCAGCTCAGGATGACGCGAAAAACAAGCAGCAGCAAGAGCAACAGCAGATTCCTCCGCTACGCTGCGGAATGACAAAAGAAATAGAGCGTGCCGGAACGCGGTTTTTGCGAGTCCAAGAGGCTGATCCAGAAGTTTCTGTTTGACTTGGACTCGGCAAAGCGTGTTAGGGTGCAGTGACATTGGAAGAACGGAATACGGTTTAGGTCGCGTTCCGATGGGGTCGTAAGAAAATGAGCAAGAATTTAGTGATCGTGGAATCGCCCGCGAAGGCGAAGACGATCGGGAAATATCTCGGCAAGGACTACACGGTGGAGGCCTCGATCGGCCACATCATGGACCTGCCCAAGAACGATATTGGAGTGGAACTGAAGCGGCGCACCTTTGTGCCGACGCTGATTATTTCTCCCGGTAAGGAGAAGGTGGTCGCGCAGTTGAAGCGGCTGGCGGCCAAGGCGGACGCGGTGTTTCTTGCGCCCGACCCCGACCGCGAAGGCGAGGCGATTGCCGCGCATTTGAAGTTTCAATTGCTGCCGATGATGAAGGACAAATCGAAGCTGCAGCGCGTAACCTTCAACGAAATTACACAGAAAGCGGTGCGGGAGGCCTTCACGCACGCTCGCGATGTGGACCAAAATCTAGTGGACTCTCAGCAGACGCGGAGGGTGCTGGACCGTCTGGTGGGCTATCAGATTTCTCCGCTGCTGTGGGACAAGGTGAAGCGTGGGTTGAGCGCGGGCCGTGTGCAGACGGTCGCGCTGCGGCTGATTGTGGAACGCGAGCGCGAGATCAATGCATTTCCTACAACGGAATATTGGAATATCGACGCGGTGCTGACACCCGCCGGCGCAGAGGCGGAGTTTGTCGCACGTCTCGTGGGAGTCAACGGCGAGCCGGTGCGGGTTGCGGACAACGCTCTCGAAGGTAAGTTCATTGCCAATGCGCTTCCCGATCAAGCAGCTGTCGATGAAATCATGCCGCAGCTTGAGAGCGCCAAGTGGCGGGTGCGGTCGGTCGAGAAGAAAGAGCGTCAGCGTAAGCCGCTCGCCCCCTACACGACCAGTAAACTTCAGCAGGATGCGGCCGGACGGCTGGGCTTCAATGTGCGGCGCACGATGGGCGTGGCACAGCGTTTGTATGAAGGTGTGGAACTTGGAAGCGAAGGAACGGTCGGCCTGATTACTTATATGCGGACCGATTCGACGCGCATGAGTCCCGATGCCGTGAATGAAATTCGCAGCCACGTTCGCAAACAATGCGGCGACGAATATGTTCCTGAAAAGTCGAACACGTATGCGTCGAAGAAAGACGCGCAGGACGCGCATGAGGCGGTGCGTCCGACCAACGTGAGTTTCACGCCAGCCTTTGTGCGGCGTTACGTCAGCGACGAGCAGTTCCGGCTGTACAGCTTAATTTGGGAACGTGCCGTGACCAGCCAGATGACGCCGGCCATCTTCGACCAGACGACGGTGGACATCGAAGCAGCGGCGAAGATGAGCTTCGACTTTCGGACGACGGGCAGCGTGCTGAAGTTTGCGGGTTTTCTCTGGTATGAAGAAGAAGCGAAGAAGGCGAAGGCCGCTCGCGATGCGGCGGCGGCGGCCGCTGCGGCGATCCAGGACCGTAAGGCCGCGGAGTCGCGCGCCGACGGCGATGCGGATGGGGACGCGGCCAAGGATTCGACGAATGAAGAAGGATCGTCGGAGCGCAGGTTGCCGGAACTGGCCGATGGGCAGGCGTTGACCAAGCAGCGAATTGACGCACAGCAGAAGATTACGCAGCCGCCGCCACGCTTCAACGAGGCGAGCCTGGTAAAGACACTTGAGGAAAAGGGGATTGGGCGGCCTTCGACGTATGCGTCCATCATCAATACGATCCAGGAGCGCGATTACGTTAAGAAGATCAAGGCGCGGCTGGTGCCGACCGAGATCGGAATTGTTGTGACCGAGTTGCTGGTCAAGAATTTTCCATACATTTTTGAGACGGGGTACACGGCGCAGCTCGAGGGTGAACTCGACGCCGTAGAGGATGGGACGGAGAAGTGGACGGACCTGCTCAAGGGCTTCTATGGGCACTTTGAAGAGGAGTTGAAAGTCGCCGAAGTCAATATGGAAGACATCAAGGCGATGGAGCAGAAGACGAACGAAATCTGCGAGAAGTGCGGCGCGCCGTTGATCTTGAAGTGGGGCAAATTTGGGAGCTTCTATTCCTGCTCGAACTTTATCAAGCTGAAGCCGATGACCGTCGCGCAAGGACCGCTGAAGAAAGATCCCAAGGCTGCGATTAAGAAGGTGCTGGATAAGTTCAGCTTTCCAATGTACGTAAAGGCGATGAACGAGGACGTGATCGAATCCAGCACGAAGGTCGAGGACAAGAAGGAGTTGCTAGCGGCGCTCGAGGGCGCGACGGGAACGGCGAAGAAGCTGGTCGTCGAGCCGGAGAGTTGCGACTTCACAAAGGAGAACTTCGCGGCCAAGCCGGACCTCGCCAGCGCCGATGGACAGGAGGAGCAGGAAGACGAGGCTTGCGACAATTGCGGGCGGACGATGGTGTTGCGCAACGGGCCGTGGGGGCCGTTTATGAGTTGTCCCGGGTACAGCGACGACCCGCCCTGCAAGACGATTCGCAAGCTCACGCAGAAGGTGCAGACCAAGCCGCCGGTGGTGCTCGATGAACCGTGCCCGAAGTGCGGCAAGCCGCTGCTACAACGCGATGGGCAGTATGGAGAGTTCATCGCGTGCTCCGGCTATCCGAAGTGCAAGTATGTGAAGCAGGAGTTGCTGGACGTGCCTTGCCCGAAGTGCGGTAGCGAGGTCGCGGTCCGTAAGACCAAGCGGAATACGACCTTCTACGGCTGCACGCGCTATCCGAAGTGCGACTTTACGAGCAATCAGAAACTGGTGAACGAGACGTGTCCGAAGTGCGACTCGGCGTATCTGGTGGAGTTGTCGAACGACGAGGGGACGTACCTGGTGTGTCCGAATAACCGCGCTGCCCTGCCGAAACGACGGCCTCGGAAGGGTGGCCCTGCCGCCGAAGAGCCGACGACTCCGGAGTGTACGTTTGAAAAGAAAGTTGGCCCGCCAACGCCGAAGGAAGAACCAGCGGAGCTGAAGCGGCCCGACCCGGAGAACACGCGTCCCGTCGTGGAAGCCTTCGCGTAATTCGCGTGGAATCTATGCGAATTGGGAGGAATTGAACGTGAGACTTCCCAAAATACATATTCTGTGTTAGTCTGACTTTCGGGTACGCGGCTACGTTCGCGGCATCGGGGTTCGCCGGGTAACCGCTGACGACTCCGCTGCATCTGATTGAAAAGACTGGACAAAGCGATGGCGAAGGCAGTGTGGAACGGACAAACTCTCGCGGAGAGCGAGAGCATTCAGACGGTGGAAGGTAATGTGTACTTCCCAGAGGAAACGGTCAACCGGAGTTTCCTCAAGCCCAGCTCGACCAGCTCGAACAGCCCGTCGAACGGCCAGGCGCGCTACTATACGGTGCTTGTGGATGGGCAGGAAAACCCTGACGCGGCCTGGTACTACCCCGACCCTAAGCCGGCTGCGAAGACTGTGAAGCATCATGTTGCGTTCTGGCGTGGCGTGGAGATTGTGACAACTTAAATTTAGCGTAGTCGAAGGATATAAGCCCTCCGTTCGCGGAGGGTTTTCATTTTCTGTGAGGTTGCGTCCACCTCGAAAACCATTTCCCCAGAGTGAACATGGCGCACCCCCAGATGTTGTCGCCCTAAGGCTGCTTGGCGGGGGGCGTCTCAGTCGAGACCACTCCGTCGATGATGTGCGAAGTGACGTGGGTTTTCTCGAAGTCGCGGTTCTCTGCCGACAACGTGATCTCGCGGCGGAAGAAAAAAAGTACATGAATTTTAAACTCTGTGCCGAAGCTGACGGGGAACCAGACGCCGTCGGCTTGTGGGGCATAGATGACCGTGAAACCGAGGCCCGGAACGTTGGTGCCCAGCAGCGTGCGAACGGCCAACGGGATGTTGCGCGACATGGCGGTGCGGACCACAACGGGCTGGTAGGCTGCGGTGTCGATGTAAGCGTCGCCCTTCCACCCGAAATCGGTTTTGTCTTTGGGGCGAAACGTGACGTGAAAGACATCGCGGCCGTTGATGCGTTCGCGACCCGCGAGCGTGAACGCTTCGTCCTCCTGTTGCTTGGTCGTCAGCGGGAAAAGGTTGGCGCCGATGCCATCTTTCGAGTTGGTATCGATGAGATTGTGGCGCATGTTTTCGACCAGGTCGCGGTCGGTGTCGTCATCGCCGACGCTGATGCTAAGGTCGCGTTCTTCCTTCGTGTCCGCCGCATCCTTCGCTTTTGGAAGCTCTGTGTAGGCAGTGTATTTGCCCTTCTGGAGGAGTCGCCCATCGAGCTTGAGAAGCTGCTGATGTGAACCTTTACCGTCGGGCGTGACGCGCGAGTCGGTGATTTCTTCGCACAGTATTTTCTTGCCTTTGTGCGAGGCAACGCGGGCGTGCTGAGTGTAGACGTAGTGAGCGCGCTCGGCTTCGGCGGTGTCCTGATTGGCGGCCACGCGAGCCATGATGGCGGCGGCAGTGAGCGAGACGTCTGGAGCTGCGGTCGGTTGCTGCGAGAGCAGCGCCGCCCACGGCAGAGCCCATGCGACGGCAAACAGGATGTGGAGCGGGAATCTCATTTTGTGGAGATACGGCAAACGGGACGCGGAAGTTCCGCGGTGTTGGAGGCTCCATCGTGCAAAGCGCAGAGGGAGTCTCCGGCTACGGTATTGACGGAGCGTAGGGAGCGTCGGGGTTCCAGAGACGGGCTTCGTGGTCTTCGTCGTGGATGAGGAGGCCGTTGTCCCAATTGGGATTGGTGGGGCCGCCGCCGAAGGTGTAGTCGCCCGCTGCGTGATAGCTGGACCCGCAGGGGGGAGGGCCGTCGGCGTATTTTTCGGCGGCGCATTTTGGGCCACGGTAAATGTGGAACCACACGGTAGGCTTGCGGGCGTCGACCGTCTTCTGGTCGATTTTCAGGTTGGCAAAGGTGTGAGTGTGGGCGGCGTCGCGAAGTTGGTAGATCAGGCTGACGATTTCGTCGTCGCTGGCGTTTGGTTTGGTGACGAGGGTGAAGCTGGTGTCGGTGTGGTGGAAGACGCGGAAGGGTGGGGGCGGGGTTGTGGGGCGGGAGGGGTAGATTGGGACAGCGCTAGTGTGCGTTGCCAAAGGCGCTGGCGTTGGGACGGTTGCCGATTTGCACCCATTGCAGAGAAAGAGAGTTATTGCGAAGCTTAGCGCCAACGGCGCGGTCTGGTACCAGCCTGGGGCAACGCCCCAGGTACGCGGTCGCGCGAAGTGTGAGGGTTGAAAGCCCGACATAGAATCGCTGCCATGCCGTAGTCGTTGAGTTTTCTGCGGGTCCATATCGTTTCGGTACGGTGCTTTCAAATTTTTTGCGGTTATCGCTTCGCTTCGCTCCGGTCCAGATGACATTGTAGGTATGGTCGGACCTATGCAGTGCTGCTGGCATTCGGGGCGAGCCAGAACTCGGCGTCGTGTTTGGCTTCGTAGC